>JAQBEX010000050.1:0-14478 GCA_032123675.1 Actinomycetes bacterium
CCGATCCCCGAGCCGATGACGATGGCGTCGTAGTCCTCGGTGACCGGATGACGCTTGTACGGCTGGGCAGATCGTCTGCTCACCGCGCACCTCCTGCTTCGTGGTTGTCGGCGTCTTCCGATTCTTCCGCACATCGCCCCACGTCAAGCGACCGGGAGCACCCGGACTCGGTGCGATGCCGGCCGCGGTGCCCCAGATCGCCAGGTTGTTGGCCTCAGTGCCGCCGGAGGCGAACACGACCACATCGCGGCGGCAACCTCAGGGGCGATCAGGGGGTGGCGTTGCGGTCGAGGTAGATCGAGCCAGGTCCGGACGAAGGCAACGCCGTTCGGGGTGCCCTGCCCGACCTGAGTCCCCTTGCCATGGCCGGCGAGTCGAACCCGTAGATGATTCCGGCACCGATGATGATCGCGAACGTGATGGGCACGATCTCGTCGGCGGCCATGTCCGCATCGGCGGGGAGATGGCGTAGAAGGAGACCGTGGAGGCCGCCACGATGCCCCGGGGTGCCACCGAGGCGATGAAGGCGCGCTCGGGCATGCTGATCGCCGAGCGCCAGGTGGAGGTGAACGCCGCCGAGCAGCGCCGCGACGCCGATCGGCAGGTCGACGATGACGTTCGCGGCCACTGATCCGACGATCCAGGCGATCAGCAGCCCGACCGAGACCAGCAGGAAGACGACGATGCGGCCGTGGGCCACTGGGCCCCGACCCCGAAGACCACGATCGTGCCGAGTGCCACGGTCACCTCGGTCGTGTCCAATGCTGCTCCTCACGTCCAGGGCTCGTGCGGCGCTGGCCGGGGCCATGGCTCACGGAGGCGATACCGACCCGGGGGCTGGATCACAGCAGAGCCGTGGGCAGCGCGATCACGGGTCGGAGGGGGCATGCGGGTGAACGCCGCGCGACCGACCACGGGCGGCACCTACTCTGGCTCGGGTGGCGGCGCCTGAATCGGCCGACGGTCGGGTCAGCCCGCGCATGCCCTGCATCGGATCCCGGACAAGGACCTGGCATGGATGACGCTCCCGACTCCGCCCCGGCTGACCTCCACGACGCGCGGGCCAGGCAGTTGCTCGCCCGGATGACCCTGCAGGAGAAGGTCGCCCAGATCGTCGGCCTCTGGGGCGAGGACGGCGGTTCGGTCGTTGCACCGATGCAGGACGAGATGTCCGCGCCGCAGAACGCGGTGGAGACGTTCGCCGCGGATGGGATCGGGCATCTGACCCGGGTCTACGGAACGACGCCGGTGGATCCCCTCGAACGGCTCATGTGGCTGCGTGACCTCCAGCGCTGGTTCCGGACCAGCACCCGGCTGGGCATCCCGGCCCTGGTTCACGAGGAGTGCCTGACCGGCCTCTCCTCATGGCACGCCACCACGTACCCGACACCGCTGGCCTGGGGTGCGTCCTTCGACCCGCAACTCATTGCGGAGATGGGTGCAGCGATCGGCGACAGCATGCGCACCCTCGGGGTCCACCAGGGCCTCGCCCCCGTGCTCGACGTCATCCGCGACGCCCGCTGGGGGCGGGTGGAGGAGTGCATCAGCGAGGACCCGTACCTGGTCGGCAGCATCGGCACGTCCTTCGTCCGGGGGTTGCAGGGCGCCGGGGTCATCGCGACCCTCAAGCACTTCGTGGGGTACTCGGCATCCGTGGCCGGTCGGAACCTCGCCCCAGCCCGTGTCGGGCCACGTGAGCTCATCGACGTGCTGCTCATCCCCTTCGAGATGGCGGTGCTCGATGGTGGTGCCCGGTCGGTCATGCACTCGTACGCGGAGATCGACGGGCTGCCGGTCGCCGCTGACCCCGGGTTGCTCACCGGGTTGCTGCGCGACGAGTGGGGCTTCGAGGGAACCGTCGTCGCCGACTACTTCGGCGTGGCCTTCCTGCAGGCCCTGCACGGCGTGGCCGCCGATCTCGGCGACGCTGCCGCCCTTGCCCTCGAGGCGGGGGTGGACATCGAACTGCCGACCGGCAACGCCTACCTCGAGCCGCTCATTGCCAAGGTGCGCGATGGTGAGCTCCCCGAATCGCTCGTCGACCGAGCGGTGCTGCGAGCACTTCGCCAGAAGTCCGAGCTCGGCCTGCTCTACGAGGACTACGACATGGCGGTCCCCGAGATCATCGATCTGGATCCGGCCCCGCACCGTGCCATCGCAGCCAGGCTCGCCGAGGAGTCGGTGATCCTGCTCGGCAACGACGGTGTCCTTCCGCTTCCCGGGATGGGCCGGATCGCGGTGATCGGCCCGAACGCTGACCGTTGGCAGGCGCTGTTCGGCTGCTATTCATTCGCCAACCACGTCCTGGACCACCACCCGGATGTACCGCTCGGGATCTCGGCACCCACGGTCCTCGAAGCCGTGCGCGCGGAGTGGCCGGCGGCGGACGTCAGCTACGCGACCGGCTGCGCGGTGGACGATGCAGACCGTTCCGGATTCGCCGGGGCCATCGAGGTGGCGGCGGCGGCTGATATCGCGGTGGTCGTGGTCGGCGACCAGGCCGGGCTGTTCGGCCGTGGAACCGTCGGCGAGGGTTGTGACCGGGAGTCACTCGAGCTCCCGGGCGTCCAGCGCGGACTCATCGAGGCGGTGTTGGACACCGGAACATCCGTCGTCCTGGTGCTGCTCACCGGCCGTCCGTATGCGGTGGGCTGGGCGCTCGAGCGCTGCCGGGCAGTCGTCCAGGCCTTCTTCCCCGGCGAGGAGGGATCGGCCGCGATCGCCGGCGTGCTGTCCGGTCGGGTCAACCCATCGGGCCGCCTGCCGGTCAGCCTCCCCCGTTCCGGAGGTGCACAGCCGTACTCCTACCTGCACCCCTTCCTCGGTGGCCCGACCTCGGTCAGCAGCCTGGACACGACACCCGCCATGCCATTCGGCCACGGGTTGTCCTACACCAGCTTCAGCCACAGCGACCTCACTGCGCACGGCCCGCACGGCGTCGGTCGGGTCCCTGCCGGTGGCACGGTCGAGGTGACCGTGCGCACCACCAACACCGGCGAGCGCCGCGGTGCTGACGTGGTCCAGCTCTACGCCCGCGACGTGGTCGGATCAGTCACCCGGCCCATCGCCCAGCTGCTGGGTTACCGGCGGGTCGACCTCGAGCCGGCCGAGTCTGTGGTCGTCCGGTTCACCGTGCCCACCACGCGCTTGGCGTTCGCCGATCGCGGGATGAGGCGGATCGTCGAGCCCGGCGACGTCGAGCTGTGGGTCGGTGCCTCATGCGCGTCGCGCGAGACCAGCGCCGCGCTGCAGGTGACCGGACCCGCGCACCACGTGACCGTGGGTGATGCCCGGATGGTCGCCACCGAGCTGGTTCGAGGTCGCCACCGAGCTGGTTTGGGATAGTCCCATCGGGTTGATGCCGGGATCCCCAGGGGACGGCATCGTTGTTGGCGGTGCGGACCTCGCACCCCTCCATACCGAAGGAGTACTGGCTATGTCACACAAGCAACTGATCCTCGCATTCTTCGCCGACGGGGCCGCCGCTGATAGCGCTGCGCTGGCCGTTGAGGCCTCGGGCGTCGCCGAGGGTGACGCCATCGGCGTCCTGGTCCTCGACTCAGCCGGCAATCTCGTGGTTGACAAGGTCGGCGCAACCAGTGTGGTCGCCGGTGCCGGCGTGGGTGCCGCCCTGCTCGTCCTCGGTCCGGCCGCTCTCGGACTCGGCGCCGCTGCAGCCGTTGTTGGCGGCGGTGTCGGCATTGCTGGTGGTGCGGTTGGCGGGTCCCTGCACCACAAGGGCCTCAAGCTCAGCGGTGAGGACAAGGCTCGGATCGCAGCCGACCTCAGCGCTGGCAAGGCCGCGGTTGGCGTCCTGGCCCATGCTGAAGAGGCGGCCGCGGTGCAGGCGCAGCTGACCGAGCTCGGCGGTGTGGCGTCCGCCCACGATGTGGTGGACGAGGCCGCGCTCCAGGCCGGCGCAGCAGAGGCCTGATCGGGGATCCGGTGTCCGTCCTTGGCGACATCAAGGACGGACACCATCCCAGGCTCGGGGTATCGTCCGCTTCCCAGTTCAGCGAGGTGCCGTCGTGTCCGTCGCGGACTCAGCCGGGCGGGGACGTTGCCCCACCTGCTTCCTGATGAGCGTTCACGTCTCAGAATCGCAGGAGAACTGGTGGATCCGGACCTGCCGGGGCGAGCCCGTGTACGAGGTCATCGGCGCGTGCCACGACTACCGCAGTCGGCCCACGCTCGTTGACCGGGACGGGCAGGTACTCGCGGTCATCCACGAGCGGTTCACCGGGCCGCGTGACTCGGTGGAGATCGGACGGCCCGGTGGGTCCAGGGTCACCGTGAGGGGTCTGCACACAGGCACCGCTGGTCTGGCCTGGGTGGTCTCGGCACCCGGATTGGGCGACTTGGTGCTGCTGGGGGACCTCCTTGCCCACCGGGCCACCCTGTGGAGCCCTGGTGGTGCCCTCGCCAGAGCCAACAACCAGGATGCAGCCCCCAACGGGTACCAGGTGATGATCGTCCACGGCGCCGACCGAGTGCTGATCCTGGCAGTGTTCGTGGCGCTGGACCGCCTGTTGCACTGAGCACCAGTGGGCCGCGGCTTGTCCCGGCGGGCGGTCAGCGTCAGGTTTAGGGTCAGGGCTGTGCAGCCGCCAGTTCGGTGAGCCAGCCGGGGACCGCCTCGCCGTACTCGGCGAGTTGGGCTGCGTCGGCGCCCCGCAGCGCGCGACGCCATGCGTGTGCCCGGGCCACGGGGGCGATGCGCACGGCCAACCCGGCATCGCGGCGCAGCCGGGACAGGTCGGCGACGTCCGACCACGCCTCGAGGTAGGCATCGCGCAGTGGGTCAAGGCGGGGGTCGCCCGGTCCATCGAGTCCGGTGTGGTGGGCGATGCTGCGCATGGTCGTCAGGAGGGTGCCGAACGGATGGGCCACCTGCGCGTCGCCCCAGTCGATCACGGTCAGGTCACCCCGCTCATTGATCAGGACGTTGTTGGCATGGAGATCGTCATGCTGGACGGTCACCGCTACCGGGGAGTCAGCCAGGTCCGCGCACCAGCCGGCAAGGTCGGGCAGAGTTGCCCGCACCGCCCGCTCGGCGTCTGCGGTGAATCCGCCGGGTAGCCCCCGCCGCATGGCAGATGCGTCGCTGAGCAGCATCTCGGCCTGTGCGGGCACGGCGGGCGGCCGATGATCGGGGACGCCGGCCGCGAGGAGTTCCGGCACCGCTGACTCGAGGTGGCGCTGCACTGCTGCGTACAGCCGCAGGGCTGTCTGCCAGCGTGCCGCGTCCTCACCGCCTGGAAGCCCGCGCATCGGCGCGCCGGCGTCCGCGGTGAGGGACCAACCGCGAGCTGCGTCGGTCGCGAGCACGTCGGGGACTCCCTGGGCGCCATTCGCGTGCAGCAACTGCAGCAGCAAGGGTTCGAATCGGGTGCCGATGCTGTTCCGCTTCAGCCAACACGGTCCTGCGGTTGTTGGGGCTCGCCACGTCGACGACCACGGCATGGCCTGGTGTGCCACGAGATCGCCGGTACGGCGCGCGCCGCGCTCAGCAAGCACCCTGTCCACCCAGCTCAGTGGATCCATCGCTACGTCCGTTCCGGGTGGTCCGGACCACCCTGAGCCGAGGACGCGAGCATCGAGCGCGCACCCATCACGACGAGTCCGCCAATCACCGCGACCAGCAGGTGGCCGGTCGCTCCGGCGACGCCGATGGCCATTGCCAGCGACCAGTCGGCCCATCCGCGAACATCGGACAGCAGGCGGACGTGCGTGATCCCGGCGACGAGCAGCAGGGCGGCCAGGATCGCCAGCGGGAAGGCCCGCAGCACCAACGCAAGGTCCTGGCCGAACAGCAGCGCGAGGATGGTCAGGGCTGCCCCGATGATGGCTGGCGCTCGCCAGGTGCGGGCGCCGAAGGTGTGATGCGCGCTCATCCCGCCGGCGCCGTGGCACACGGGCATGCCGCCGATCGCCCCGGCGGCGAGGTTGGCAGCGCCCAGCGTGCGCGCGAGGCGACTTGGGGTGATCCGGGCCGTCGCGTCCGGGAAGTACTTCGCAGCCGCATCGGCCGGCGCCAGGCAGGAGTTGGTCAGCGTCAACGGAACCTGGGGCAGGACCAGCAGGGTTGCGGCCAGCAGGAGGTCCGCTGTCGTGATAGTCGGAAGGCTCAGCGGGCTGGGTCCGAGCGTCACGGGCCCCGCGCCCCACGAGGTCACGACGGCGATCCCGAGGCCGACGCCGACGGCGATCAGCGCACTCGTGCGCCGCCAGTGCAGGAGGGCGACCGTGATCGCGAGGCAGGCGAGCGCGGTGACGGCGACTGGCCATTGGGCTGTGAAGGTGCTCGACGGCTGGGTGACCATCCGCCACGCAATCCGGGCGAATGTGAGCCCCACAGCCAGTTGCACACCCCGGATGAGCACCCGCGGGAAGACTGCCCCCAGACGATCCAGCAGCCCGGTGGAGCCCAAGAGCAGGAACACCGCGCCCATGATCAGCGAGCCCGCGGCGATCACATCCGCACCAGCGCCGGCGGCGATGGCTGCAGCGCCGAAGGCCTTCAGCGGCTGGACGGCGACCGGGGCCCGGTAGGTCCACGCGACCACCAGGTACAGAAGTCCGGCGGGGAGCAGGACCGCGGTGGTGGACAGGCCATTGCTGACGATCAGGGCGATTGCGATCGGGACCAGGACGCCGACGTCGGCCACCGAACCGGAGGCCTCGCGCCACCAGGAGGTGGCCGGCGCACTCGGGGCGCGGGTGTCCAGAGCGGTCATGTCAGCCTCCCGCGAAGGGGGGCAGGACGTCCACGACGGTCCCCCCGGCGATCGGGGCCGAGGAGTCGCGGTCAAGCCGCAGGCCGTCGGCGACCAGCGAGCTGACCGCCAGGACGTCGGAGAAGCCCGCAGGCAGGTCGGCGGTCAGGGCGGCCACGACCTCGGCGACCGGTCCGCACGCCACCTGGACCTCGCCAGCCCCCGCGGCGGCGCGGGCGGATCCGAACAAGCGGAACGTGACCGCAGTGTTCTCCTGGGTGTGGGGCATCAGTCAGCCGCCGATCGCTGACATCGGCCGGTCGGGTTGGGCGAACGCAGGCTCGTCGATGCCATGTCCTCGCAGCTTGCGGGTCACCTCACCGCGCATCGCCGCGGCCACCGCATCGTCGTTCGACCCGTCGCGCAGGAGTGTGCGCAGGTCGGTCTCCGCTCGGGCGAACAGGCATGAGCGCCAGTGGCCGTCGGAGGTGAGCCGCACGCGGTCGCAGGCAGCGCAGAATGGCTTGGTCACCGAGCCGACGATCCCCAGCGTGGCGGGTCCGCCGTCGATCACGAACTCCTCGGCCGGAGCCGACCCGCGTCCCGGGCGTGGTGCGAGGTGGAAGCCGGCGCGCTCGAGGGAGTCGAGGATCTCCTCCCGGGTCACCATCATCGCCCGGTTCCACGAGTGCTGGGGGTCCAGTGGCATCTGCTCGATGAAGCGCAGGGACAACCCCTCGTCGAGGGCCCAGCGCAGCAGGGCGGGGGCCTCATGATCGTTGATCCCGCGCATCAGGACCGTGTTGATCTTGATCGGGGCCAGGCCGGCAGCCTGCGCTGCGGCGATGCCGGCAAGCACGTCACCGAGCCGGTCGCGAAGGGTCAGCCGTGCGAACGACTCAGGGCTCAGGGTGTCGCACGAGATGTTCACGCGCGCGAGCCCGGCCTCGGCCAGCGGGCCGGCAAGCGCGGACAACCGCAGGGCGTTGGTGGTCACCGACAGGTGCGGAGTCCGAGGTAGGGCCGCCAATCGGGCCACGATGTCGACCACGTCCGGGCGGATCAGCGGCTCGCCGCCGGTCAGCCGCACCTCGGTGATGCCCAGCTCGGTGCCGATCCGGACGACCCGCTGGATCTCCGCGGCGGTCAGCAGGTCGGCCGAGGGCATCCAGTCCAGGCCGTCGGCGGGCATGCAGTACGTGCAGCGCAGGTTGCATCGATCGGTGAGCGAGACCCGCAGGTCGCGGTGCACGCGCCCGAATCGGTCCTCGAGCCGGGCGGGCATGGGGGCGGCTGACTCCTGCGTCATGGGCTGTTCACCCACTCCTCGGTGCCGTCGGCGAAGTGCTGGTGCTTCCAGATCGGCAGCCGAGCCTTGGCCTCGTCGACCAGCCAGGCGCAGGCCTCGAAGGCCTCACCGCGGTGGGCAGCGCTGATCGCAGCGACGAACGCGAGCTCGCCGATCGCCAGGTCGCCGACCCGATGCCGTGCCGCGGCTGCCAGCACACCCGGGTGACCGCGGGCCTCAACGACCACCTCGGAGAGGATCCGTCCGGCGTCAGGATGCCCCTGGTAGTGCAGCGCCGACACGGATCGGCCACCGTCGTGGTCGCGCACCACCCCCGCGAACGTGACAACCGCGCCAGCAGCCGCCCGGCGGACCTCGTCGGCCACCTCGGCCTCGGTGATGGGGGTCGAGCGCACGAGCCCGGATCGGGATGGGTCGTGGGTACCCGCGGTAGCGGCGCTCCGATCGTCGGAGTGTCCGCCGCCGCCCGCCATCGCCGCAGCGTGCTCGAGCAGGGGTCCCACGGCGGCCAGGCCGTCGCGGACCCCGCCCGGGCTGCCCGGCAGCGCCAGCACGATGGCCCCGTCGATCACTCCGCCGAGGGCTCGTGACAGGTCCGCCGCCGGGATCCGTTGCCGGGAGGCAGCCCGGATCGCCTCGCCGAGACCTGGGAGCTCACGCACCCCAGCGGCGCGCAGAGCCTCCGGGGTGACGTCGCGTGGCCCGGCACCGGTGCCCCCGGTCAGGACCACCACGCGTGCCCCAGCGGTGATGGCGGCTCGAACGGCGCCATGGATGGCCGAGGTGTCATCAGGCACGACCACAACGGGGCTGACCTGGTGGCCCAGTTCGGTGAGCAGGTCGGCGGCCAATGGGCCGGACGCGTCGGGGGCCATGCCGCTTGCAGCGGAGTCCGAGCACGTGATGACGGCTGCTGGCACCCCAGGCGCACTCATCGGCGCCACGCACCATTGCGGCCGCCGTCCTTCGCCTCGACCTGGACATCGCGCAGCGACGCATGCGGATCGACGGCCTTGATCATGTCGATCACGGCCAGCCCGGCCACAGCCACGGCCGTCAGCGCCTCAATCTCGACCCCGGTCCGGTCAGCAGTGCGCACCGTCGCCAGGATCCGCACCTCGTCGGCATCGGGTGCCACGCTCACCTCGACATCAACGCCGTGCACGGCGATCGGGTGGCACAGGGGGATCAGGTCCGGGGTCCGCTTCGTGGCCATGATCCCGGCGATCCGGGCGACGGCCAGGACGTCGCCCTTGGGTGCGGCCCCCGATCGGACCAGGTCGGCTGCCGATGTCGTCACCCGGCCGCTGGCCGTAGCTGTCCGGGTGGTCACCTCGCGCGCGGCGACGTCGACCATGCGCGCATGTCCCGCGCCATCGAGATGGGTCAGCTCATTCATGACGGCCCTTCCGGTAGGCGCCTATTGTGCAGCCGTGGACCAGCACCCGCCGAGACTGTGGCCCGAGGATCAGTCATGACCCTTGTCGAACCGCGCTGGGATGTCGCGCGGGCAGCCGTGGCCGGCTCCGTCCGGGCCCTTCCCCCGGTGGAGCTGCCCGTTGCTGACTGTGACCGGCTGGTGCTCGCCGAGGACCTGGTCGCGCTGTGTGCGCTGCCCTCATTCGATACCTCCGCGATGGACGGGTGGGCCGTCAGCGGGAGTGGGCCGTGGACTGTCGTGGGCACGTCGCTCGCGGGGCGGCCGGTACCCGGGCCGTTGGTGGCCGGACAGGCGGTGGTCATCGCGACGGGAGCGGTAGTCCCGCCCGGGGCCGACGCTGTTGTGCGCAGCGAGGAGGGTCGGGAAGCAGCCAGCGACGGGGTCGACCTCCTGATCGCGGCCACCCCCGAGGGGCCCACCTATGTGCGCCATGCCGGCGAGGAGTGCTCCGCGGGGGAGGTCCTGGCCGTTGCCGGGGCCGTGCTGACACCCGCGCTGCTCGGGCTGGCTGCTGCGGCGGGCCACGACTCACTGCACGTGGTGCCACGACCCCGAGCGGCGCTCGTGCTGTTCGGCGACGAGCTGGCGACCTCCGGGGTTCCGGAGCTTGGGAAGGTGCGGGACTCCCTGGGTCCGCAGGTGCCGGCCTGGCTGGCCCGCCTCGGAGTCGAGGTCGTGGCTGTCGAGGTGGCCGAGGACACCCTGGCTGCCCACGTCGAGGCCATGCGGCGCGCCGCTGAGGTGGCCGACGTGGTGCTGACGACGGGCGGCACGGCCGCTGGCCCCGTGGACCACCTGCACGAGGCCATTGCTGAGTGCGCCGGGGAGGTGCTCGTCGACAGTGTGGCGGTCCGCCCGGGCCACCCGATGCTCGCCGGCACACTGGCGCACGGATCGGCGTGGATCGTCGGGCTGCCGGGGAACCCGCAGAGCGCCATCGTCACCCTGCTGAGCCTCGCCGCCCCGATCGCCGCCGCCCTGGCCGGCCACTCCGCGGTGCCGGAACTGCCGGTGGTCGTCTGCGCAGAGCCCATCGCAGCACCGGCTCACGAGGATCGGTTGGTGCTCGGGCACCTGACTGACGGAGTCTTCCGCCCGGGCACGCACCTGGGGTCCGGGATGCTTCGCGGGCTGGCGGGGGCCGAGGGATTCGCCGTCCTGCCCCCCGGAGGCGTCGATGCCGGGGCCCCGGTCCGTTGGCTTGTGCTGCCGACCTGAGAGTCTGCCGACGGGCACGCTGGCTGTCGCCGGGCACGGTGGCCTGCGCCGGCCTGAGAGCGAGGCCCCGGCAGGACTAGTGTCTAGACATGGCTGTTACCGGGCGGTCCGAGAGTCGTGGCCTGAAGGCCAAGGTCCCGCGGGGCACGCTGGGCAAGGACGTGCCGGCCGGTCTGGTCCTGGGCGTCGAGAGCGTCCCGGATGGGCTCGCTGGCGGCCTGCTGGCCGGCGTCAACCCCATCTATGGGCTCTACGGGTACATGTTCGGGACCCTCTTCGGGGCGGTCGCGACGAGCTCGGCGTTCATGGCCGTTCAGGCCACCGGGGCGATGGCTGTCGTGGTGTCCGACGTCCCTCAGGTCCACGGCGACACCCCCGAGGCGAATGCGGCGCTGTTCACGCTGTCCGTGCTCACGGGGCTCGTGATGCTCGGCCTGGGTCTGGCCCGGATGGGCTGGATCGTGCGCTGGGTGCCGAATGCTGTGCTCACCGGCTTCATCAACGCCGTGGCCGTCAACATCATCCTCGGCCAGTTGGACTACGTGACCGGGTACGAGGCAGAGGGCGAGAACCGGGTCGCGCGAGCCGTCGACACAGTGTTGAACGTGCCCGGATGGCAAGGGGCCGCTGTCGTCGTGAGCGCCGCCACGATCGCCCTGATCCTGCTGCTCGAGCGCACCCGTCTCGGGGCTCTTGGCCTGGTCGTGGCTGTGGGTCTCGGGTCGGCGCTCGGTGCCCTCGAGCTGTTCCCGGTGCTGCAGCTGCGTGCCATCACCGAGGTACCCAGTGGGCTTCCTGCCCCGACCATGCCCACCCTGGGCATGGTCGGCGCCCTGCTCGTGCCCGCGCTGTCGCTGGCCTTCGTGGGCCTTGTCCAGGGCGCGGCGATCAGCAGCTCGGTGCCCAACCCCGACGGCACCTACCCCGACGCCTCCGGGGACTTCCGCGGCCAGGGTGTGGCCAACATCGGGGCCGGACTCCTGCAGGGCATGCCGGTCGGTGGATCCATGTCGGCCACGTCGCTGGTCACGAACGCAGGCGCGCGCAGCCGGGTCGCGTTGTTCGTGGCCGGGTTGACCATGGTCCTGGTCGTGCTCGCCTTCTCCGAGCTCGTGGGCTACATCGCCATGCCGGCCCTGGCTGGGCTGCTGGTCGTGGTGGGCTTCCGGACGCTCAAGCCCGAGCAGGTCCGGATGGTCTGGCGCACGGGGGCGATCCAGGCCACGGTGATGACGCTGACCTTCGTCCTGACCCTCGTGATCCCGCTGCAGTACGCGGTCCTGGTGGGCATCGGCATGTCGCTGATGCTGTACGTGATCAGGCAGTCGAACCGCATCACCATCAAGGCGTGGACGTTCAGCGAGACCGGCGAGGTCGAGGAGGGTGACCCGCCCGCCGAGGTCGGCGCCCATGAGGTCCTGGTGCTCAGGCCCTACGGGAGCCTGTTCTTCGCGGCGACGGGGGCGTTGGAGGAGGCCCTGCCGTCGGTCTCCGAGGAGTCCCGGCGATCCGTGGTGATCCTGTCGCTGCGGGGCAAGGAGGACCTCGGCAGCACGTTCATCAACCTCACCACGAGGTACGCCAAGACGTTGGCTGACCACGACTGCCTGCTGAAGGTGAGCGGCATCTCGGACGGTGTGATGTCCCAGCTGGAGGTGACCGGTGCACTTGCCCAGCTCGGTGCGGACAACATCTACCTGAGCACCGCATCGCTCACGGCGTCCACCCGCCAGGCGATGCGCGATGCCCACGAGTGGATGGACGCGACGGCCGCGCCTGAGTAGGTGGGGTACTCGTCTCCGCTGCTAGGGGGACGTCTCCACGCAGTGCCGAGTCGCCCACGCTCGGGCGAGCACGACGACCGTGGCCACGGTCACCGCCCCCGTCGTGAGGACGATCCGATTGGGATCAACTGCGGGCAGCCACCGCACCCTTCCCTTCCTGATGACGTACACGCCGGCCGGGTAGGCCCGGATGCCGAAGCCGCCGCCCTCACCGTGCTTACCGTCGCGGTCGGTGCCGTCCCCACCGCCGATCCCGCCGACCACCCGCGCCGCCGGGATGATGGTCACGTCATCCTTCTCGATGGGCTCGCCGAAGACCGTGCGTACGGTGATTGCGTCCTGTGCCTTGCCGATCATGGTGTTGAACTGCATGCGTCCTCCGGGCTGTTGGGTGTGCTGCTGCTGACTGGCCTGTTCAGGGATCAGGCGATCTGGAAGGACCTCTTGGACAGGCCGAACTGGAACCCCTCGATGGTGGTCTGCACAGGGGATTCCCCATCCGCTGCCGCGCCCAGCGTGATGAACAGTGGGGTGAAGTGCTCGACGCTGGGGTGGGCGTAGCGGACCCCGGGTGCTTGGCTGCGGTACCTCGTCAACGTGTCCACGTCACCGCGGGCGAGCGCGTCAGCGGCCCAGTGGTCGAACTCAGATGACCAGGCTGGCACTGTGCCGAGGTGGAACATGTCGGCGGTGAGGTAGGGAAGGCCGTGGGTCATGAAGCCCGACCCGATGACCAGTACCCCCTCGGAGCGCAATTCGCCGAGCCGTCGGCCGATGTCCAGAAGTCGGCCCGGGTCGTGGGTCGGCATGGACATCTGCAGGACGGGCACATCGCCGTAGGGGTACATGATCTTCAGGGGCACCCACGCCCCGTGGTCCAGGCCCCGGCTCTTGTGCTGGTGGACCTGTTCTACGTCGGGCAACGTCGCGCGGACCAGCGTGGCCAGGTCGCTGGCGTCGGGCGTCCGGTAGGTCATCGTGTAGTACCTACGGTCGAAGCCGCCGAAGTCGTAGACCAGGGGAGTGTTCGCTGCGGTGGCGGACAGGCTCAGAGGTGCGGACTCCCAGTGGGCGCTGACGATCAGGATGGCGGTTGGCTTGGGCAGCACTTGGGACCACGCGAACAACTCGCTGATCCACAGCGCATCGTCGAACAGGGGTGGTGCGCCGTGGCCGAGGTACAGCGCCGGCATCGGGCCGTCCGCCGGGGTCCATCGTCGATGGTCGCGACTGGCGGGTGCGTCCGTGCTCAGGAACACATCAAAGGCGGCGGCGGGTGCGGGCAGTCGCGGGTCAGCCGGCGGCGACACGATCGCGCTCCTGTTGAAGGGCGTCCTCAACGCCCGGTCCCATTCCTACGACGACGGCATCAACGTCCCTTGCCACAGCGGCTCCTCACGTCGGGTCAATGTCCGAGAAACCCGCAGGAGTCCGTTCCCATTCCCAGGTGGGACCTCCGGCCCTCCGGGGCAGGGGTGGGGGCGCCGATTCCCCGCAGGTCGGTCGAGGTGGTCAGGTCTTCGGCCACAAGCGCCGCCATCACGCTGTCTGCCTCCTTCGTCGTACTTCGGATCACCATCAGCCCGCTGCTCCTGCCAGCGTTGGCCGTGACGGTGGTCGGCCATCGGTCGGACCGCCTTCTGGCGTTTCTCGCGGGCTTCGCCAACAGGCACGCGCACCAGATCATCGCCGGGATCTACTTCGTGCTCGCAGTCCTCGTGGTCGCCTCAGCGCTCACTGACCTGGCCCGGGATCACAGCGTGAGTGCGGCACCGATCGCGAAGCCCGCGACCATCGCGGCGATCATCGCGCCGTGCCCGGTTCGGCACCCACGCAAGGAGTGGACGACGACGCCCTGCCACTCGGCCCGGGCTGCTGAAGGACGGCAGCACCGTTGGTGCAGGATGGGGGCCAGCCGCAGGTGTGCCCGGGTGCGCGGCGCCACCTCGATCCCGCAACGGAGTCCGCATGGCATCGGATCAGCAGCCCGTCGAACCTCCCGCCGCCGAT
>JAQBEX010000051.1:0-16022 GCA_032123675.1 Actinomycetes bacterium
GCGACCAGGTGGCGTTGCGAACCGGCCAGCAGGTTCTCGGCCACCTGCTCGACGTCGGCCGGCAGGTCGTTGGCGAGCAGCTCCTTCAGGTCGGCGATGTCAGTCCTCTCGATCAGGATCGCGGCCTTCACTGCCTTCTCCCGGCTCTTCACGACCCGGGCGGCGAGCCGGTCGTAGAGTCGTTGGAGGTCCTTGTCCCGGAACTCACCCGCCTCCCGAGTCGCGCTCGGGTCGTTGACGTCGTACCGGTCCAGCAGCAGGCGCACCTGATCGGCATGGTTGTCCTCCGCCCGGGAGATGTTGGCGAAGACGCGAGCGCCGTACACCGACTCGGCCAGGTCGTAGATGTCGCCAGCGAGCTTCTCCTCCTCGACGAGGTACTTCAGCTGCTTGCGGATCTTCTTCGTGAGGGTCGCCCCCTCGACGGCGTCGGGCAGGTCGGCGTGCTCACCGGCACCGGCACCCGCCCGCCGCTGCGTGCCGTGGCCCTGGCCGGACCCCGAACCCGCGCCCAGCCCCTGCCCACGACCGCGCGCGCCCTCGGATCCGCCCCCTGCGCCGGACCGTTGACGCCAGCCCTGCGTGCCGGTGCCGAACGCCGAGCCGGACGTCGCGGCGGCGCACTCCCCGCAATCCGGTCCTGGCAACGAGGACGCACCCGCCACCCCAGCCGCGCCACCTCCCGCAGTCACGGCGGTGACGAGAGCAAGTGTGACGGCGGTCCTGCGTGTGCGGTTCATGACAACCTCCTGATCAGTCGGTTCTGGTAGTTCTCAACCTCCTCCTCTGCGGACAGAGCGGTGTTGTGAACACGTTCCGGCTTTGTAAGGCAGGCCGGCACCTGCCCGATCAGGGATTCCCCGCATCAGAACGCCCGCACGCCCGGCCGAGGGATCCGACCGGGCGTGCGGGCGTGGATGCCTACTCGGCTGCAGGAGCAGCCTCTGCCGCCGGTGCATCCGTCGCCGTGGACTTCTTGGCGGGAGCCTTCTTCACGGCGGCCTTCTTGGTGGTCGCAGCCTTCTTCGCGGGTGCCTTCTTGGCGGGTGCCTTCTTGGCTGTGGTCGCCTTGGCGGCTGTTGCCTTCTTCGCGGGTGCCTTCTTGGCTGTGGTCGCCTTGGCGGTTGCTGCCTTCTTCGCCGGGGCCTTCTTCGCCGGTGCCGTGGCCTTGCTCGCAGCCTTCTTGGCCGGCGCGGTCGCCTTCGTCGCCGCACTCGTGGCCGCCGTGGCCGCCGAGGCCGCTGCCGCCGTGGCCGTGGCCGCAGCCTTCTTGGCCGGTGCGGTCGCCTTGGCGGCAGCGCGCTTGGCCGGCTCCGTGACCTTCTTGGCATGCTCGGCAGGCGTCTCGCCGCTCACCGACGCCTTGAAGTCCCCACCCGGACGGAACCTGGGCACAGCCGACGCGGCCTTGCGGATGGCCTCGCCCGTGGAGGGCGCTCGATAGGTACGGGCAGCACGATCCGCGCGCTCGAACACGCCGAACCCACTGATGGACACCTTCTGGCCCTTGGCGACGGCCTCGGTGATGGCATCGACCACGGCCTGGACGGCCTCCGACGCCTCCTTCTTGCTGGTGTCGATGCGAGAGGCAACGACCTCGATCAGTTCAGCCTTGTTCATTGCACTTCCTTCGCGGATCGCACCGGCGTTCACCGGTGAATGGGCATCGGCTTCGTGCCGCAGGCTACTCCCGCCCACGGGGCGCGCGCTAGGCGGTATGCGGTGCGAATGCTGGGCGATCCTGCTCGAAACCCTCGATCAGGTCAGCACTTTGCAGCGTGAGCCCGATATCGTCGAGTCCCTCGAGCAGGCGCCAGCGCACGTAGTCGTCGATCTCGAAGGGCGCGACGACCCCTGCGAAGGACACCGTGCGCTCCTGGAGGTCAACCGTCACCGGGGTGCTCGGGTCCGACTCGATGGCTGACCACAGTTGCTCGATGATCGCCTGGTCGACACCCGCGGTGAGCAGTCCGCCCTTGCCGGAGTTGCCCCGGAAGATGTCGGCGAACCGCGACGAGATCACCACCTTGAAGCCGAAGTCCTGCAGCGCCCACACGGCATGCTCACGGGATGAGCCGGTGCCGAAGTCAGGACCGGCGACCAGGATTGATGCCCCGGCTCGCGACGGGTCGTTGAGGACGAAGTCCGGGTCAGTGCGCCACGCAGCGAACAGGGCATCCTCGTAGCCGTGCCGGGTGATCCGCTTGAGGTACCGCGCGGGGATGATCTGATCGGTGTCGACGTTGCTTGCCCGCAGCGGGACGGCAGTGCCGGTCAGTACGGTGAACGAATCCATGTCCAGTCCTCTCTAGGCCAGGTCTGCCGGGGAGCTCAGCGTCCCGCGCACAGCGGTGGCGGCTGCCACCTGTGGCGAGACCAGGTGGGTGCGCCCACCGGGACCCTGACGTCCCTCGAAGTTGCGGTTGGAGGTCGAGGCGCTGCGCTCCTGTGGAGCAAGGATGTCGGGGTTCATACCCAGGCACATGGAGCACCCGGCCTCGCGCCACTGTGCACCCGCATCGGTGAACACCCTGTCCAGTCCTTCGGCCATCGCGGCCAGCCGGACCCGCACGGACCCCGGGACCACGAGCATCCGCACGCCGTCGGCGACCTGCCGCCCCGCCAGGACCTCCGCTGCGACGCGCAGGTCCTCGATCCGTCCGTTGGTGCACGACCCGAGGAACACCGTGTCCACCGCGATGTCGCGCATCGGCGTTCCAGCCTCCAGGCCCATGTACTCCAGCGCCTTGCTTGCCGCCGCTCGGCTTGACTCATCCGGGAAGTCCTCGGGCGCCGGAACGGCGGCCGACAGCGGGACACCCTGACCCGGGTTGGTCCCCCAGGTGACGAACGGGCTGAGCTCGCTGGCGTCGATGACAACCTCGGCGTCGTACCTCGCGTCGTCATCGGTGGCCAGCGTGCGCCAGTACGCGACGGCCTCGGCCCAGTCCCGGCCCTCCGGGGCCCTCGGCCGACCCTCGATGTAGGCGAACGTCGTCTCGTCCGGAGCGATCATGCCTGCGCGGGCACCTGCCTCGATCGACATGTTGCAGATCGTCATGCGCGCTTCCATGCTCAGCGCCCGGATCGCCTCGCCGCGGTACTCCAGCACGTAGCCCTGCCCGCCGCCCGTTCCGATCCGCGCGATGACCGCCAGGATCAGGTCCTTGGCGGTCACGCCCTCGGGCAGCGCCCCGTCCACCGTGATGGCCATCGTCTTGAACGGCTTGAGGGGCAGGGTCTGAGTGGCCAGGACGTGCTCGACCTCGGAGGTACCGATGCCGAACGCCAGCGCTCCGAAGGCACCGTGCGTGGAGGTGTGCGAGTCCCCGCAGACGATGGTCATGCCCGGCTGGGTCAGGCCCAACTGCGGTCCGACGACGTGCACGATGCCCTGGTCGGCGCTGCCCAAGGAGTAGATCGGCACGCCGAACTCCGCGGCGTTGGCGCGCAGCGCATCGACCTGGGCCCGTGAGACCGGGTCGGCGATCGGCTTATCGATGTCGATCGTCGGCACGTTGTGGTCCTCGGTCGCCAGCGTCAGGTCCGGTCGTCTGACCGGCCTGCCTGCGGCCCGGAGACCATCAAAGGCCTGGGGGCTGCTGACCTCATGGAACAGCTGCAGGTCGATGTAGAGCAGGTCGGGCTCCCCAGGTGCACTGCGCACCACATGGTCATCCCACACCTTCTCGGCCAGAGTCCGACCCATCAGAGCCTCCATCTCACTCAGTTGACGTCTCACATAGTGACACGGCAGTATCACCTTATGGACGAATCATACGCCAGTGGAGTCGGTGTCATCGACAAGGCCTCCATGCTCCTCGACGCGCTGGAGGGCGGCCCCCTGTCACTTGCCGGCCTGGTGGCCGCCACCGGACTCGCCCGCCCGACCGCACACCGGCTTGCCACGGCGCTCGAGCACCATCGCCTGATCGCGCGCGACATGTCCGGCAGGTTCGTCCTCGGGCCACGCCTTCCCGAGCTCGCCGCCGCCGCCGGCGAGGATCGGCTCGTCGCTGCTGCCGCTCCGGCACTGGCCCAGTTGCGCGAGGCCACCGGGGAGAGCACCCAGCTCTACCGCCGTCAGGGCGAGCGCCGGATCTGCATCGCGGCAGCCGAGCGGCTGACCGGGTTGCGCGACACCGTCCCGGTCGGCGCGGTCCTCACGATGCACGCAGGGTCTGCCGCCCAGGTGCTGCTGGCCTGGGAGGACCCGGACCGGATCCACGTCGGGCTGCGCGACTCGACCTTCACGGCGGCCACGCTGGCAGGGGTCCGGCGGCGAGGGTGGGCGCAGAGCGTCGCCGAGCGCGAGCAGGGAGTCGCCTCGGTCAGCGCCCCCGTCCGCGGCCCGACGAACAAGGTGGTGGCGGCAGTCTCAGTCTCCGGTCCGCTGGATCGGATGGGACGTGTGCCCGGTCGGCTGCACAGCCACGCGGTACTGGCGACAGCCGCCCGGCTCACCGAAGCGCTGCGCCGGGACTGATCCGGCCGCATCCCGCCCCTGGTCCGCGACACGGCGCGTCCCGCCGCCACTGATTGCGACAAACCGGGACGGGCGGTGCCATTCTGGATTCGGCTGGCAGGCAGGCAGACGTCGGCGGAAGGTGCACCCATGAGCAGCGCGTTCCGAACCCCCAAGCGACCCGGTGGCGTCACCTTCGTTGCCATCGTGACCATGATCGTCGGGTTCATGTCCCTCGTGGCCGGATTCGTCTTCCTCCTGGGAGACTCCCAGACCTTGGCCGATGCCGCGATCTCCGAGGGCACCGCAAGGACCTACGCGTGGGTGGAGCTCATCTTCGGACTCCTCACGGTCCTGATCGCCATCGGGCTGTGGCATGGCGCGGGCTGGGCACGCCTGGTGGTCACCGCACTCATGATCGCGCGTGCCCTCGGGTCGATCTGGGTCGCCTTCGCGCTCAGCGGCCATGGCGGCTTCCTGGTTGGCATGATCGCTGGCGGGCTGGCGGTGATCGTCCTGCTGCTGCTGTGGAACGGTCGGTCGGACGCGTTCTTCAACGCCGCATGAGTTGCCGAGCGCGAACTCCCGGATCACTGGCCCGTGTGGGCCAGGCACGAAGCGTGCGCCGTTCGGCGTGCCTGAGTCTGGCCTCAGATGTCCATGCCAGGCTCAACCCCACCGGGCGTATCGATGCGCCCTGACTGAGGAGGTCAACACATGAGCATGGTTCCTGCCCCACGTCCCGGGAGTGTGACGTTCGTCATCGTCCTGACCTGGTTCGTGGCCGTCATGACCGCCCTGGGCGGCGTCCTGTTCCTCCTCGCCAGTGACGAGGTCCTCGCCGACGCAGGCGTTGCGTCCGGCGACGCAACAATCTACGGATGGGTCGAACTCATCCTCGGCGTCGTGATCGCTATCGTCGCCATGGGCCTGTCCAGTGGCGCGAACTGGTCACGCATGTTGGTGTCGATCCTGATGGTGATCCGGCTCTTTGCGGCCGTCTGGGCCGCCGTGGCGCTGTCCGGAACTGTCGGCTTCTGGCCGATCGTCACTGCCGCGTTGGTTGCCGCCGCCATCCTGGCGATGCTGTGGACCGGGCGCGCCAGCGAGTTCTTCAACACGAACTAGCGGCTCGCGCCAGACAGCCTGCGCATGCACGAAGGGGACCTCCGGATGGAGGTCCCCTTCTCTGCGTAGCCCCGACGGGATTCGAACCCGCGCTACCGCCTTGAGAGGGCGGCGTGCTAGGCCACTACACAACGGGGCCGTGTACTTCGTGCTGTGCCGATCACTCGGCGCGACATCGCGATCCTACCCGTGCGGGGAGAACTCGAAACATCAGCTGGGGTACCAGGACTCGAACCTAGACTAGCTGAACCAGAATCAGCCGGGCTGCCAATTACCCCATACCCCATGGGTGATCCGAACTATACCGGCAGCAGCCCGGGGGCCCAAAATGCAGACGTGACCCGGGGGTCAATCAGGCAGGGTCCCGGGCAACAGCGCCACGACGTCGGGGGCCACGAGCCACAGCGACCCATCGAGTCCGATGCGCAACCGTCCGGTGACTCCCACCGGAGTGCTCGTGACGTCGCCCGATCGTGCGACGCACACGAGTGCCTCGTCCGATTCAACGATGCCGCACACGCCCCCGCCGGGCGCCGGAGTGACGGAGCCGCCGGTCGGACCATCGGGGAACTGCGTCCACGTCCCGTCGGAGTACCGGGCGAGAATCGACGAATCCATCGAGGAGATCCCGCGCGTCAGGGTCGCCCAGAACCCGCCGTCCGGGGAGACCGAGACACCGGTGATCCCAGCGCCGGGGTAGGGAACCGTCGACCACTGGCCATCCCACCGCATCAGGGCGGGCGCGGTGCAGTAGTCCACCCGGCCCTGCTCGCAGATCGTTGCCCAGAGACTGCCGTCGACCCCAGCGGCTAGCGACGTCAACGACCACACCGGGCCGGGGAGACTCACTGATGTCCGGCTGCCGTCCGGTGCGATCAGGTGCAGCCCGTGCTCCTGCGGATACTCGGCGTACCAACCCGACCAGTCCGACCACACCACATCCATCAGCCAGACCGAACCGTCCGGCCCGGCGAGCAGCCAGCCGGCCTGGGCATCGCCCGCCACAACCCGGCGATCGCCACGCAGGGATCTGACGAGGCCTTCCCCCGTGATGCCCCAGACCGCGCCGTCGGTGGCCAGCGCCACCCTGGAACTGCCGTGCACCTGGGGCGACCAGACGCCCGCCCACCCCAGTGCCCGCCAGAAGGCGCGCCATCGCTTGCTGTCAGCGCCAGTGCCGGGCTCCTGCGCGCTGCTCCGACCCGACGACGCGACCACCATGTCCGGGGTCGGCGTTGCGGGCGGGGATTCCCCAGTGGTCCACAGCGCGTTCACCGCGTCACCGTCGAGGCGGTAGAGCCCAGATCGTCCCGTGACCAGGACCTCGCCGGCCACGATGCTCAGTCCAACCGATGAGAGTGGATCTGGAGAAGGCGCGACGGTGCGCCAGCCCCCACGTGGTCGCTGGGTGGCCAGCCCCCCGGGCCAGACCAGCCACCGAACCCCGTCGGGGGCGATCGCGAGGGCCAGTCCGCGCAGGTCCCGCACCCCACCGATCGACCACGGCAGCGGGATCGAGCGCCACGCGGACCCATCGAACCGGCGAACATCGAGACCGGCGCGGACCACGACACCTCCGCGCGGGTCGCCGAGCAACTCATCAACGGACGTCGGGGCGTGCGAGGGATCGGGGGTCCGCCACTGTGATCCGTCGAAGCGGACGACGGCGTGAGTGAGGAAGTCCTCCGTCGCCAGCTGGCCTTCGGACCACACGAACCCCTCGCTGTCGACCTCGAGTTGGCCAGCCATCGAGATCTGTCCCCGCCCAACCATGCTCCAGGTCCCCCGCGCATACCGGGCGACCCCCACCGGAGTGCTCACCCAGATCTCCGGCCCCACCTCGACCATGTCGTTGATCCTCTTGGTCGGCCCGCCACGGAACTCGGCGGGAACCGGCAGGTCACGCACGAAGCGCTCACCGTCGAAGAGGGTCAGCCGGTCCTCCGACACGAGCCATACGCCAGCAGAACTCGATCCCCGCACTGCCCGCACGCCCGCGAACGCCGCGTCGTCGCCGGCATCCCACACCTGGTTCGACCCCGTCACGACGTCCACCCGGATGAGCCGCCACGGGCTGTGCAACCAGACCACTCCGGTACCGTCCGCAGCCATCCCGTCGACCTCGGAGTTGGTCATGACCTCGATTCCTGTCGGTGCCAGATCCCGGGCCGAGGAGCCCGACCACCACGCGTCGGGCGTCGCACGGTCGAGCACCCCCAACGGGCCGGGCCACATCCGTGCGCTCGCCCGTGCGTCGGGCTGCCCGTTGGTGCTCTGGCCACTGGGCTGCTCCGGGTCCGGGCCGCAGCCACCTGCCAGGAGCAGGGCGCTGAGCCCCACAGCAAGCCCGAACCTGCGGTGCCGCATGCCTCACCTCCCAGCGTTGCGGCAGTCGTCACCTATCCCGCCAGCACATCATGCGTCGGGCGTCCACGGATAGGGCATCAAGTCCCTGCCTCCTGCCTCATCACCGCAGGACCCGGTCGGGGAGTCGAGCCACGAACCCGGAGCGGTCCGGATCGGTCAACCAGACAGAGCCGTCCAGACCGATGCTGAGCTCTGCTGGCACACCCACGGGCGTGCTCGTGATCTGCCCAGAGGCGTCGACGCAGAGCAATGCAAAGCCGTGGGATTCGATGCCGCAGATTGAGCCGCCCGGGGCCGCAGCGGCGGAGATGAGGTCAGGCACATGCGGGTACTCGGTCCACGTACCGTCGGCGTAGTGGGCGAGCAGGGGATCCTCCCGAGCGGCATCAGGGGTCAACCAGGCCCAGAACCCGCCGAGCGGACCGCCGGCGATCCCGGTGATGCTCCGGCCTGGATACGGCACCAGCGACCACGTCCCGTCCCAGCGCATCAGGGTCGGGGCCGTAGGACCATCCTCTACTCCTCCTCGGCAGGTCGTGGTCCAGACACGTCCGTCGGTCCCGGTCACGATCGACGTGGTGGGCCGCTCGCCGACAGGAAGCCGCAGAGTCGTGCGCTGGCCCTCGGGCTGGACCAGGACCAACTGGCGGAAGTGCTGATGGGCGCCGGATGCACCCCCGTCGGACCAGCAGCCGCTGTGGGATGCCGGTTGCGGCACCCATACCGCGCCGTCCGGTCCAGCCAGGAGCGACCCCGCCTGTGGGCCGGCATCGATCGCCTCCCACTGTCCGCTGGAGAAGCGGACCAGCCCCTCCACCGTTGACACCCATACCCCGGCGTCGGTGCCAACCGCGAGGCCGATCGGGTTGACCCCCGGCGCCATCCCCTGCCAGTCGCCATCACTGAATCGCAGGATCGCATCCGGCTCAGTGCCGTGGGCGCTGATCGCCCACGCCTCGTCGGACGACAGGGCCACCAGCCGGACCGGCGGCTCGCCAAGCCGCGAGTCCTGATCGAGCCACACGCGCGTCAGGCGGTCCCCCTCGAGGCGAAGCAGGCCCGTGGAATCAGCAACGAGCACATCCACGTCCGTGAAGGCCATCTGGACCAGATCGCGAGACTCGTGGTCGACTACCCGGCGCCACCGGCCCGACACCTGCTTCGCAAGGAAGTCCGCGCCCTGCAGCCAGACGACTCCGGTGGGTGAGATGGCCGGAGCCACGGGCAGTGCGAGCTGACCCGGGCGCACGGGGATGTCGGGAAGCCTGCGCCAGGCCAGGCCGTCGAATCGGTGCAACTCCACTCCGAGCTGCCGCAGGACCCCGCCGGTGGGAGCCGCCACGACCGTGCCCCTGGACCGAGGTGCCGATGGCTGCGGCGAACTCCACCGATGACCGTCGAATCGGGCAACGGTCGTATGGACCGAAAGCCCCTTGCTGGCCAAACCCACCGCCCAGACCGGACCGGCAGGTTCGGCTGCCAGCGTGCGCACGTGCGTCAGTTGCCCGGCTCCCACCATGGCCCAGGCCCCACCTGCACACCGTGCCACGCCGGCGGCGCTGCTGACCCAAACCTCGGAGCCGACCTCGACCATGTCCGTGATGCCGACCCCGTCCCCGCCGCGGAACTCCGCGGGTACCGGGATGTCGCGAACGAAGCGGTGACCGTCGAACAGCCGCAGGTGCTCCCCGGACACGAGCCACACCCCCGACTGCCGCGACGCCCGCAACCCGGTCGCGGTCCCGAAGGCCGCGTCATCGCCCAGGTCCCACGACTGAGCCGACCCTGTCAACGGATCCACGCGGGTGACCTTCCCAACGCTGTGCAGCCACGCGGCGCCGACACCGTCCACCACCATCGCGTGCACAGCCGAACCTGCCACCAACTCGATCCCCGTGGGGGTCAACTGGGTGCTCGAGGAGACCGGCCACCACGTCCCCGCCGGGTCAGCAGGAAGTCCAGCGGCCGACTGTCCAGGCCAGGGCGTGACCACGCCCTGCGGGTCGGGGCCGGCCGGCGCCGCCGAGCCCTCGAGGACACCTGGCCCCGCCCCGCACGCCGCCGCGAGCAGCATCGCGCCCAATCCCACAGCAGCCCGTGCCAGTCGGCGTCGCATTCGCCTCCTCCGAGGGGGCGCCAGCACCACCATCCCTGCACCTCAAGCACAGCACGCCGGTTCGTCGCGGGGATAGGGGCGCTGGTCCCGAAACGGGGCGTCGCAGCGTGCCGCTGCCCGCGCCAGGGGCAATCGCCCGGAATCAGCCGCCGATCACCGGATGCGTGTCGAACCGAGCCTCGAGATCACTGCAGATGGCGTCCATCGTCGCGAGAACCGTCCCGTCGAAGTCCGTGGCAATGATCACGTCCACGCCGTGCCGCTGGCACTGCTCCACGATGTACTCGTCGAGCTCGCGGATCGCATCCATGCGCTGGAGGTACTCGGTCGGCTTGCGGTCGCCCTCGAGGAAGCGCTTGATGAAGCGTCCCTTGTGCTCCTGCGCGGTGCCCACGGTCAGGACGTAGGTGAACAGCGGGAAGTCCGGATCGACCGGCTGGAGTCCGGGCACGACGTGCACCCCGTTGATCATCACCTGCTGGCCCTCCTTGACCGACCTGCGGGCCAGGGCCACCGTGCCGTGCTGGACGATCCGGGCCTGTTCCTCGAAGGCGAAGAGCAGCCGGTTGCCCGACAGGTTGCTGCGCATCATCTTGGCCGCGGAGAACGAGCTCTGGGACAGGGCCGGGAGCAGCTCCGGGTTCAGCACGCTGCGGATCACCGCCCGGACCTGGTCGGTGCTGATGACCACGGAGATGCCCAACCTGTCGGCCACCTCCTGGCTCACGGTGGACTTGCCCACCCCGGAGGATCCGCCGATCGCCACGACGAACGGCTGGCCGCTCGTGCGGACCCACCGGCGGACGCGGACCCGGCGCTCCACGTCGATGAGGTCATCGGCGAGCAGCACGTCGGACATGCGCGCGAACACCACATTGCGGCGCACTGTGGGGGCCCTCTCTGCGGCCTTCGCCGGTGAGTGCGTTGCCTCGATCGACGACACGACCTCGGCGGCGACGAGGTCGGCCGGATCCGACTCCAGCCCGGCCTTCATGAGCCAGCGCGCGATCATCCCCACGGACAGCGGCACGCGGCGGTCGTCGAGGTCCTCCATGAAGAGCGTGGGTGGCACAGGGCCCAACCTACGCCGTGGGAGGGGCTGGCGGTCAGACCAGTGCGGCGTCGATCCGCGCAAGCGTCCGGTCTCGGCCCAGGAGCTCGATCGATTCGAACAGGGGCGGCGAGACACGCCGACCGGTGATCGCCACGCGAAGTGCGCCGAAGGCGACCTTCGGCTTGAGCCCGAGCCCCTCGATCAGGGCTGAGCGCAGCGCCGACTCGATCTCCGGACTTGTCCACCCATCCAGACCGGCCAGGGCGGACCGGCCCGCCTGCAGGACCGGCGCCGCGTCGGGTCCGAGCATCCTGGCGGCATCGTCCGGGTCCACGCTGAACGCATCCTCGGCAGTGAGCAGGAACCCGAGCATGCCCACGGCCTGCCCGAGGGTCTCCATCCGCTCCTGGACCAGCGGGCATGCCGCCCGCAGGGTCTCGGCATCAGCGTCGGCCACGGGCTCGGTCAGGACCCCTCGGTCCACCAGCACCTGCTGCACCCGACGGGCGAACTCCTCGGCAGGCAGGGCGCGGATCCAGTCGCCGTTGATCGCCGTGCACTTCTTCAGGTCGAACCGCGCGGGGTTGGCGCTGACCCGGTCAAGGCTGAACGCGGCGGCCATCTGCTCCTTGCTGAAGAACTCACGGTCCTCACCCATCGACCAGCCGAGCAGGCCGAGGTAGTTCAGCAGGCCCTCGGGCAGGTACCCCTCGTCGCGGTAGTGGTTGAGGCTGGACTGCGGGTCACGCTTCGACAGCTTCTTGTTGCCCTCACCCATGACGTGGGGCAGGTGCCCGAACCTCGGTGTGGTGCCGTCGGAGACCCCGATCTGGGCAAGGGCGTCGTACAGGGCGATCTGCCGGGGGGTGCTCGACAGGAGGTCCTCGCCGCGCAGCACGTGCGTGATGCGCATCAGGGCGTCGTCGACGGGGTTGACCAGCGTGTACAGCGGCTCGCCGTTGCCGCGCACGAGGACGAAGTCCGGCACGTGCTCAGGTGCGAAGGTCACCGGACCGCGCACCAGGTCATCCCAGGTCAGCGGCACCCCCGGCATCCGGAAGCGCAGCGCCGGCTTGCGTCCCTCAGCCCGGTGGGCGGCCACCTGCTCCACGGACAGGTCACGGCAGTGCCCGTCGTACCCGGGCGTGCGACCCTCCTTGCGCGCCAGCTCACGACGGACCTCGAGCTCCTCGGGAGTGCAGAAGCACTCGTATGCACGACCGGCCGCAAGGAGGTCACGGGCAGCATCGGCGTAGATCTCCAAACGATCCGACTGCCGGTAGGGACCGTACTCACCACCTGCTCCGGGGCCCTCGTCCCAGTCAAGGTCCAGCCAGCTGAGCGCGGACAGGAGCGCCTCGTAGGACTCCTCGGAATCCCGCGCGGAGTCGGTGTCCTCGATGCGGAAGACGAACGTGCCACCGGTGTGCCGGGCGTAGGCCCAGTTGAACAGCGCAGTGCGGACCATGCCAACGTGCGGGTTCCCGGTGGGCGACGGGCAGAAACGGACGCGGATCTCCGGGTTGCTGTGGCGGGCGGGCAGGTCGACGGGGGCGAGGACATCGATGGTCTCAGACATGATGGCGTGATCCTACCGGCGCCACCGCCCCCGCAGACCCTCCGCCAGGGGTCGGAATCTCCCCGCCGACGCGGAGGATCTGACCCCTTGCGGAGGATCTGCGCCCGGCCGGCGGATCTGCGCCGGGCCAGGGGTCCGTCAGCGCACCGGATTGACCAGTGTGCCCAGACCATTGACCGTCACGATCACCTCGTCGCCGGCTGACAAGGGCCCCACCCCGGCGGGGGTGCCGGTGAGGATCACGTCGCCGGGCAGCAGGGTCATGACGGCAGAGACCGCTTCAATCAGGGCTGGCACCTTGTGGATCATCGTGGCCGTCGAGGCGCGCTGGGTGGTCTCGCCGTTCACCTCGCACTCGACAACTGCGTCGGCGGGATCGAAGTCGGTGTCGATCCACGGGCCGAGGGGGCAGAACGTGTCGAAGCCCTTGGCCCGGGTCCACTGGCCGTCGGAGCGCTGCAGGTCCCGCGCGGTCACGTCGTTGGCGCACGTGTACCCGAGGATGACCGACGCCGCCTGCGCAGCTGGCACTCGCCGGCACATCCGTCCGATCACGACCGCCAGCTCTGCCTCGAACTCCACCTCGACCGACTCCGGCGGCAGAATGATGGGGTCGTCGGATCCGATCAGGCTGGTCGTCGGCTTCAGGAACATCAAGGGCTGCTCGGGCGGCGGCCCGCCCATCTCCGCGGCATGATCGGCGTAGTTCTTGCCGATCCCGATCACCTTGGTGGGGATGACCGGCGCGAGCAGCCGGACGTCATCGAGGTCATGGACTGCCCCCGTCGTCGTCAGGGGCTCACCAGCTGCGGCGAACGGATGGCCGGGCAGCTCAAGGATCTCCGAGCCCTCGACGACGCCATAACGAACCAGGTTGCCGTGGGAGTACCGCGCGATCCTCATGCCCGCACCGTCGCGTCAGCGGCGATCCCGGGCACGCCGCGCTCGGCGCCGGTGGGCTCCTCGGGCGGAACGACACCAGCGCGCATCAGGCCGTAGTCGACGGCGTCGACGATGGCCAGCCACGAGGCGACGATGACGTTCTCGTGCACCCCCACCGTCGACCAGCTGCCCTCCGCGTCGTCGGTCTGGATGAGCACCCGGGTGACGGCGTCCGTTCCCTTGGCGCCGGGCACGATCCGGACCTTGTAGTCGACCAACTCCAGGCCGGCGACCTCCGGGTAGATCTGCTCCAGTGCGGTTCGCAACGCGTTGTCCAGGGCGTTCACCGGACCGTTTCCTTCGCCGACCCGGACGATGCGCTGGCCGCCCGCGTGCACCTTCACGATCGCCTCGGATCCGTGGCCGCCACCGTTGACCTGCGGGGATACGATCGTGCGCCAGGACTCGACGTCGAAGTACCGCCGGCGCTCACCGGGCAACTCGTCACGCATGACCAGCTCGAAGGATGCGTCGGCCGCCTCATAGGTCCATCCGGCCGACTCGCGGGTCTTCACGGTCTCGACGACGCGCGCGAGCGCAGCCGGGTCCGAGGCGATGTCCACGCCCAGCTCGCGGCCCTTGAGCTCGACGGTGGCCCGGCCGGCCATCTCGGTGACCAGGATCCGGGTGTCGTTGCCGACCAGCCGCGGGTCGATGTGGCTGTAGAGCTCCTCATTGACCTTCAGGGCCGAGGCATGCAGGCCGGCCTTGTGGGCGAACGAGGAGACGCCCACGTAGGCCTGGTGGGTGTCCGGCGGCAGGTTGGTGATGTCGGCCAACGCGTGGCTGATCCTCTTGGACTCGCGCAGGTTGCCCGCCGGCAGGGCCTGGATCCCCAGCTTCAGCTCCAGGCTGGCGGTCACTGAGAACAGGTCGGCGTTCCCGGTCCGCTCGCCGTACCCGTTCGCCGTGCACTGCACGTGGGTGGCGCCGGCCTCCACAGCGGCAAGGGTGTTGGCCACCGCGCACGACGTGTCGTCCTGGCAATGGATGCCGATGCGCACACCCGAGCGCTCGAGGACATCGGTCACCACGCGGTAGATGCCCATCGGCAGCATGCCGCCGTTCGTGTCGCAGAGCACGCCAACACTGGCTCCTGCCGCGAAGGCCGTCTTGAGCAGCTCCACCCCGTAGTCGGGGTCGTGGGCGTACCCGTCGAAGAAGTGCTCGCAGTCCACGAACACCCGCCGGCCGTTGCGCACGAAGAAGTCCACGGTGTCGCGAACCATCGCCAGGTTCTCCTCGTTCGTCGTGCGCAGCGCTTCCTTGACGTGGCGCACGTCGGACTTGGCGACCAGGCAGATCACCGGGGCCTGCGAGTCGAGCAGGGCCCGCACCTGTGCGTCGTCCTCGACGCGGACGCCAGGCTTGCGAGTGGCCCCGAACGCGACGAGTTGGGCGTTGGCCAGCTTCAGTTCACCGGCGGCAGCCCGTGCGAAGAACTCGGTGTCCTTGGGCATGGCCCCGGGCCAACCGCCCTCGATGAACTGGACCCCCAACTCGTCGAGCAGTCGCGCGACCGCCAGCTTGTCGCTGACCGAGTACGAGATGCCCTCACGCTGGGCCCCGTCGCGCAGGGTCGTGTCGAAGACGTGGAATTCGTCGCGGTCCATGGTGCCCCTCCAACAGAAAACCCCCTCGCCCGGAGGCATAGGGGGTAAGCGCGCTGGTGTCGTCTCTCAGACGCCAACGCGCTTTCCGATAATGATCGCAGATGCGGCCATGGCCATATCCTGCCACGGCCGGCCCGTCGCGCGCGACCCCCCTGGCCTGCCGATCGTGCGTGGGCCGGCCCGGCAGCCGGTTGAGCCGCCCAGAGGTACCGCCGCCGCGCACAAGATCCCGCCCGAATGGGTCGGGGTAGAACGGGCGGCGACAGTCGACGCACAGGGAACCGCCTCAATGGATGGTGCAAACCCGGTCTATGCGGCGGCTTCTTGTGCGCCGGAGTTCTGCGCTTCGTTGGGGCTGCCCAATCGGGCGGTTCCCTGTGCGTCAGGAGGCCCACGGTTGGGGGGCTCGCGATACTGGGGCTTCGCGCTGAGGGTAACCGGGCACAGACCACGGGCGACCGGCCATGAGCGACCGGCCACGGGCCACGAGCAACGGGCCACCGGCTACGGGCCATGAGCAACGAGCGACCGGCTACGGGCCACGGGCCACGGGCCACGGGCCACGGGCCAGCCTCAGCCGACGTGGTGCACCCAGCCGAATGGATCCTCGGCACGCGCGGTCTGGATGTCCAGCAGCGCCTCGCGCAGCTTCATCGTCACCGGGCCGGGTTGACCGTCGCCGACCGTCCATTCGGCGTCCGCGGACTTCACCGAGCCGACGGGCGTGACGACCGCAGCTGTGCCGCAGGCGAAGACCT
>JAQBEX010000052.1:0-38288 GCA_032123675.1 Actinomycetes bacterium
AACGCCGGGCCGGCCCCGATCAGGCTCAAGGCCGTCGACGCCGCCACCGATGACCCGTCCGCGCGCAGCCGGACGGCACGAGCCGGTGCCGCGGGGTCGCTGATGGCCTACCTGGCGATCGGCTGCCCGGTGTGCAACAAGATCGCACTGCTGCTCCTGGGGACCACTGGTGCGCTCAACCTGTACGCACCGATCCAGCCCTACCTGGGCGCGATCGGGATCGCGCTGCTGAGCGTCGCGCTGATCGTCCGCCTTCGCGGTGAGGTGAGCTGCGCGACCGTGGCCGGATGGCGGAGCGGACGCACGGAGTCGGCGTCCAGCGGCACCCTGACCACCCAGGACATCCTCGCGGGACTTGCATCAGCATCTGCCCCGTCCGAGCAGGCCACCGTCGACGCTGGCGCCACCGGCGCAGCCACCACGGGTGCGGCCGCGAGCGAATCGGGCGCCGAGGGCCATCACAGCCAGCACGGGTCCTGACCGGGCCTCCCCGACCAGTCGGGTGGGCGCTCCCCATGATCTGTGTGGGTTGGCGCTGCTAGTGGGTCAGCAACCCGCACCGTTGTGCAGTGGTTGGCGGTCGGTCGATCGCACCCCAGTAGTGGATGCGGCGTTGGCGGTGAGCGCGGCGATGGGCGGGGGTGGCCCTGCGTCCCATCGCGGCGGCCGCGGCCCGCGCACTGCTCACGCCAGGGCGTTCAGGCCCCGGTCGCCGAAGATGGCCAGCGTCGCCTGCACCGACTCCGGAGTCGGAGGCTGGGTGTCCAGCAGCGGGTAGGCGCGGCCGAGTGCGGCGTACTTGTCGATCCCGAGCCGGTGGTAGGGCAGAACCTCGACCCGGTCCACGATCGGGCCCATGTCTGCGGCCAGGTCAGCCACCTCGGCGACCTGCTCGGGGCCGTCGGTGAGTCCAGGCACCAGCACGAACCGGATCCACACTGCGATCTCGTGGTCCACCAGTCGCGCGGCGAACGCCAGGACATCACTGAGCTTCCCCCCGCCGCTGACCTGCTCGTACAGCTCCGGATTGCCGGCCTTGATGTCGAGCAGGACCAGGTCGGTGTTGGCCAGCAGGCGATCGCTGGCCCGGTGGCCGCCGTTGGCCGAGGTGTCCAGCGCGGTGTGCAGCCCGTAGGCCTCCTTGGCGCCCACGAACAGGTCCTCGACGAAGGCCGGCTGGAGCAGCGGCTCGCCGCCCGTGACGGTCAGCCCGCCGCCGGGCGAGATGAACGCCCGGTAGCGGCCCGCCTCGGCGATGACCCGGCGAGCAGTCGTGCGCTCACCCAGGCGGATGGTCTGGGTGTCGGGGTTGTGGCAGTAGAGGCAGCGCAGCGGGCAGCCCGACAGGAACACTGTGTACCGCAGCCCGGGGCCGTTGACGCCGGACGTGGTCTCCGCGGAGTGGACGAACCCGATGCGGGATCCGTCCCCGAGGTCAACGGCCCCGAGGTCGGCGGCGCGCACGTCACCGTTCATGAGGGCCTCCCGATCGTCGCAACTTCCATCATCGCCCACCAAGCAGGGCAGGGCGAGGTCCCCAGCGGACGAGACGTCCCCCGCGCCTCGTGCTACACGCTCATGTGGAATGTCCGGTCGATCACGTCCTGCTGCTGCGCGCGCGTCAGCCGCACGAAGTTCACGGCGTATCCGGAGACCCGGATCGTCAGCTGCGGGTACTTCATCGGATTGTCCATGGCGTCCATGAGCATCTCGCGGTTGAGCACGTTGACGTTCATGTGGAATCCGCGGCTCTCGACGTAGCCGTCGAGCACGCCCAGGAGGTTCGTCACGCGCTCCTGCTCGGTCTTGCCCAGGCCCGAGGGGATCACCGAGGCCGTCATCGAGATCCCGTCCTGGGCGTCCTCGTAGGGCAGGTGAGCCACGGACAGCGCCGCGGGGATCAGGCCCTTGCGGTCCCGCCCGTGCATGGGGTTGGCGCCGGGGGCGAAGGGCTCCCCGCGCTTGCGCCCGTCCGGGGTCGACCCGGTGGCCGCGCCGTAGACCACGTTCGACGTGATGGTCAGCACCGACTGCGTGTGCACCGCATCCCGGTAGGCCGGGTAGGAGCGGATCTTCTCCATGAAGGTGCTGACGATCATGGCGGCCATGTCATCGACCCGCGGGTCGTTGTTCCCGAAAGCCGGGTACTCGCCGTCGAGGGTGAACTCGGTGATCAGCCCGGAGTCATCGCGCACGGGGTGCACACCGGCGTACTTGATCGCCGACAGTGAGTCGGCCACGATCGACAGCCCGGCGATGCCGCACGCCAGCGTGCGCTCGGGGTCGTAGTCGTGCAGTGCCATCTCAAGGCGCTCGTAGGCGTACTTGTCGTGCATGTAGTGGATGATGTTCAGCGCGTTGACGTAGGTGTCGGCCAGCCAGGTCATGGCGGCGTCGAAGCGCTCCCAGACGTCGTCGAAGTCCAGGGCGTCGGTCTGCACCGGCTCGCCGAGGTCGATGACCTTCTTGCCCGAGATCTCGTCACGACCGCCGTTGATCGCGTAGAGCAGGGTCTTGGCCAGGTTCACGCGGGCGCCGAAGAACTGCATCCGCTTGCCCATGGGCATGCTCGACACGCAGCACGCGATGGCGCAGTCGTCGCCGCCCTCGTTGAACTCCCGCAGCAGGTCGTCGGACTCGTACTGGATGGCCGAGGTGTCGATGGACACCTTCGCGCAGAACTCCTTGAAGCCCGTCGGCAGCGCCGGCGACCACAGGACCGTGAGGTTCGGCTCAGGTGCCGGGCCGAGGTTGTAGAGGGTCTGGAGGAACCGGAACGAGGAGCGGCTGACCAGCGGCCGACCGTCGTAGCCCATGCCGCCGATTGCCTCGGTGACCCAGGTCGGGTCGCCCGAGAAGAGGGCGTCATACTCCGGCGTGCGCAGGAAGCGCACCATCCGCAGCTTGATCACGAAGTCGTCGACCAGCTCCTGGGCCGACTCCTCGGTGAGGGCGCCGGCCTCGATGTCGCGCTGGAGGTAGATGTCGAGGAAGGTGGAGACCCGGCCCAGGCTCATCGCCGCGCCGTTCTGCTCCTTGATCGCGCCGAGGTAGCCCATGTACACCCACTGGATGGCCTCCTGCGCCGTGACAGCGGGGCGGCGCAGGTCCAGGCCGTGCATGTCACCGAGCTCGGCAAGCTCGGCAAGCGCGCGGAGCTGCTCGTTGAGCTCCTCGCGGTCACGGATGATCGCGTCAGTGCTCAAGCGGTTGTCCAGGGTCGCCAGCTCGGCCTTCTTGGCGAGGATCAGCTGGTCGATGCCGTAGAGCGCCACCCGCCGGTAGTCGCCGATGATCCGGCCGCGGCCGTATGCGTCGGGCAGTCCGGTGATGATGTGGCTGGAGCGGGCGGCCCGGATCGACGGGGTGTAGGCGTCGAACACGCCCTGGTTGTGGGTCTTGCGGTACTTGGTGAAGATCTCGCCGACCCGCGGGTCCGGCTCGTAGCCGTAGGCCTTCAGGCCGTTCTCGACCATCCGGTAGCCACCGTTGGGCATGATCGCGCGCTTGAGCGGGGCCTCGGTCTGCAGCCCGACGATCAGCTCGGGGATGTCGGCCGTGATCCGGCCGGGCTGGTGCGAGGTGATCGTGCTCGGGGTGTGCGGATCGGCGTCCAGGATGCCGCGCTCACGCTCCACGATCATCAGGTCGGCGACGAACCGCCACAGGTCCTCGGTGCGCTGCGTGGGCCCGACCAGGAAGGAGTCGTCGCCCTCGTAGGGGGTGTAGTTGCCCCGGATGAAGGCTGAGACGTCGATGGCGTCCCGCCATGGGCCGGAGTCGAAGCCCTGCCACGGATCGGAACTCGTCGTGGGTCGGTCGGCGGCAATGGTCATGCGGTCCTCCTGGTCTGCGGGGCCCCATTGTCTCCCGGGGCGAGGCAATATTCATGCCCGAGGAGGTCCAGCTCACTCGGGACCTTGGTCCCGGATCAGCGTGCGGCTCGTTGTCGGCGCACCCGCTTCGTCCGGTCTAGAATCTGGACACTTCCCCACACCCTGAGGTGCCCGATGTCTGCCCACGCCCGCGATGCCGAGGTCATCGTCGTCGGCGCTGGACCGGCCGGATCGGCCGCAGCCCACCGCCTGGCCAGGGCTGGGCGTGACGTGCTGCTCCTGGAGAAGGCGGCCTTCCCCCGGGACAAGGTGTGCGGCGACGGCCTGACGCCGCGGGCCGTGAAGTCCCTGATCGACATGGGCGTGGACATCTCGCCCGAGCAGGGCTGGGCCCGCAACAACGGCCTGCGGATCATCGCCAATGGCCACACCTACGAGTTGCCCTGGCCCGAACTGGACAGGTTCCCCAACTTCGGCCTCGTCCGCTCCCGCATGGAACTCGACGAGATCCTCGCGAGGCACGCCGCTGCGGCCGGGGCCCGCCTCGTGGAGCGGACCAAGGTCATCGAGCCGACCCGCGATGAGCGGACCGGGCGGGTCAGCGGCGTGATCGCCCAGCCCGTCGACGATCGTGGTCGGGGGGCCGGGCCCCGGGTCACCTACCGGGCGCCGGTCGTCGTGGCCGCCGACGGCGTCAGCTCGCGGATGAGCGTCGCGATGGGGGTCGGCCGGCGCGACGACCGACCGATGGGTGTGGCCGTGCGTGCCTACGCCCCGAGCCCGCGGGCGGCCGAGCCGTGGATGGAGTCGCACCTCGAGCTGCGCTCCGATGGTGCGCTGCTGCCGGGGTACGGGTGGGTGTTCGGCCTGGCCGACGGGACCATCAACATCGGCCTGGGCATCCTGAACACCTCCGACGCGTTCCAGAACGTCGACTACCGCGACCACCTGCGCCGCTGGATGCGCGAGACCCCGGAGCACTGGGCGCTGCGCGACCACGCCGACACCGTGCGGATCGGTGGCATGGCCTTGCCGATGGGCTTCAACCGGCAGCCGCACTACGCCAAGGGGATGCTGCTGGTCGGCGACTCCGGGGGCATGGTCAACCCCTTCAACGGCGAGGGCATCGACTACGCGCTCGAGGCCGGCGCATTGGCCGGGGGGCGCATCGACGCGGCGTTGTCCCAGCCGCGGGCCGAGGGCCGCGAGGCCCAGCTGCACGGCTACGCCCAGGACCTCAAGGACCACTACGGCGGCTACTACACGCTGGGGCGCTGGTTCGTCCGGGCTATCGGCAACCCCAGCGTGATGAAGCTCGCAACCACCTACGGGATGCCGGTGCCGGTCCTTCGTGAACTCGCCCTCAAGCTCATGGCCAACCTCACGGACACGGCCGATCCGGACCCGATGGACCGGCTGATCAACACCCTCTCGCGGGTGACACCAGCCGCATGAACCGACACCGAGCATGGCGGTGCCCCCTGGGGTGCCTAGGATGTGACCGCCCGGGTCGTGCCGGCACGGGCAGTCCGATGGGAGGACGGGTGCATCTGCCGTGAACGTCTACTTTCCGATCCTCATCCTCGGGCTGCTCGCCTTCGGGTTCGCCATCTTCTCGGTCACGGTTGCCGGCTTCACCGGGCCGAAGCGCTACAACCGTGCCCGGCTCGACGCCTACGAGTGCGGCATCCAGCCCACCCCGATGCGCATCGGTGGCGGCCGCTTCCCGGTCAAGTACTACCTGACCGCGATGTCGTTCATCATCTTCGACATCGAGCTGGTCTTCCTGTACCCATGGGCGGTCGTGTTCGACAAGCTCGGCATCTTCGGACTCGTGGCGATGCTGCTGTTCCTGTTCAACCTGATCGTGGTCTACGGCTACGAGTGGGCGCGCGGCGGATTGGAGTGGGACTGACCTATGGGACTTGAGGAGCAGCTGCCTTCGGGAGTGCTGCTGACCAGCGTCGAGAAGCTGGCCGGCTATGCGCGCAAGAGCTCGATGTGGCCGGCGACGTTCGGGCTGGCCTGTTGTGCCATCGAGATGATGGCCACCGGCGCCGGCCGGTACGACCTGGCTCGTTTCGGGATGGAGGTCTTCCGCGGTTCGCCGCGCCAGGCCGACCTGATGATCGTGGCCGGCCGGGTCAGCAACAAGATGGCCCCGGTGCTGCGCCAGGTGTATGACCAGATGCCGGGACCCAAGTGGGTCATCGCGATGGGCGTATGCGCGTCCAGCGGAGGCATGTTCAACAACTACGCGATCGTTCAGGGCGTTGACCACATCGTCCCGGTCGACATCTACCTGCCCGGCTGTCCCCCGCGCCCGGAGATGCTCATGGACGCCATCCTCACCCTGCACGAGCAGGTCCAGGACGCCAAGCTCGGCGCCAACCGCACGCGTCAGGTCGGTGAGCTGGAGCAGGCGGCCCTGCAGGCACCGGCCACGATCGAGATGCGGGGGCTGCTGCGATGAGCGACGACAGCCAGGTGGTCCCGGTCGGCGCCGTCGACCTCGGGCTGGCCCCCGTCGACACGGTGGCTGTCCGCCAGGGCGCCTTCGGCGCGTCAGGATCCGGGGACACCAGCGGATTCGGCGGGCTCGTGCGCCCGATCGAGATGCCCGGCGCCAGCGAGAAGCCCTACGGGGGCTACTTCGATGAGTTGACCGAGGAGCTCGAACTGGCCCTGGCCGACGCAGGCCTGCCTGCGGAGTCGGCGATCGAGAAGGTCGTCGTCGACCGCGGCGAGCTGACCCTGTACGTGCGCCGGGAGCATCTGCTGGCCGTGGCCCAGGAGTTGCGCGACGAGCCGGGCCTGCGATTCGAGGTCTGCCACTCGGTCTCCGGGGTGCACTACCCGGCCGACACTGACCGGGAGCTGCACTCGGTGGTCCAGCTGTTGTCGATGACCCACCGCCGGCGGATCCGGCTGGAGGTCACCTGCCCGGAGTCCGACCAGCACATCCCGTCGCTGACCGACGTCTGGGCATCTGCGGACTGGCACGAGCGCGAGACCTGGGACATGTTCGGGATCATCTTCGACGGGCACCCCGCCATGACCCGCATCCTGATGCCCGACGACTGGCCCGGGCACCCGCAGCGCAAGGACTACCCGCTCGGCGGGATCCCTGTGGAGTACAAGGGTGCGACCATCCCGGCGCCCGACCAGCGGAGGTCGTACAACTGATGTCCACCAGCTACGAGTCCGGCGAGTTCGTCGACGGGGCAGCCACCGGAGCCCCTGACCCGGCCCCCGGCTACGACACCACCGAGGGCCGGGTGTTCACCGTGTCCGGTGGCGACTGGGACTCCATCACCATCGATCCGAGCCTGGCCAACGAGCGGATCGTGGTGAACATGGGGCCGCAGCACCCCTCCACCCACGGCGTGCTCCGGCTGATCCTCGAGCTCGAGGGGGAGAGCGTGCAGAGCGCCCGGTGCGGCATCGGCTACCTGCACACGGGCATCGAGAAGAACATGGAGTACCGCAACTGGACCCAGGGCACAGCGTTCGTGACCCGGATGGACTACCTGTCGAGCTTCTTCAACGAGGCCGGGTACAGCATGGCCGTCGAGCAGCTGCTCGGGATGACCGATGAGGTCCCCGACCGGGCCACGGTCCTGCGGGTCATCCTCATGGAACTCAACCGGGTCAGCTCGCACCTGGTCTGCCTGGCCACCGGCGCCCTCGAGCTCGGTGCGCTGACGGCCATGACGTTCGGCTTCCGTGAGCGCGAGCTGATCCTGGACGTCTTCGAGCTGATCACCGGACTGCGGATGAACCATGCCTACATCCGCCCCGGTGGCCTCGCCCAGGACATGCCCGCCACCGACGACCAGGGCCAGGACATGAAGGTCCGCATCCAATGGACCATCGACACATTGCGCGAGCGCTTCAAGGACACCGCCAACCTCCTGGTCGACAACACCATCTGGATGGGCCGCACGAGCGGGATCGGCTACCTGGACCTGACCGGCTGCATGTCGCTGGGCATCACCGGCCCGATCCTTCGGGCGACGGGCTACCCGTGGGACGCCCGCAAGGAGACGCCCTACTGCGGCTACGAGCGCTACGAGTTCGAGGTTCCGACCCAGACGTCCGCCGACGCCTACGGCCGCTTCCTGATCCGGCTCGAGGAGATGCAGCAGAGCCTGAACATCGTGGAGCAGGCACTTGACCACCTGCAGCCGGGGCCGGTGATGGTCGATGACCCGAAGGTTGCCTGGCCCGCGCAGCTGGCCATCGGCAGCGACGGCATGGGCAACTCCCTGGACCACATCCGGCAGATCATGGGAACCTCGATGGAAGCCCTGATCCACCACTTCAAGCTCGTCACCGAGGGATACAGCGTTCCGGTCGGCCAGGCCTACCAGGTGCTCGAGGCCCCGCGTGGTGAGTTGGGCGTGCACGTGGTCTCGCACGGTGGGACCAAGCCGTACCGCGTGCACTTCCGGGATCCCAGTTTCAACAACCTGCAGTCGGTCGCCGTCATGTGTGAGGGCGGTCAAGTGGCCGACGTGGTGGCTGCGGTCGCCAGCATCGACCCCGTGATGGGAGGCGTGGACCGCTGATGTCCATCACCGAGACGACCATGTCCGAGCTCGCCGAGCTCGCCGGTCGCTACCCCGAGCCCCGGTCGGCGCTGCTGCCGATGCTGCACCTGGTGCAGTCCGAGGAGGGCTACGTCAGCCCCGAGGGCATCGCCGCCTGCGCCCGAACCCTGGGCCTGAGCACCGCGGACGTCGCGGCGGTGGCCACGTTCTACACGATGTACAAGCGCCGGCCCGCCGGCACGCACCACGTCGGGGTCTGCACGAACACCATGTGCGCGATCCTCGGTGGCGACGCCCTCTGGGACGCCGTGAGCGCCCGTCTCGGGGTCGGCCATGATGAGGTCAGCGCCGAGGGAACGTTCGACCTCGAGCGGATCGAGTGCCAGGCCGCCTGCACGCACGCGCCCGTCATGACCGTGGACTGGGAGTTCTTCGACCGGATGACCCCGGACGAGGCCCTCGCGGTGCTCGACCGGCTCGAGGCCGGCGAGGAGGTCCGCAGCACCCGCGGCCCCGCCGTGCGCGGCTTCCGAGCGGCCGAGCGCACGATCTCCGGGATCGATGACGACGGCCTGACCGCCGAGGGCGGAGCCGCCGACGACCTGATGGTGGCCACGACCACGGCTGCCGCCGAGCGCGGGATCCCGGCCGCTGACGGGGGGCGCTGAGATGACCCTGACCCCAGTCCTGACCGCCCACTGGGACGAGCCTGACTCCTACACGATCGAGGCCTACCGCCGGCACGGTGGCTACGAGCAGGTCGCCACCGGCTTCGCGATGGAACCCGACGCCCTGATCGGGCTCGTCAAGGACTCCGGACTGCGCGGCCGGGGTGGTGCAGGGTTCCCGACCGGCATGAAATGGGGCTTCGTGCCCCAGGGTGACGGCAAGGCGCACTACCTGGTCGTCAACGCCGACGAGTCCGAGCCCGGGGCCTGCAAGGACATCCCGCTCATGCTGGCCAACCCGCACGCGCTGATCGAGGGCTGCATCCTCACGGCGTACGCGATCCGTGCCAACCACGCCTTCATCTACGTGCGCGGCGAGGTCCCGCACGTGCACCGGCGCCTGCGCGCCGCAGTGCGCGAGGCGCACGCCGCAGGATTCCTCGGCACCGATATCCAGGGTTCCGGCTTCGACCTCGACGTGATCATCCACGCCGGAGCCGGGGCCTACATCTGCGGCGAGGAGACCGCCCTGCTCGACTCGCTGGAGGGCCGCCGCGGCCAGCCACGGCTCAAGCCGCCGTTCCCAGCCGTCGCCGGGCTCTACGCCTCGCCGACCGTGGTCAACAACGTCGAGACGATCGCCAACGTCCCGTACATCGTGCGCAACGGCGCCGAGTGGCTCCGGCAGTGGGGCACCGAGAAGTCCCCGGGGTTCAAGTTGATGAGTGTCTCGGGCCATGTGAACTCCCCCGGGGTCTACGAGGTCGCCCTGGGCACCACGATGCGCGAGCTGCTCGAGTACGCCGGCGGCATGCGCAACGGGGGTGAGCCCAAGTTCTGGCTGCCCGGTGGCTCCAGCGTCCCGATGCTCACTGCCGAGCACCTCGATGTGCCCCTGACCTACGAGGACATGGTCGGCGCCGGCACCATGCTGGGCACCGCCACCCCGATGGTCTTCGACGACACCGTCTCGGTCGTCAAGGCGGTCACCCGCTGGCTGGAGTTCTACAAGCACGTGTCCTGCGGCAAGTGCACCCCCTGCCGTGAGGGAACGGGCTGGATCGCGGGCACCCTGGAGAAGTTCGAGGCCGGGCACGGCAGTGACTCCGAGCTGGTCCTGCTCGAGGAGGTCTGCGGACAGATCCTGGGGCGCTCGTTCTGCGCCCTCGGTGATGCCGCGGCCACACCGTTCCCGGCGGCGATGAAGTACTTCGCCGACGAGTTCAATGCCGGGACGCGCGTTGCCGCCGATGAGGCGTTCAACCCGGCTGCCGCCACCGTCCTGCCTGCAGGAGCCACCCGATGACCGTCACCTCGAACCCACCTGCGGCCCCGGCCACCCCGCCGGACCACGTGAGCGTCGCCATCGACGACATCGACGTGCTGGTGCCGGCCGGGACGCTGATCATCCGGGCCGCCGAGCAGGTGGGCATCGAGATCCCCCGGTTCTGCGACCACCCACTGCTCGAGCCGGTCGCCGCCTGCCGCGCCTGCCTGATCGAGATCGAGGGCCAGCCCAAGCCGCAGCCCGCCTGCGCCATCCCGGTGTCCGAGGGCATGCGGGTCCGGACTGCCAGCACGTCGGCGATGGTGGCCACCGCCCAGCAGGGCGTCATGGAGTTCCTGCTCATCAACCACCCGCTGGACTGCCCGGTCTGCGACAAGGGCGGCGAGTGCCCGCTGCAGAACCAGGCCATGAGCCACGGGCGCGGTGAGTCACGCTTCACCGGGACCAAGCGGACGTTCCCCAAGCCGGTCGCGCTGAGCAGCCAGATCCTGCTGGACCGCGAGCGGTGCGTCTCGTGCGCCCGGTGCACCCGGTTCGCCGACCAGATCGCGGGCGATCCGTTCATCTCGCTGCAGCAGCGCGGCGGCCGTCAGGTTGTCGGCATCGCCGAGGACACCCCGTTCAACTCCTACTTCTCGGGCAACACCATCCAGATCTGCCCGGTGGGTGCCCTGACCAGCACGGCCTACCGATTCCGCTCCCGGCCCTTCGACCTGGTCTCCACCCCGACGGTCTGCGAGCACTGCGCCAGCGGCTGTTCCCTGCGCACTGACGTGCGCCGCTCCACGGTGCTGCGTCGGCTTGCCTGGGAGGACCCCGAGGTCAACACCGACTGGAACTGCGACAAGGGTCGGTTCGCCTTCCCCTACCTGAGCAGCGACCGCCTCGACTCGCCGCTCGTGCGTGCGGGCGACGAGCTCGTAGCCGCCGCCTGGCCCCAGGCCGTGCGGCAGGCGGCGCAGTCCCTGACGGCCGCAGCCGGGCGGGTGGCCGTCCTCCTCGGCGGGAAGCTGACCCTCGAGGACAGCTACGCGTACGCGAAGTTCGCCAGGATGGTGCTGGGCACCGACAACATCGACTTCCGGATCCGGCGCTCGAGCAACGCCGAGGCTGACTTCCTGCGCGCGATCGTGTCCGGCACGGGGGTGGGCGTGACCTACGCCGACCTCGATGCGGCCCCCACCGTGCTGCTCGTCGGGCTCGAGCCGGAGGAGGAGTCGCCGATCATCTTCCTGCGCCTGCGGGCAGCCACCCGTCGCGGTTCCCTGCAGGTGATCTCCGTGGCTCCGTACGCCTCGCCGGGTTCGGCGAAGCTCTCGGCGCACGTCGTGGCTGCTGCCCCGGGCCAGGAGCCTGCCGTCCTGCGCTCGCTGGCGACTGGTGACGGCGCCGCCGCGGGTGCACTCGCCGCGCAGGGGTCGGTCATCCTCGTCGGGGAGCGGGCCGCGCAGTCGCCCGGGACCCTGGCGGAGGTCGTTGCCCTAGCCCAGGCCTCCGGTGCCCGGTTGGCGTGGGTGCCGCGCCGCGCCGGTGAGCGCGGTGCGCTCGAGGCCGGTGCGCTGCCCGGCCTGCTGCCCTGGGGTCGGCCCCTGAATGACCCCGACGCGCGGGCCCAGGTTGCCGCAGCGTGGGGCATGGATGCAGCCGACCTGCCCTCGGAGGGCGGGCTCGACCTGGCTGGTGTCCTCGACGCGCTGACCCCAGCGGGCGCCGAGGAGCAGTCCGATGAGGCCGCGGACGCGGTCGACGAGGGCGCGCCCGCCCCGGTCGACGCAGAATTGGCCACGGACGCCACCGAATCCGAGCCGGCTGCCGACGCGGATGCCGACGCCGATGCCCCCGAGGCGAGCATCGCGGCGGTCATCGTGGCTGGCGTCGACCCGGTGGACACCCCGGATCCGCAGGCGTTCCTGGCCGGACTTGCGGGCGCGGGCTTCGTCCTTGCCCTGGAGACCCGCACGACACCTGTCACGGAGCTGGCCGATGTGGTGCTCCCGGTCGGCGTGATCACCGAGAAGTCCGGGACCCTGGTGGACTGGGAGGGCCGGGCCCGCCCGTTTGGGCGGGTGATGCCCCAGACGGTCGCGATCACCGATGCCCGTGCGCTCGCCCTGGTTGCACGGGCGATGGGCCGCACCATGGGTTCCATCGAGGTCGCCGACCTGCGCGCCGAGCTCGCAGGGATGGGGCGATGGCAGGGCCCGCGTCCCGACGTTGACCTCGCCGAGGAGCCCGCCCCGGCCCCCGGGCCCGATCACGTGGTCCTGTCCACGTGGCGGCACCTTCTCGACGAGGGCGTGCTCCAGCGCGGCGAGCCCAACCTCGCCGGTACGGCCCGACCCGCGCTGGCCCGCGCCAGCGCTGCGACTGCGGCCGGGATCGGCGCGGTCGATGGCCAGCCGGTCACGATCGCCTCCGAGACCGGTCGGATCAGCCTGCCGCTGGCGATCACCGACATGGTCGACGGTGTCGTGTGGGTGCCGGGCAACTCGATCGGCAGCGCGGTCAACGTCGATCTCGGGGTCGGCTCCGGTGCGGCAGTCCGGCTCAGCGCAGGAGGTGCCCAATGAACGTGACATCCGTGATGGCAGCCACCGTGTACCCACCCTTCGGCCTGGACCCGTGGTGGCTGGTCCTGGTCAAGGTCCTCGGACTCTTCCTCGGTGTTGTCCTGCTCGTGCTGCTCACGATCTGGGGCGAGCGGCGCGTCGTCGCCCGGATGAACATGCGCCTCGGCCCGAACCGGGTCGGGCCCTTCGGCGTGCTGCAGGGCCTGATGGACGGCATCAAGCTGGCCCTGAAGGAGGAGATCATTCCCACGGCGGCCGACAAGGCCGTCTTCTTCGTGGCGCCGATCGTCTCCGTCGTGCCGGCCTTCCTGGCCCTGGCCGTGATCCCGTTCGGCCCGGAGGTCTCGATCTTCGGCACCCGGACCCCGCTGCAGCTGACCGACTTCCCGGTGGCGGTGCTGTACGTGCTCGCAGTCGCCTCGATCGGTATCTACGGGATCGTGTTCGCCGGCTGGTCGTCAGGGTCGACCTACCCCCTGCTGGGCTCGCTGAGGTCCTCGGCCCAGATGATCTCCTACGAGATCGCGATGGGCCTGTCCTTCGTGGCCGTGTTCCTCTACTCCGGCTCCATGTCCACCTCCCAGATCGTGTCCGCGCAGCAGCCGATCTGGTACGCGCTGATCCTGCTGCCGTCGTTCATCATCTATGTGACCTCCATGGTCGGCGAGGTCAACCGAGCCCCCTTCGACCTGCCCGAGGCTGAGAGCGAGCTCGTCGCCGGCTTCCACACCGAGTACTCCTCACTGAAGTTCGCGCTGTTCTTCCTGGCCGAGTACATCAACATGGTCACCGTCTCGGCGCTGGCCACCACGCTGTTCCTCGGCGGGTGGCAGGCGCCATGGCCGATCTCGGCGATCAACGACGGGATGTTCAACCAGAGCTGGTGGGGCCTGCTGTGGTTCATGTCCAAGGTCGCCATGTTCCTGTTCATGTTCATCTGGCTGCGCGGCACCCTCCCCCGCTTCCGCTACGACCAGTTCATGAAGTTCGGCTGGAAGGTCCTGATCCCCGCCGCGCTGGCCTGGATCATCGTGGTCGCCTCGTTCCGCGCACTGCGCGATGAGCTGCCTGCGAACGCCCTGACCATCTCGGCGATCGTCATCGCCACGCTGATCGTCGTCTTTGCCGGGTCGTTCCTGATCGAGAGCAGGCGTGACCGGAGCCGGGCCGACACGCAGGCCCAGGCCGAGGCCGAGGAGGCCGAGCTGAGCAGCCAACCCGGTCGGCACCCCGTCCCGCCGATGCCGGGTGAGTCCTTCGAGTACACGCCGCGAGCGCGTCAGACCGTGCCCAGCGCGATTGCCGCCGACGACGCCCAGGAGGCGCCCGATGCCTGACCTGCCCCAGCCCGTCCGGGGCTTCGGGACCACCTTCAGGACCATGTTCAAGAAGGTGAACACCGAGCAGTACCCGGAGGAGAAGGACCAGTACCCGCCAAAGCCGCGCTTCCATGGTCGCCACCAGCTCAACCGGCACCCCGACGGCTTGGAGAAGTGCATCGGGTGCGAGCTGTGCGCATGGGCATGCCCGGCCGACGCGATCTACGTCGAAGGAGCGCCGAACACTGAGGAGGAGCGGTTCTCCCCGGGTGAGCGGTATGGCCGCGTCTACCAGATCAACTACCTGCGCTGCATCTTGTGCGGGTTGTGCATCGAGGCCTGCCCCACCCGCGCCCTGACGATGACCAACGAGTACGAGTTGGCCGACACCACCCGGGCGTCCCTGATCTACGAGAAGACCGACCTGCTCGGTCCGTTGCTGCCCGGGATGGTGGCGCCGCCGCACTCGATGGTCGAGGGCACCGATGACGGGGACTACTACCGCGGCGAGGTGACCGGCGCGACCGATGCCCAGCGGGCGGAGGCCGAGGCCCGGGCTGGGTCGACTGAGGCTGAATCGGTCGACGTGAACACGGGGACGGGGGAGAAGTGAACGCGCTGCACTCTGTGGGCGCACTCGTTGCTGAAGGGCCGGTTGGTGTGCAGGCCAACACCGGCGAGCAGGTGACCTTCTGGGTGTGCGCCACGCTGGCCGTCTTCGGTGCGCTCGGGACGGTGCTGTCCCGCAAGGCCGTGCACAGCGCCCTGTTCATCGCCCTGACGATGATCAACCTGGCCATCCTCTACGTGGCCCAGGATGCGCCGTTCCTCGGGATGGTGCAGGTCATCGTCTACACGGGCGCGGTGATGATGCTCTTCGTCTTCGTGCTGATGGTCGTCGGCGTGGATGCCTCGGACAGCCTGGTCGAGACCATCAAGGGCCAGCGCGTGTGGGCCGGGATTGCCTTCCTCGGCTTCCTGGGCCTGCTGCTGGCCGGGATCGTCGACTCGCTGTCCGGCACCACGCTGGTCGGGCTCGATGCGGCAAATGCTGAGCAGGGGGGCAACGTCGAGGGCATCGGGGTGGCGATCTTCACCCGGTACCTGCTTGCCTTCGAGATCACCGCCCTGCTGCTGATGACCGCGGCAGTGGGTGCCATGGTGCTCACGCACCGCGAGCGGGTGGAGCCTCGCAAGACCCAGGCGCAGATGTCGACGGATCGCTTCGCCCCGGACCTGCACCCGGTCAACCTGCCCAGCCCGGGCGTGTACGCCCGCAACAACTCCGTGGACATGCCCGCGCTGCTGCCCGACGGGTCGATCGCCGAGGAGTCCGTGCCTGGCCCGCTGCGGCTTGAGGGCGACCTGCGCGAACCCGACAGGTTGGCCCTCGAGGAGTCCGAGCACCTGCAGGACGGCGAGGCGGTCATCGTCGAGACGCCGTCCGGTGAGCTGATCGACCCTGACCCGGAGGGCGAGGGATGAACCCCACCAACTACCTGATCCTCTCGGCGATCCTGTTCTCGATCGGGGCCGCGGGGGTGCTCGTACGGCGCAACGCGATCGTCGTGTTCATGTGCATCGAGCTCATGCTCAATGCGTCCAACCTGGCCTTCGTGACGTTCGCCCGGACCAACGGCACCCTGGACGGCCAGGTGGTGGCCTTCTTCGTGATGGTCGTCGCTGCCGCCGAGGTGGTCATCGGCCTGGCGATCATCGTGGCCATCTTCCGTACCCGCAACTCGGCTTCGGTCGACGAGCCCAACCTGCTGAAGTTGTGAGGGGACGACTGTGAACAACACCCTTGCGATCCTCGCCTCGGGCGAGGCATCCCCGGGCGAGGTCGTGCAGGCAACCGGCACGTTCGACCTGATCGCGGTACTCATCGCGATCCCGGTCGCTGGTGCGGTGATCCTGCTGCTGGCCGGTCGGCGGTCCAACCGCTGGGGCCACTGGCTGGGAACCGCTGCCGTGCTCAGTTCCTTCGTGGTGGCCTGCGTGCTGTTCCTGGCGCTGCTGGCCGAGCCAGAGGACGCCCGGACGATCAACCAGCACCTGTGGGACTGGATCGACGTCGGCACGTTCCAGGCACCCTTCGCCCTGCAGCTGGATCCGCTGAGCATGGTGTTCGCGCTGCTCATCACGGGCGTCGGCTCGCTGATCCACATCTACTCGATCAGCTACATGGACCACGACCCCGAGCGGCGCAAGTTCTTCGCCTACCTGAACCTGTTCATCGCGGCGATGCTGCTGCTGGTCCTGGCCAACAACTACCTGCTGCTCTACGTCGGCTGGGAGGGTGTCGGCCTGGCCTCCTACCTGCTGATCGGCTTCTGGTTCCACAAGCCCTCGGCAGCCACGGCAGCCAAGAAGGCATTCGTGGTCAACCGGGTCGGCGACTTCGGCCTGAGCCTGGCGATCATGATGATGTTCGCCACGCTGGGGACCTTCACCTTCGAGGGCGTCAACGCCACGGTGGGTGAGGCCAACTCCACCACCGTCACCTGGATCGGCCTGGCGCTGCTGCTGGCGGCGTGTGGCAAGTCGGCGCAGTTCCCGCTGCAGTCCTGGCTGCTCGACGCCATGGAGGGCCCGACCCCGGTCTCGGCCCTGATCCACGCGGCCACCATGGTCACCGCCGGTGTCTACCTGATCGTCCGGTCGGCCGAGATCTTCAACCTCAGCGAGACGGCCCGGATCGCCGTCGTGCTGGTGGGGACGATCACGCTGCTCATGGGTGCGATCATCGGGTCGGCCAAGGACGACATCAAGAAGGGCCTGGCCGGCTCCACGATGAGCCAGATCGGCTACATGTTCCTTGCCGCGGGCCTGGGCCCCGTGGGCTACGTCTTCGCGATCTTCCACCTGCTCACCCACGGCATCTTCAAGGCGCTGCTGTTCCTCGGGGCCGGGTCGGTCATGCACGGGATGGACGATGAGGTGAACATGCGCCGCTACGGCGCGCTGCGCACGTCCATGATGGTCACCTGGGCCGTCTTCGGCGTGGGCTACCTGGCCATCATCGGCATTCCGCCGTTCGCCGGCTTCTTCAGCAAGGACGAGATCATCCACGCAGCCTGGGTCGAGCATCCGGTTGCCGGTGTTGCGGCCCTGCTCGGCGCCGGGGTCACCGGCTTCTACATGACCCGCATGATGGCCATGACGTTCTACGGCAAGGCGCGCTGGGACGACGGCGCGCACCCGCACGAGTCATCGCCCTGGATGACCGGTCCGATGATCGTCCTGGCACTCGGTGCGGTGCTCGCCGGCTTCATGATGCTCTACGTCGGCAACATCGAGCAGTGGCTCGCCCCGGTCGTTGGCTACCAGGAGGCCGAGGGTGGGATCAGCACGAACCTGCTGATCGCCATGACCTTGGGCGTGGTCGTCGTCGGCGTGGTCATCGGATGGCGCCAGTACGCCATGCGTGAGGTGCCTGAGATCGCACCGATCCAGGTCTCGGCCGCCACGGTCGCGGCCCGCCACGACCTGTACGGGGATCAGGTCAACGAGGCGCTGTTCGAGCGCCCCGGCCAGCACCTGACCCGAACGCTGGTCTGGACGGACAACAAGATCGTCGACGGGGCGGTGAACGGCACGGCTGCCGGGATCGGCGGGCTCAGCGCCCGGATGCGGCGCTGGCAGAGCGGATACGTCCGTTCCTACGCCCTGACCATGCTTCTGGGCGTCGTGGTCCTTGTCGCCGTCCTGGCCCTGGGGAGTCTGCTATGAGCAACGAGTTCTACCTGGTCGCGCTCATGGCGCTGCCCATCCTCGGCGGGCTCCTCGTGAGCGTGCTGCCCAAGGGCAGCGCGGGCCTGGCCAAGCAGGTGGCGCTGGGCATCTCGCTGCTGGTCCTGGCCCTGGGAGTCATGGCGGGGCTGGCCTACGAGTCCGGCTCGGCCGAGCCCTTCCAGCTCGTCGCCGCGTGGGACTGGATCCCGGCCTGGGGTGTGGAGTTCGCGCTCGGGGTGGACGGCATCTCACTGGTCCTGATCCTGATGACGGTCATCCTGGTCCCGGTCTGCATCCTGGCCGGCTGGGCCGATGCTGACGGCACGTCGGGCACGGTGCGCGGGTACTTCGCCTGGATCCTGATCCTCGAGGGCCTGGTCCTCGGCGTGTTCGCCGCCACCGACGTCTTCCTGTTCTACGTGCTGTTCGAGGCGATGCTGATCCCGATGTACTTCCTCATCGGGCGCTACGGCGGCGCCCAGCGGCAGTACGCGGCAGTGAAGTTCTTCCTCTACTCCCTGCTGGGTGGCCTGCTCATGCTGGCAGCGCTGGTCGGCCTGTACGTGCTGTCGATCGACCAGTACGGGGCGGGCACGTTCGACTACGCCGCGCTCGTCGGGATGGAGATCGACGCCGACATCCAGAAGTGGTTGTTCCTGGGCTTCTTCATCGCATTCGCGATCAAGGCGCCGATGTGGCCGCTGCACACGTGGCTGCCGGACGCCGCCGCGGAGGCGCCGCCGAGTTCCTCGGTGCTGCTGGTCGGAGTGCTGGACAAGGTCGGCACGTTCGGGATGCTGCGCCTGTGCCTGCCGATGTTCCCGGACGCGTCGAAGTACTTCGCCCCGGGGATCATCATCCTGGCGCTGGTGGGCATCATCTACGGTGCGCTGGTGGCCATCGGCCAGACTGACCTCAAGCGCCTGATCGCCTACACCTCGGTGAGCCACTTCGGCTTCATCGTGCTGGGCATCTTCGCGATGACGTCCCAGGGCCAGAGCGGCTCGACGCTCTACATGGTCAACCACGGCTTCTCGATCGCTGCGCTGTTCCTGCTCGTCGGCTTCATGGCCACGCGCCGGGGCTCGCGGATGGTTGCCGACTTCGGTGGCGTGCAGAGTGTGGCCCCGGTCATGGCCGGGCTGTTCCTGATCGCTGGCCTGTCGTCACTGGCGCTACCGGGCCTGAGCTCGTTCGTCTCCGAGTTCCTGGTCCTGGCCGGGACCTACACCCGCTATCCGTGGGCCGCCATCATCGCCACCCTCGGCATCATCCTGGCGGCGATCTACATCCTGTGGATGTACCAGCGCACCATGACCGGTCCGGTTCGGGCTGGGGTCGCCGGCATGAAGGACCTGGGCGGTCGAGAAGTCCTCGCGATCGCCCCGGTGCTCGCGATCATCATCGCCATGGGGTTCTTCCCGAATCCCGTGCTGGACATCATCAACCCATCCGTGGACCAGACGATGACCGTCGTGGGCAGCACCGATCCGGTGCCGGCCATCGCCGAGTCGGGGAGGTGAGGCCGCGATGATCTCCACCGTGATCCCCATGGCCGAGACGGTGTCGTACCCGCCGTTCGAGTACCGGTCAATGGCACCTGTGCTGATCGTTGCCGCGGCAGCGGTCATATCCGTGCTCATCGAGGCGCTGGCCCCGAGAACCACGCGGCGCGCCATCCAGCTGGTCCTGGTGCCGGCGAGCCTCCTGGCCGCCCTCGTGCTCACCGTCACCATGCCCGCCTCCAACGAGGGGGTCGTCGCCGGCGGAGCGCTGGCGATCGACGGGCCCACCCTGTTCCTCTGGGTGACCATCCTTGTCATCGGCCTGCTGGCCATGCTGGTGATGGCCGAACGACGGGTCGACCCGGCCGGGGATGCCTTCGCGCCCCGGACGGCGAGCCTGGTCGGCTCGATGGAGGAGCAGGAGTTCACCAAGCGCGGCTGGTACCAGACGGAGATCTGGCCGCTGTTCCTGTTCGCGGTCTCCGGGATGCTGCTCTTCCCGGCCGCCAACGACCTGCTGATGCTCTTCATCGCACTTGAGGTGATGAGCCTCCCGCTGTACCTGCTCGCCGGCATGGCCAGGCGGCGCAGGCTGCTGTCGCAGGAGGCGGCACTCAAGTACTTCCTGCTCGGGGCGTTCGCGTCGGCGTTCCTGCTCTACGGCTCGGCGATGCTCTTCGGCTACGCCGGCTCGCTGAACTTCGCCGCGATCAACGAGGCCTTCACCAACCGGCCCGGAGCCGAGGGGTTGCAGATCATCGGGATCGGACTGATCTCGGTGGGCCTGCTGTTCAAGGTTGCGGCCGTGCCGTTCCATATGTGGACCCCGGACGTGTACCAGGGTTCGCCGACCTCGGTGACCGCCTTCATGGCCGCTGGGGTCAAGGTGGCGGCCTTCGGCGCGCTGCTGCGGGTCATGTACGTGGCCGTTGGCGGGGCCGCCTGGGACTGGGAGCCCATGCTGTGGGTGGTGGCGATCGTCACGATGCTCGTGGGCGTGACCTTGGCCGTCACCAGCCAGGACATCAAGCGGATGTTGGCCTACTCGTCGATCGGGCACGCGGGCTTCCTGCTGCTCGGCGTCATCGCCTTCTCCAACGAGGGGCTGGCGGCCACCATGTTCTACCTGCTGGCCTACGGCCTGACGACCATCGGGTGCTTCGCGATCGTCATGCTCGTGCGCGGCCCGGCCGGTGAGGCGGGCCACCTGTCCTCGTGGGCGGGCCTGGGCCGGACCTCGCCGCTGCTCGCGGGCACGTTCGCCTTCCTCCTGCTCGCGCTGGCCGGGATCCCCCTGACCAGTGGGTTCACCGCCAAGTTCGGGGTCTTCTCCGCGGCGATCGCCAGCGGTGCGATCGCTCCTGTGCTGGTCGCGGTGCTGGCCTCGGCGATCTCGGCCTTCTTCTACCTGCGGGTCATCGTGCTGATGTACTTCGCCAAGCCGGCGGCCGAAGGCCAGGCGGCGGTGGCCGTGCCCAGCCTGCTGACACAGTCCGCGATCGCCGTGGCGGTCATCGCCACGCTCGCCCTCGGCGTGTTCCCGCAGGCGGTCCTGAGCCTCGTCAACGAGTCGGCCATCTTCGTCCGCTGACCCCCCGCAAACCCTCCCCCCTCCCGCAAACCCTCCGCAAAGGGTCAGGTCCTCCGCGCCGTCGGGGAGAATCTGACCCTTTGCGGAGGGTCTGCGGAGGTCGGGGAGCCATTCGTCGGGGGTGATGTGCGCGCGGCGTGCGTGGGGTCGGTACCTTTCCCCCATGACTGATTCGGCCCAGACGCACAAGTACCTCCTCTCCGAGGATGAGATGCCCACGACCTGGTACAACCTGGTCGCTGACCTCCCCGAGCCCCCGCCGCCGCCGCTGCACCCGGCCACGCACGAGCCGATCGGCCCGGAGGCCCTCGCACCGCTGTTCCCGATGGGCCTGATCGAGCAGGAGGTGTCCAGCGAGCGGTACATCGACATCCCCGGCGAGGTCCTGGATATCTACCGCCTCTGGCGCCCGTCGCCGTTGTTCCGTGCGCGCCGCCTGGAGAAGGCGCTGGGTACCCCCGCGCGGATCTACTACAAGTACGAGGGGGTCTCCCCGGCCGGTTCGCACAAGCCGAACACGGCGGTCCCGCAGGTCTACTACAACGTCCAGGAGGGCGTGAAGAAGATCACGACCGAGACGGGGGCCGGTCAGTGGGGCACTGCGCTGGCCTTCGCGTGCTCTCTGTTCGACGTGGACTGCGAGGTCTGGCAGGTTGGCGCCAGCTACGACCAGAAGCCCTACCGCCGGCTGATGATCGAGGCCTTCGGCGGCACCGTGCACCGCTCGCCGTCGGACCTCACGGAGTCGGGTCGAGCGATCCTGGCCACGGACCCGAACCACCCCGGCTCGCTGGGCATCGCGATCTCTGAGGCCGTTGAGATTGCTGCCCAGGACCCGGACATCCGCTACGCGCTCGGCTCGGTGCTCAACCACGTGCTGCTGCACCAGACGATCATCGGCGAGGAGGCGCTGCTGCAGCTGCAGAAGGCCGGCGAGGACACCATCGATCTGGTCGTGGGATGCACCGGGGGTGGCTCGAACTTCGCGGGCCTGTCGTTCCCGATCATCCGCGAGAAGATGGCCGGCCGGTTCAATCCGGAGATCCGCGCTGTGGAGCCGGCGTCCTGCCCCACGCTGACGCGGGGAACCTACGCCTACGACTTCGGCGACACCGCCGGCCTCACGCCGTTGATGAAGATGTACACGCTGGGCCACAGCTACGTTCCGGACCCGATCCACGCAGGTGGCCTGCGCTACCACGGGATGAGCCCGCTGATCTCCCATGTCTACGACCAGGGCCTGATGACGGCCAAGGCGGTCAAGCAGACGGAGTGCTTCGAGGCCGGCATCCTGTTCGCCCGCACGGAGGGAATCCTGCCGGCGCCGGAGCCGACCCACGCGCTGGCCGAGGCCATCCGGGAGGCGCGCGAGTGCATCGAGACTGGCGAGGAGAAGGTGATCGTCACGGCTCTCTGCGGCCACGGGCACTTCGACCTGGCTGCCTACGACGCCTACCTCAACGGCCGCATGGTCGACGAGGACACCCCCGACGAGCGGTTCGCCCCCGCCCTGGCGGAGCTGCCGACGATCTGAGGGGGAACCCGCCGAGGGGCCGCTGACCACGTGCCGCCGCCCTGGTGGGCGCGCTGGCCAGGGGTCGATTCGGCGCATCCGGTGTGTGTGCGCCAGACTTGGGTCCGTGCCCTCCCTGACCTCCAGCCGCCCCGAGGGGTTGGTGCTGCCCGACCCCGGGCTTGATGCGCGCATCGCCGTGGGTCTGGGGCAGGTCGAGGTCCTGCTGCGCGAGTCCGTGGTCAGCGAGTACCCCTTCGTCACCAACGCGGCCCGACATCTGGTCGACGCTGGCGGGAAGCGATTCCGGCCGCTGCTCACGCTGCTGGCCGCACAGTTCGGTGATCCCGCGGCGGCGGAGGTGACCTCGTCGGCCGTGGTGGTGGAGCTCACGCATCTGGCCACCCTGTACCACGACGACGTGATGGATGAGGCCTCCCTGCGCCGCGGTGCGGACTCTGCCAACGCGCGCTGGGACAACACGGTTGCGATCCTCACCGGGGACTTCCTCTTCGCCCGGGCATCGGATCTGCTGGCTGATCTCGGCCCGGACGCTGTTCGCATCCAGGCCCGGACGTTCGAGCGGCTCTGCACCGGCCAGATCCACGAGACGGTCGGCCCAGCCGAGGGTGAGGACCCGATCAGCCACCATGTGAGCGTCCTGGCCGACAAGACCGGTTCCCTGATCGCGACGGCCGGGCGATTCGGCGCAATGATGTCCGGCGCCGATGACGAGACGGTCGAGACCCTGGCGACCTTCGGCGAGCGGATCGGCGTTGCCTTCCAACTCGCCGATGACCTTGTCGACATCGGCAGTGAGCACTCCCAGTCGGGCAAGACGCCGGGCACCGACCTGCGCGAGGGCGTGGCCACGCTCGCCGTCCTGTACGCCAGGACATCGACGGATCCGGCCGATGCCCGCCTGATCGACCTGACCTCCGGACCGATCCACGATGACGCGGAGCACGCGGAGGCCCTGGCGCTGCTGCGGACGCATCCGTCCATGCGGGCGGCCCGTGACGAGGCGCACCGATGGGCCAACGAGGCGCGCGCAGCCCTGGTTCCGCTGCCCTCAGGACCGGCCCGCGACTCCCTCGAGCTGCTCTGCGACTACGTGGTCGAACGGACTGGTTGATGGCACCGGGCGACCTCAGCGGCCGACGGGTCGGGGTCGCCGCCGGAATCACCGCCTACGTGCTCTGGGGGTTGTTCCCCCTGTACTGGGGCTTCCTCGAACCGGCTACGCCGCTGGAGGTCCTGGCCGCGCGAGTGGTGTTCTCCCTGGCCTTCCTGGCCCTGCTGGTCACCGTCCTGGGGCAGTGGCCGACAGTGCATGCGGTGCTCACCACCCCCCGGCGCCTGCGGATCCTGGCCGGGGCAGCGCTGATCGTCTCGGTGAACTGGGGAGTGTTCATCTGGGCGGTCGACAACGACCATGTCGTCGATGCCTCGCTCGGCTACTTCATCAACCCGCTGGTCTCGATCGCCCTCGGGGTGCTCGTGCTGCGCGAGCGGTTGCGGCGCCTTCAGTGGCTGGCCGTGGCCATCGCGGCAGGTGCGGTCGTGTATGCGACCCTGAGCCTGGGCCGATTGCCCTGGGTCGCGCTGATCCTGGCCTTCTCGTTCGGGTTCTACGGTCTGGCGAAGAAGCTGGCCGGTGTCGACGCGATTGCCAGCCTGACGGTCGAGATGCTGGTCCTGACTCCGCTCGCGGTGGCCTACGTTGCCTGGCTGTGGTCCCAGGGCGAGCTGGCGCTCGGGGCCAACGGATGGGGCCATGGGCTGCTGATGGCCGGCGCTGGGCCGGTCACTGCGCTGCCCCTGCTCTTCTTCGGGTTCGCGGCGCACCGGGTGCCCCTGTCGGTCCTGGGCGCGCTGCAGTACGTGGCTCCGTCGCTGCAGCTGATCATCGGGGTGTGGGTGTTCAACGAGCTGATGTCGCCGGAGCGGTGGTGGGCGTTCGTCGGAGTCTGGGTGGCGCTGGTGGTCTTCACGGTGGACGCCGTGCGCAACTCGCGGTCCCGCCAGCCCGCGCTGGTCGAGAGCCTGTAGGTCCCTGGGAGTGCCCAGCGAGCCGAGCGTAGAATCGGACCGGCCGCGGGAGCCGCGGTGACGCCTCGGGTTTGGATGACTGATGACCGTCGATGTGGACCGGATCCCGGCCCTGCACTTGTCCCTGTCCGACATGGTCTGGGATCACCACCCGCAGCAGCAGCGCTGGGTCCGGATCGTCGGGCTTGCCCTGGACGAGGACCACGTGATCGTGACCTGCGAGGGTGATGACCAGGTCATCGGGATCCCGGCGCAGGCGCTGGTCGCTGTCCGGCGTCCCGGGCCGCTGGTCCAGCATGGCGACGACGCCGAGGTGCACGAGACCATGTCCGGCTGGTACCCGGGCGACGTGGACTCGGCCAGTGCCGCAGTCTCGGCCCACGCCCGCAAGTCGGCGGTGCAGCCCGCGCCGAGCAAGGCCAGCCCGATCGCCCACTATGAGGGCCTCTACGGCGGCGACCTCGATCACATCGTGGACGCGATCGGCGGAGTCCCCGACGCCGAGACCCGGGACCGCCGGGCGGCGGCCACCCGGCGGCACCTCGCCGAGGGGCAGCAGGAGGCGTCCGATGGCGACGCCCCGGAGACCGACGACGACAGCACCGATAATCAGGCCGACTGGTACGTCGGCGATGTCGGCTACATCGTCGACAGCAGGGACAAGTAGCGGCTGTGGCCGGGGATCCCGTGCCCTCCGCAGTGCCCGGGGAACCCGGCTCCGCCCGCCCTGGCCCGCTGGCTGGTGTGCGGTTCGTCGAGCTCGGCGGGATCGGACCCGTGCCACACGCCGGGATGATGCTGGCCGACCTCGGTGCCAGCGGGGTGCGCCTCGACCGTCCCGGCGGCCAGACCCTTGGGCATGCGCCGGGCCGGGATCCGATCCTGCGCGGCCGACCGACGCGGCTGGTCGACCTGCGCTCAGAGCCTGGGCGAGCCGAGGCCCTGTCCCTGGTCGCCGATGCGGACCTGCTCATCGAGGGCTTCCGTCCGGGTGCCGCAGAGCGGCTCGGCCTCGGGCCGGAGGACTGCTGGGCGATCAATCCGAGGCTCGTCTACGGCCGCATGACCGGTTGGGGGCAGACCGGCCCGTGGGCAGCCACGGCCGGGCACGACATCAACTACAGCGCCGTGGCTGGACCGCTGCGGCACACCGCTCGGTCCGGGGAGCGCCCCATCATGGCACTGAACCTCGTGGCTGACCACGGCGGCGGATCCACCTACCTGCTGATGGGAGTCCTGGCGGCGCTGCTCGAGGTCGCCCGCACTGGCCGTGGCGTGGTGGTCGACGCTGCGATGGTCGATGGGGCCGCCAACCTGATGAGCGTGGTCCATGGCCTGCGCTCCCAGGGGCTGTGGCCCAATCCCCCCGGGGGCAACACCCTCGATGGTGGATGCCCGTTCTACGACACCTACACGTGCGCCGACGGGCGCTACGTCGCGGTCGGATCCCTGGAGCCGGCGTTCTACGCCGAACTCCTGTCCGTGCTGGGACTCGATCCTGCCGATCTGCCCGCCCAGTGGGACCAGCGCGGATGGCCGGAGCTGCGGCAGTGCTTCACTGCGGCCTTCGGCCAGCGGACCCGTGACGAGTGGGCGGCGCGGTTCGCGGGCACGAACGCCTGCGTCACGCCGGTTCTGGACATGACCGAGGCCCCCGAGCACCCCCAGTTGATGGCCCGGGGCACCTTCGTCACCGACCCGACCACGGGCGCGACGGTCCCGGGTCCCGCGCCACGTTTCGGCCCGCGCCATGAGGACCCGGCCAGTCCCTGAGCGGCTGCCCACGCCCCGTCCCGCGGTGACCGGGTTTCTGGCCGCGCCCGCCCGCAGTGGGCACGTCCCCAGCGGGAGGCGACCATGGTCCCTATCCGAGCATGCGCCCACCCCGGGAAGATGGAAGGGGCGGGAGTGATCCGCGGCGGTCGCGGCGCCGAACCCGACCCCAGGAGGGATGTGCCATGACCACGTCCACGCAGATCGTCGTCGGGTACGACGCGTCCCCCGATGCCAGGGCAGCGCTCAGTTGGGCGATCCGGGAGGCGGCCTCCCGGCACCTGGGTATCCGGGTCCTGTACTGCGAGCCGGACATCGTGGCCTGGGATGGTGCGACCGCAACGATGTCCGGGGCCCCGGTGCTGGCAACGACGGTGCGCCACGATACGACCGGCATGGTCGCCGAGGCCGCAGCCCTCGTGGCCGGGGCCGGGGTCCCGGTCGAGACGGTCACCTCGTCGGGATCAATTGCCAGCTCCCTGGTCGAGCAGAGCCGGACGGCCGTGATGATCGTCATCGGGTCACGCGGCCACGGTGCGCTGTCCTCGGCGATCCTCGGCTCGACGGTCGCCCACGTCGCCTCGCACGCCCATTGCCCCGTCGTGGTGGCCCAGGCCGACGGCCCGAAGGACGGGCCGGTCGTCGCCGGAGTCGACGGATCAGCCGGCTCCGAGCGGGTGGTCGGCTGGGCGATTGACTACGCCTCCAGGCATGGCCTGGCCTTGGAGGTTCTGCACGCCTTCGCGATCCCGGTCTACCCCGGCGTCGTGCCCTACGTCCCTCCGGAGGGGATCACCGCCGCGACGAGCAGCTTCGAGTCGCGGGTGACCGCGGAAGTGCTGGCTGGAGTGCGTGAGTCCTACCCGGACGTTGAGGTCAGCACCCGGGTGCAGCACGGGCGACCCGGACCGCTCCTGGTCGAGGCCACGGAGCGGGCCAGCCTGACCGTGGTGGGGTCCCGTGGCCGCGGTGCGTTCATGGGCATGCTCCTGGGCTCCACCAGCCAGTCGCTGCTGCAGCACGCGAAGGGATCCGTATCGGTGCTGCGCACGCACAAGCCCTAGAGTGCGGACCCCGGCTGCCGGGTTGGGGCTGGTCCCTCGGTCGTCCCGGTGGCGGTCATCTGCGACGACGCTGATCCGCCGCGCGCCTCCCGGCTCAGGGGCTCAGTCCGTGACGGTCCAGGTGTCCTTGCCGGCGATCAGCGCGGCCAGGTCGCCGCGGCCCTTCGCGACAGCTCGCTCGACCTGCTCCTCGAGCAACTGGTCGTACACAGGTCGGCGAACATCGCGGAAGATGCCGATTGCGGTGTTCTCCAGCGTGTCGAAGTCAGCCAGCCGGGACAGCGCGAACGCCGTCGACGGCTCAGCGGCGTGCGCGTCGTGGACCCAGAGGCAGTCGCCCTCGCAGTCGGCGACATCGTCGACGACGTGCAGCACCCCGTCGTCACGACGAGCCACGCCCTTCTGCCCGTTCGTTCCGAAGCGAACCGGCTGCCCGTGCTCGAGCCGGATGAGGTTGTCATCGCGCACGTCAACATCCTTCAGCGACTCCCAGGCGCCGTCGTTGAAGATGTTGCAGTTCTGGTAGATCTCGACCAGCGCAGAGCCCTCATGCGCTGCCGCCGCGCGCAGCACCTCGGTCAGGTGCTTGCGGTCGGAGTCCATGGTGCGGGCCACGAACGAGGCCTCGGCTCCCAGCGCCACCGAGATCGGGTTGAACGGGTAGTCGATGGACCCCATCGGCGTTGACTTGGTGACCTTGCCGGCCTCGCTGGTGGGCGAGTACTGCCCCTTGGTCAGGCCGTAGATGCGATTGTTGAACAGCAGGATCTTGATGTTCACGTTCCGGCGCAGGGCGTGCAGGAAGTGGTTGCCGCCGATGCTCAACGCGTCGCCATCACCGGTGACCACCCAGACGGTCAGGTCCGGGCGCGTCGTGGACAACCCCGTGGCGATTGCCGGAGCCCGGCCATGGATCGAGTGCATCCCATAGGTGTCGACGTAGTACGGGAACCGCGACGAGCAGCCGATCCCCGAGATGAACACGATGTTCTCCCGGCGTACCCCGAGCTCGGGAAGGAACGACTGCACAGCTGCGAGGATCGCGTAGTCCCCGCAGCCCGGGCACCACCTGACCTCCTGGTCGGTCTTGAACTCCTTGGCCGACTGGGGGTCGGCTGCCTTGGGCACGAGGCTCAGCGCACTGGCGGTGGACAGGTCGATGGTCACAGCAACTCCCGGATCTGGTCGGCCAGCTCGGTGGCCTGGAAGGGCAGGCCGCGGACCTGGTTGTAGCCCCGGGCATCCACCAGGAACTTCGCGCGGAGCAGCATGCTCAGCTGGCCCAGGTTCATCTCCGGGATCAGCACCCGGTCATAGCTGCGCAGGACGTCACCGGTGTTCGCGGGGAAGGGGTTGAGGTGGCGCAGGTGGGCCTGGGCCACCGTGCCGCCCTCGGCGCGAATGATCCCGCACGCGGCGCTGATCGGGCCGTGCGTGGAGCCCCAGCCGAGCACGAGGACCTTCGCGTCCCCATCAGGGTCATCGACGTCGAGCGCGGGGATGGTGGCCGCGATCCCGTCGACCTTGGCCTGGCGGATGCGCACCATGAAGTCGTGGTTGTCCGGGTCGTAGCTGATGTCGCCGGTCCCGTCGGCCTTCTCGATGCCCCCGATCCGATGCTCCAGCCCGGGCGTTCCGGGGATCGCCCATGGCCGGGCCAGGGTCTCGGGGTCGCGCTTGAAGGGCCAGAACACCTCGGTGCCGTCGTCCAGGGTGTGGTTGGGCTCGGTCGCGAACTCCACACGCAGGTCCGGCAGGGTCTCGACATCGGGGACCCGCCAGGGCTCGGACCCGTTGGCCAGGTAGCCGTCGGAGAGCAGGAACACCGGGGTCCGGTACGTCAGCGCGATCCTGGCCGCCTCGATGGCCGCGTCGAAGCAGTCGCTTCCGGACTGGGGGGCGACGATCGGTACCGGCGACTCGCCGTTGCGGCCGAACATCGCCTGGAGCAGGTCAGCCTGCTCGGTCTTGGTCGGCAGGCCGGTCGATGGCCCACCCCGTTGGACATTGATCACCAGCAAGGGCAGCTCGACGGCCACCGCCAGCCCGATCGTCTCGGACTTCAGGGCGATCCCGGGTCCGGAGGTCGTCGTCACGGCCAGCGACCCTCCGTAGGAGGCGCCGAGGGCGGCGCCGATGCCGGCGATCTCATCCTCGAGCTGCAGCGTGCGCACGCCGAACTCCTTGTGCCGGCTCAGCTCGTGGAGGATGTCGCTGGCCGGGGTGATCGGGTAGCTGCCCAGGAACAGTGGCAGTCCGGACAGCTCGGAGGCGGCGATCAGCCCGTAGGCCAGGGCGGCGTTCCCGGTGATGTTGCGGTAGACGCCCGGGGCCATGGTCGCCGGGCGCACCTCGTAGTGGACGGCGAAGTCCTCGGTCGTCTCCCCGTAGGCCCAGCCGGCATCGAACGCAGCCAGGTTGGCCGCCAGGATCTCGGGCTTGCGGCCGAACTTGGCCTTCAGGAAGTCCCGGGTCCCCTCGGTGCCGCGCGAGTACAGCCAGCTCAGCAGCCCCAGTGCGAACATGTTCTTCGCCCGCTGGGCCTCCTTCTTGGTGATCGCGAAGCCCTTCAGGGCCTCGACCGTGAGGGTGGTCAGGCTGACCGAGTGCAGGACGTAGGACTCGAGGCTGTCGTCGGTGAGCGGGTCGGTCTCGTAGCCGACCTTCGCCACCGCCCGGGGCGTGAACTCGTCGCTGTTGACGATCAGGTGCCCGCCGCGACGGACGTGGTGCAGGTTGCTGCGCAGGGCCGCCGGATTCATGGCGACCAGCACGTCGGCGGCATCGCCGGGTGTGGAGATCGCGTGGTCGGCGAACTGCAGCTGGAAGGCGCTGACACCGTGGACGGTGCCCGCTGGGGCACGGATCTCGGCGGGGAAGTCCGGCAGGGTGGACAGGTCGTTGCCGAACGACGCGGTCTCGTGGGTGAAGCGGTCGCCGGTCAACTGCATGCCGTCGCCGGAGTCGCCGGCGAAGCGGATGATGACCTTCTCGAGTTGGTTAACCGGCTTGGCCACGGCCCGTGCCTTTCGCGTCCCGGTGGGGACTCCACTGCTGGTGAGGGTTGCCTTCTGGCCCATTCTGGCCCATCCCGGCCCGGACTGCCGCGGCGCACCCCGGGTGTTCGCGAATGGCAGGCGCTGCGGGCTGGGCGCACGTGCCTGCCCGGGCCTAGCCTTGGGCCGTGGGCAACGGGATCGTGGAGCGTGCGTGGGTACGGGTCGACTCCCGTTCAGTGTCGGTGCAGGTCCACGAGATGGGGCTGGCCTGCTGTGGGATCGAGGTCCGGGAGGCCCGACGCGCCGCCGAGTTGCTCGATGCCGTGGCGGGCCACAGCGACGGCCCAGCGCCCGGGGCGAGCGTCGACCTCAACGTTCTGGTGGTCGCGGGCACGGTGACCACCAGGCTGGCTGCGGACCTGCTCAGGGCCTATGCCGAGCTCCCCGAGCCTCGGGCGGTGCTGGCCTTCGGTGCGTGTGCGGCCACCGGTGGCCCCTACTGGGACTCGTACAGCGTCCTGCCCGGCGCGCACGAGGTCATTCCTGTGGACGTCTGGGTGCCGGGCTGCCCGCCCCGGCCCCAGGACCTGCTTGCCGGACTCGCGGAGGTACTGCGTGCACGTTCATGAGCACCGGGTGGAACCCGGGGACTGGTACGCCCGATGCGCCGAGCTGGCTGCGGGTGGCGCCACCATGTTCGACCTGCTGAGTGCTGTCGACGATCCCAGTGCGGCGTCGATCCAGGTCGTGGTCCACCTGGCGGACATTGACCGGGGTGAGCGAGACCTCGCGTGGACCCGCGTGGATCGCGACGATCCGGTGCTGGACTCCCTGGTGGGGCTGTACCCCGGTGCTTCGTGGCACGAGCGTGAGGTGCACGAGATGTTCGGTGTCCGGTTCACGGGCAACCCAGATCTCAGCCCACTTCTGACGACCGGGGACATGGGGTTCCCACTGCGCCGCACCACTGCGCTGCCGGCGCGGATCGCGACCGCGTGGCCAGGCGCCGTGGAGCCCGCGGACCGGCCCGCGGCCGGCCGGGTCGCCGCACGGCCCCGTTCCCGGCCCGGTCCCCCGGGCATTGCCCCGCAGTGGCAGTCATGAGCGTCCATGGGCGGATCGAGCTGACGGCAGCGAACTGCACCTCGTGCATGCTGTGCGTGCGCGAGTGCCCGACATGGTGCATCTCCCTGCAGGCCCACCAGGAGGTCGCCGGAGACCCTGCTGCCCGCCGGCCACGGACGGTCAACGTCCTCGACGACTTCACGATCGACTGGGGCCTGTGCATGTACTGCGGCATCTGCGTCGATGTCTGCCCCTTCGACGCGCTGGCCTGGGGGCCCGATCCAGTGGCCGCCACCTCGGCGCCCGGCGGGCTCCGCCACGGGATCGACAAGCTCGAGGGCTGAGCGCCCGTTCTGCAGGGCGTCGAGGTAGTCAGCCCGTGAGCTGGCCCAGCAGGTCGGCCGGCGAGCTGGCCAGCGCATCGGCGCCGGCCGCCGTCAACTCGGCACCGTCGCCGTACCCCCACAGCACCCCGATGCTGCCCACCCCGACCGTGACCGCTCCACGGATGTCGTGGTGCCGGTCGCCGATCATGACTGTCCCGGTGGTGGGGCGCCCCAAGCGGGCCAGCACCTCGGTGATGACCTCGGCCTTGGCGGTGCGCTGGCCGTTGAGCTCGGAGCCGACGACGGTTGCGAAGCTTCCGGTCAGCCCGAAGTGATCGAGGATCGACACGGCGAAGACCTCAGCCTTGGACGTGGCCACTGCCAGCGTTCGGCCAGAATCACGCAGGGCGCAGAGCAGCTCGGGGATCCCGTCGTAGACGCTGTTCTGGTACTGGCCATCGCGGGCGTAGTGCACGCGGTACGCCGCAATGGCGTCCTGCACCTGCCTGGGGTCGAAGCCGGCGATGTCCCGGAACGAGTCCAGCAGGGGCGGCCCGATGAAGCGGCGGACCTGGTCGGTTGCCAGCTCGGGAGCACCCATGGCATCCATCGCGTACTGGACTGACGCGACGATCCCCGGTCCCGACTCGGTGAGGGTGCCGTCAAGGTCGAACAGGATCGGATCGGCCTCGGCCAGCCGAGCGGGCATCAGCGGTAGTTGACGAACTGGACCGCGAAGTCGAGGTCCGCATCCCGGACCAGCTGCTGAACGGCCTGCAGGTCGTCGCGCTTCTTCGCGCTGACCCGCAGCTCCTCGCCCATCACCTGCGACTTCACGCCCTTCGGCCCGGAGTCACGGATGAGCTTGTTCAACTTGCTGGCCTGGTCGCGGGAGATACCGGCCTTCAGCGTGCACGAGATCTTGGTCTCCTTGCCCGATGGGCGGGGCTCGTCCGCATCGAGGGCCTTAAGCGAGACCTTCCGCTTGACCAGCTTGTCCTTGAGCACGTCCAGGGCGGCGCTGCAGCGCTCCTGCGTGCTGGACGTGACCTCGATGCCGTTCTCACCGCGCCAGGCGATCGTGGTGTCCGTGTTCTTGAAGTCGAAGCGCTGCGACACCTCCTTCGCGGCCTGGTTGAGGGCGTTGTCGACCTCCTGGTGGTCGACCTTGCTGACGATGTCGAAGCTGCTGTCTGCCATGGCGTCAGGGTAACCGGCCGACCCGACCCGGGGAACAGATGGCCCGGGGCCGACCCCCAGGGCTCAGGCGGGGCTGGCCGGTGGGCAGGCGCTGGTTTGTCGGCGGCCCGATGGCGCGGGTACGATTCTCTGGCTACGGCGGGTTGCCCGAGTGGCCAAAGGGAGCAGACTGTAAATCTGCCGGCTCAGCCTACGTTGGTTCGAACCCAACACCCGCCACGCACGATCGAGGCGCCCCTGCATCACGCAGGGGCGCCTCGATCCGTCTGGGTCCAGGTGCGGCCCACGAGCCAGCCCGGCGCGATCCCCGATCGGGTGGGAGAATCAGCAACCATGACGTGGACCACTGCCGATATCCCGGACCTGTCCGGACGATCGATCATCATCACCGGTGCCAACTCGGGGATCGGTCTCGAGGCCGCCATCGTGCTCGCCGGCAAGGGCGCAGCTGTGACGCTGGCCGTCCGCGACGCCGTGCGTGGCCAGAGCGCCGCCGACCGGATCCGCGTGTCGTACCCGGAGGCGGAGGTGGCGGTCGCCCGCCTCGACCTCGCCGACCTGGCCAGTGTGCGGCAGTTCGCCTCCGAGTGGATCGCGGCCCATCCCGACGGCCTCGACGTCCTGATCAACAACGCCGGGGTCATGGCCATCCCACGCCGCGAGACCGCCGACGGCTTCGAGATGCAGTTGGGGACCAACCACCTCGGCCACTTCGCGCTCACGGGCCTGTTGGTCAATGCCCTCAATCCCGCCGGCCGGGTCGTCACGGTGTCCAGTGGGGCACACCGCTTCGGCCAGATGAACTTCGATGACCTGCAGTCGTCCGACTCGTACCAGAAGTGGCGGGTGTACGGACAGAGCAAGCTGGCCAACGTCCTGTTCGCCCTGGAGCTGCACAGGCGCGCTGAGGCCGCCGGCGCCGATCTGCGCAGCATCGTCGTGCACCCCGGATACGCCTCGACGAACCTGCAGAGCGTCGGCCCCCGGATGTCCGGCAGCCGGCTGGGGGAGACGCTGTCCGGGTTGGCCAATCGCGTCCTGGCCCAGTCGGCCGAGGCGGGAGCCTGGCCGACCGAGATGGCCGCCACCGATCCGGATGTTCCCAGCGGTGCGTTCATCGGACCCACGGGGCGGATGCGCCAGCGCGGCACCCCGGGGTACGAGACCCCGTCCGAAGCGGCTCGGGACGTCGTCGCGGCCGGCCGGTTGTGGGAGCTGAGCACCGATCTGACGGGCGTCACCTACCCCTGGTGAGCACGTCCGCGGGGCTCGTTGGCGATTTCGTCAATGGGTCGCCGTTCGGGTAGCCTTGGCGGGCATTGCCCCTTTAGCTCAGTCGGCAGAGCGTCTCCATGGTAAGGAGAAGGTCTACGGTTCGATTCCGTAAAGGGGCTCGGAAGAGCAGGCCCGCGAGGGCTGATCTTGCACGGCGGAGTAGCTCAGCCAGGCAGAGCAAGCGGCTCATAATCGCTGTGTCGCCGGTTCAAGTCCGGCCTCCGCTACCAGACCCGGTGCCCGGCAGGGCACAGCACGAGGCGCCCCAGTGGCGTATGAGAAGGAAGGCAGTTCCGTGGGCAAGTCCACCGACATCAGGCCGAAGATCACTTTGGCCTGCCAGGAGTGCAAGCACCGCAACTACATCACCAAGAAGAACCGGCGCAACGACCCGGATCGCCTCGAGGTGAAGAAGTACTGCGCCAACTGCAACCAGCACACCGCGCACAAGGAGACCCGCTGACCGTAGGTCAGTGATCGAGTCACCCCGACGCTGCGCCAGAGCGAATTGGCCCCCACCGACGGTGGGGGTCTCTTCGTGTTGGCTGCCCATCCGGCCACGGCCACCTCCCGTGGCTAGGATTCCACGTGGGGCTTCAGGCAGGAGGGCCGACATGGAGACCGAGAAACTGTTCCCGGGCAAGGCGTTCATCTCCTCGATCCTGGAGATGCTGGAGTACAAGTCCGAGTTCACCGGCCGGATGAAGCGTCGCTACCTGATGCGCGCAGCCATGGCCGGCGTGATCGTCGGCGTGCTCTATGCCGGCAACTACACCATCCAGGCCGGGATGGAGTCGATCAGCCTGGGCATGGAGGACGGTCTGGTCGAGATCGGCAAGCTACTCGGCGCCCTCCTCTTCGGCTTCGCCCTCGTGTTCATCTACTTCTCGAAGTCCGAGCTGCTGACCTCGAACATGATGATCACCTCGGTCGGTCACTACTACAAGGCGATCTCGGTGCGGGGCACCGCCCGGGTGCTGTCCCTGTGCTACCTCGGCAACTTCCTCGGCGGGCTCGCCGTGGCCCTCCTGCTGCTGGTCAGCTCGATCGTCAGCCCCGGCACGATGGAGCTGATGCAGCACTCGGTCGACGTGAAGCTGGCGTTCATCACCGAGGGGCCGACCGGGTGGCTGGACCTCCTCGCCCGGGCGATCCTCTGCAACTTCATGATCAACCTGGCCATGCTGATGGTCTACAACGGCTACATCAAAGAGGACGTGATGAAGGCCCTGGCGATGATCGCCTCAGTCTTCATCTTCGCCTACCTCGGCTTCGAGCACTCGGTCGCCAACACGGTGCTGTTCACCATCGTCGGTCTCCAGGAGGGCATCGCGATGGGGTCGGCGGCGGCCAACGTCGCGATCTGCCTGGTCGGCAACTGGATCGGCGGTGGCCTGTTGATCGGCTTCTACTACGCCTACCTCAACGACGAGGCACGCTACCTGCGCCAGCATCCTGAGGCTGCTGGCCAAGGGGGGCAGTCCTGAGCGCCCTGGCGACCCGGGCGACACGGTGACTGCGCAGGGGCACCCGACCCTTGCCGAGTTGACCACTCTGCGGGTCGGTGGGCCGGCCCGCGACGTCGTCACGGCACGCACGCGCACGGATCTGGTCGAGGCGGTCACGACCGCTGACCAGCAGGACGAGCCGCTGCTGCTGATCGGCGGGGGATCGAACCTGCTGGTCGCCGATTCGGGGTTCAGCGGGACCCTGGTCCGGATCGGCACCCGGGGCATCAGTCCGGAGTTCACCGAGCCCGGATGGGTCAGTGTGCGCGTCGAGGCCGGCGAGCCCTGGGAGCGCGTCGTCGCCACCGCGGTGGAGCAGGGATGGTCCGGGGTCGAGGCGCTGTCCGGCATCCCGGGATCCACCGGCGCCACCCCGATCCAGAACGTGGGTGCGTACGGCGCTGAGGTCGCTCAGGTCATCGAGTCCCTCGAGGTCCTTGACCGCCGTACCGGGGCCGTCACATCGATGGCGCCCGACGAGGCCGGCTTCGGGTACCGCACCTCGATGTTCAAGCGCTGGCCCGGGCGATGGGTCATCATCTCGGTGGCGCTGCGCCTGCCGAACGATCCGCTCTCGGCGCCGGTGCGCTACGCGGAGCTCGCGGCGGTGCTCGGGATCGCCGTCGGGGAGCGGGCACCTGCGGCCGCGGTCCGACAGGCCGTTCTGGAGCTGCGCCGGGGCAAGGGGATGGTCCTGGATCCCCACGACCATGACACGTGGAGCGCGGGGTCGTTCTTCACCAACCCGATCATCAGCACGGAACTGGCCAGCACGTTGCCCGAGGGGGCGCCGCGATTCGACCAGCCGGACGGCTCGGTCAAGACCTCTGCTGCGTGGCTGATCTCCCGGGCGGGCTTCGCGCGTGGCTTCGCGGTGCGTCCCGGTGCGCGCGCGGCACTGTCCGGCAAGCATGTCCTGGCCCTGACCAACCGTGGCGGAGCCAGCGCGGACGAGGTGCTCGACCTGGCCCGGACGGTGCGGGCCGGCGTCGCTGACCGCTTCTGCATCGTCCTGGACAACGAACCGGTCCTCGTCGGCTGCGCACTGTAGCCGTCGATGGGCCTCAGCCCGGTGGCGCGATCAGCAGCATCTCGCGAACGATGGGGGTCAGGCCGGTGATCAGGAACTCCACCGCGATGGTCATCAGGATCAGGCCCATCAGCCGCAGCAGCACGATGGTGCCGCTCTCGCCGAAGAAGCCCATGATCCTCCGTCCGAAGACCATCGCCAGGAACGCCAGCAGCATGATCGTGGCGATCACCGTCGCCGTGATCGCGTAGTGCGAGGCGCTGGAGTCCTCTGTCGTCAGCAGGATCACCGTGGCGATGGCACCGGGCCCGCAGACGATCGGGATCCCCAGGGGGGTGATCGAGATGTCCTTGGCGAAGTCCTCGTGGGACTCACTGGGCTCGCGCTCCCGGGGGGGATGGCCCAAGAGCATCTGGTAGCCCAGGCCGAGGAAGATCAGGCCGCCGACCACCCTCAGGGCATTCCCGGAGATCCCGAAGAACGAGAACACGAACTCCCCGGTGAACGCGAAGACCAGCAGGATCGCCAATGCGGTGATCGTTGCCCGCAGCGCAACCCGTCGGGACTGGGCCGTGGTCATCCCCGTGGTCATCGCCAGATAGGGGGGGACCACCCCGATCGGATTGACCATCGTGAACAACGAGACGAACGCGAAGACCGCGTAGGCCCACGTCTCCTGGCTGATCATCGGCCGCGGCCCGTCATCGGCACGGGCCGGTCATCGACCGTGGCCTGCCCCGACCCCAGCCGGGGGCCAGGGCCGGCCACGCCTCATCGGGTCTCGCCGAGCAGCGCGGCCATCCGGCCCACGCCCTCCTCGAGGTCGGCATCGCCGAGGGCGTAGGACAGCCGCAGGAAGCCAGGTGTCCCGAAGGCCTCGCCGGGCACGACAGCGACCTCCGCCTCATCGAGGATCAGCGCGGCCAACTCGGCGGAGGTCTCGGGCCGGCGACCCCGGATCTCGCGACCCAGCACAGCCTGCACCGAGGGGTACACGTAGAAGGCGCCCTCGGGTACGGGGCAGACCACACCGGGGATCACCGAGAGCAGTTCGACGATGCGCCGTCGGCGCCGGTCGAAGGCCACCCGCATCGCATCGACGGCTGACAGGTCACCGGAGACGGCGGCCAGGGCAGCCATCTGCGAGACGTTGGCGACATTCGAGGTGGCATGTGACTGCAGGTTGGTGGCGGCCTTCACGATGTCCTGCGGGCCGATCATCCAGCCCACGCGCCAGCCGGTCATCGAGAAGTATTTCGAGAACGAGTTGATCACATAGACCTCGTCCGAGATCTCCAGCGCCGAGACCGCGGGCAGGCCATACTGGATGCCGTGATAGATCTCGTCGGAGATGAACGCCATGCCGCGCTCTGCGGTCGCGCCGAGCAACCCCGCGAGATCCGTCCGCCCGAGCATCG
>JAQBEX010000053.1:0-9567 GCA_032123675.1 Actinomycetes bacterium
TCCGGGACGATCACCTGGTTGTAGTCGGGGTTGCCGTGCGGGTCCACGCCGTACCAGACCGGGATCGGCACGCCGAAGAAGCGCTGCCGGCTGATCAACCAGTCTCCGGCCAGTCCCGACACCCAGTTCTGGTACCGCACGGCCATGCCCGGGGGATGCCACGCGACCTCCTGACCACGAGTGAGCAGGGCCTCGCGCAGGTCGGCGTCGCGGCCACCGTTGCGGATGTACCACTGCCGCGTGGTGACGATCTCCAGGGGTCGCTCACCCTTCTCGAAGAACTTGACCGGGTGGGTGATAGCGCGGGGCTCGCCCTCGAGCGCTCCGTCCTCCTCGAGGAGCTCGACCATCCGCTTCTTGGCTGAGAACATCGTCAACCCAGCGAGCGAGTCGTAGGCCGCGCGGCCATCTTCGGCGGTGATCCAATCTGGCGTGTCAGGTCGGATCCGGCCGTCCCAGCCGACGATCGGGCGGGTGGCGAGGTCGAGCTCGCGCCACCACGTCACGTCCGTGGTGTCGCCGAACGTGCAGATCATCGCGATGCCGGAGCCCTTCTCCGGATCGGCCAGGTGGTGGGCGACGACCGGAACCTCCACGCCGAACACGGGCGTGGTCACCGTCGTGCCGAAGTGCTTCTGGTAGCGCTCATCATCCGGGTGGGCGACCAGCGCGACGCAGGCCGACAACAGCTCGGGGCGCGTCGTCTCGATGTGCACGGCTCCCGAACCGTCGGAGTAGGGGAATCCGATCCGGTGGTACGTCCCGGGCATCTCCCGGTCCTCGAGCTCGGCTTGGGCAACCGCGGTGCGGAACGTGACATCCCACAGGGTCGGCGCCTGATGCTGGTAGGCCTCCCCGCGCTCGAGGTTGCGCAGGAACGCCCTCTGCGAGGTGGACCGGGCGTTGGCGTCGATGGTCTGGTAGGTCTGGGTCCAGTCCACCGACAGGCCGAGCTGGCGGAACAGCGATTCGAACGCCTTCTCGTCCTCGAGGGTCAGCTGTTCGCACAGCTCGATGAAGTTGCGTCGGCTGATTGCCACCTGGCGCTTGGGATCGGGCTTCTCCGGCGGCGTGAACTCCTGGTCGAAGTGCAGCGTGGGCTCGCAGCGCACGCCGTAGAAGTTCTGCACGCGCCGCTCGGTCGGCAGGCCGTTGTCGTCCCAGCCCATCGGGTAGAACACGTCGAAGCCGCGCATCCGCTTGTAGCGGGCGATGAGATCGGTGTGCGTGTAGGAGAACACGTGGCCCACGTGCAACGAGCCGGAGACTGTCGGCGGCGGGGTGTCGATCGAATACACCTCAGGGCGCGGGCGCGTGCGGTCGAAGCGGTACGTGGCGTCGTCCTCCCAGCGCTGAGACCACACCGACTCGATACCGTCGATCGAGGGCTTCTCTGGGATACGTGCGGCGGGTGCGTCCGGCGACTGGCTCATGGGCCGCGATTCTAGTGGGCGCGCCCGGGTACCTTCCGCCGCGTCGTGCTCGTGCAGCCGCGCAGGTCGGTCACGCCGAGGAGCCTGGGCCGTTGCCTGCCCCGAGTACGCACTGCGGCGTTCCCCCGGGCAGCCGATGCCGGTTGGCCGCCACCTGCCGGTAGCCGACTGCGGCCAGGTCCCGGATCAGCGGTAGCGCCATCAATCGGCCGACGCCCCGCCAGGCACGGTTGCGGCTCCCACGCAGCAGCGCGGCGATGGCCACCGATCCCGAGCTGCGCCCGGTCGGGCCGACGAGCACGACTGCCGCCTCAACCTCGGCAACCGGAACCCCGAGCCCGTCGAGGTCCACGTGCTGCCAGGCGGTGATCTCCGTCGCGGTCGGCACGTGCCGGATCAGCCAGCGCGCCGCCGACGAGCAGAAGGCGCAGTCACCGTCGAAGAGCAAGACCGAGTCCATGCCCCGATCCTCCCAGCGGTCGGGACCGACGGCACCTCGCCGGATGCGGGCCTCCGGCCGGTTCACCAGGTGGTCAGCCCGCTGCCCTGCCCGGGCTCAGCGTGCGCGCGTAGTAGAGGTCCAAGGCCATCAGGCCGAGCCCCTGGGTGACCATCGCCAGCCCGTGGCCCCGTGCAGCCTCGGGGGACACCCGACCGCCGAACGTGCTCCGATGGTGGGCGACGTGCGCTCCCGCGGCGACGTATCCGACGTCGAGGACGGCATTGATCAGCAGCGTCCTACGCAGTCTGGTCGCCTCCGCCGGGTGGGAGCGAGCCCGGGCAGCGCCGACCGCGGCGATTGCCAGGTTGATCGCGCCCCACGCCGCCGTCTGCCTTCCGAATGCCTGCAGGGTGGGTCCGCCGGAGGGTCCGGACAGGGCACGCCCGACGATGACGCTCGATCCGCCGAACATCGTCAGCGTTCGGGTCAGGTCGCTCGCCACGGCTGGGCCGTTGTCGGTCAGCGACCCCGGCAACCCCGGCGACCCCGTCTTCGGCAGCGGATCGTGGCTGGGCGCTTGGCTCATGGGAGGTCCCTTCATCGGGCCCCCACTCTACTGGCGAGTCGCGGCACCGCCTGCGATGCGCCGAGCCGCGCCAAGGATGGCACGATGACCCTGTGAGCACCGACCCCCTTGACCCGCTCGAGCGCTTCGGCGAGGTCCGCCGTGAGCTTGAGTCCCGTTGGTCCGAGGCCCAGATCTCCCCGACCCTGGCCCGAATCCGGACGTTGACGCAGTTCCTCGGCGACCCGCAGCGTGCGTATCCGGTGATCCATGTGACCGGAACGAACGGCAAGACGTCCACGGCCCGGATGATCGACGCGCTGCTGCAGTCCTTCGGCCTGCACACGGGCATGATCACCTCACCGCACCTCTCGGACCTCCGCGAGCGGATCAGGCTGGACGGCCAGCCGATCGGTATCGAGGAGTTCCTGTCGGTGTACGACGAGGTTGCCCCGGTGCTGGCGATGGCCGACGAGGCCAGCGAGCTCGAGGGCGGGCCGCGCCTGAGCTTCTTCGAGGTCATGACCGCGCTCGGATTCGCCGCGTTTGCGGATGCGCCGGTTGATGTAGCCATCGTCGAGGTCGGCATGGGCGGCACCTGGGATGCCACGAATGTGGCCGACGGCCAGGTGTCGGTGGTCATGCCGATCGGCATGGACCATTCGGACTACCTCGGCGACAACCTCGTCGACATCGCGGCGGAGAAGGCCGGAATCATCAAGCCGACGTCCTCCGTCGTGCTGGCGACCCAGGAGGTCGAGGTTCTAGAGGTGCTGGTTGCCGCCGCGCGCCAGATGGAGGCGCCCACGTCGGTGGAGGGGATCCACTTCGGGGTGCTGGAGCGCCTGGTCGCTGTGGGAGGCCAGCAGCTGACGCTTCGAGGGCTCGGGGCGGACTATGACGATGTCTTCCTCCCGCTGTTCGGCGCCCATCAGGCGAGTAACGCGGCGAGCGCGCTTGCAGCCGTCGAGTCGTTCTTCGGCGTCCCGCCCCGGCAGGACCTCCCTGACGCTGCACGGCCGAGTCGGGCAGATGGTGCGCCAGCCGCCGCGCAGGTCGATATCCGCGATCCGGAGCCCGTGGAGATGGTCGCCACCGACGTCCCTGTGCCGACCACCGGCCGACGCCTGGACCCGGTGCCCGTGCGGGCGGGCTTCGCGGCGGTCACCTCGCCGGGGCGGCTCGAGGTCGTCCGCCGCGCACCCACAGTGGTCGTCGATGCGGCCCACAACGTCCCCGGGGCGCTGGCCCTGGCCGGCGCAGTCGCGGACTCCTTCACCTTCACCGCGACCGTCGGGGTCGTCGGGATCCTTGCCGACAAGGACGCCGCCGGGATTCTCGCGGCCCTTGAACCGGTCATGGATCGCGTCGTGATCACCCGGTCCAGCTCGCCGCGAGCCCTCCCGGTCGAGGACCTCCTCGCGCTCGCTGCTGACGTCCTCGGAGCCGGACGGGTCGAGGCCGTCGATCGGCTCGACGATGCACTCGAGCGGGCGATCGCGCTGGCCGAAGCAGCTGCCCCGGCTGGCGTGGGGGCCGGTGTGCTGGTCACCGGCTCGGTCACCATGGCCGGCGAGGCCCGGCTGCTGCTCGGGGCCGAGTCCGGCAGTGAGTCCGGTGCCACGAGGTCCGAGCACTCCGCGCCGCGCGGACGGAGCCCGGAGGGCTGGGAATGAGGGTCCTGACCTCCAGCGTGCTGATCATGGAGGCGATCGTCGTCCTGCTGGCGATTCCAGTAGCGGTGGTTCTCGATGGCAAACCCGCCTGGGTCGGCTGGGTGTTTGCCGCGATCGCGCTGGCCTGCGCGCTGCTCCCGGGTTTATTCTCCCGCCCGTACTTCGTCGCAGCCGGCTGGGCCCTGCAGGTGATTGTGATCGCCTGCGGAGTCCTCGCCTCGATCATGGGGATGGTCCTGCTCGGCGGCCTGTTCGCCGTCCTGTGGTGGACCGCGCTACGGCTCGGCCGCAAGGTCGAGGCCAACGCCGCCGCGCAGTAGCCCATCCGCCCAGGCCCGGCGGCAATCGCGCATGTTGGGCACCGTTTCGATGGTGGCTCCGGAGGTCGCAGTCCGAACCGCGCGTGGTAGCCACCGTTTGGCCGGGATCTTGACCTTCATAACGTGCCTTGCGTGTGCGGTTCGTGGATCGGCCTGGTGCCACCCGGGCGAGACGGTGCCCAACGTGCGCGTTTCGGCCGCGCGCTGCTCCAGGGGCCCCACCGACCAAGCCCGTCGGCCGCGGATCATGGGGCCCACGACGTCGGCCCCCCGGCCGGGCCCCGTTGCGCGACGCATGTGACCGAGCGTCGGCGACCGGCGACGAGCAGTTCCGAGGCGACCAAGCGGCAGGCCCGGAACCGAAGGAGCGGCGGGCCCGGAACCGTCCGAGCCGCAGTTCCGCGACGGGTCTCAGGCGCGGGTCCGGCGTCGGGAGCACCCCACGGCGGCAGGTATTCTTGGCCGCCTTGGGCGGAGGCTCCGCCCGCCTGCGCAGGAGGCAGCATGACCGAGCAGACCCTGGTCCTCATCAAGCCCGACGGCGTCGCACGGAACCTCGTTGGTGAGGTGCTGTCCCGGATCGAGCGCAAGGGCCTGCTCATCAGGGCACTTGAGTTGCGCACCCTGGACCGCGCGACTGCCGAGGCGCACTACGCCGAGCACGTCGGCAAGTCGTTCTTCGCCGACCTGGTCGACTTCATCACCTCTGGCCCGTTGGTCGCCGCGGTGGTCGAGGCGCCGGACGCGATCGCCCAGTGGCGGGCCATGATGGGCGCCACGAACCCCGTCATGGCCACGCCGGGCACGATCCGTGGCGATCTCGCCACGGTCATGCAGGAGAACGTCACGCACGGCTCGGACTCCCCGGAGTCGGCTGCCCGCGAGATCGCACTGTTCTTCCCCAATCTGTCCTGAGGAACGCGCACGCGAGACCAGTCAGACCAGCGAGACCAGCGCACGAGCACCCGGGCCCGCCGCCCGCATCGCATCAGGCCCGCGCCGACCGAACGTCCTGAGGAGGGAGCACGGTGGTCGATCCGTCCCGGCGAATGCTCGCCGGTCGCGACCTTGCGATCGACCTCGGCACGGCAACGACCCTGGTGTACGTCCGCGGCTCGGGGGTGGCGCTGATCGAGCCGTCGATCGTGGCGGTGTCCGCGGACACCGGGGCGCTGATCGGCGTGGGGAACGATGCCAAGGAGATGCTCGGCCGCACTCCGGAGCACATCGTCACCGTCCGCCCGCTGCGCGACGGCGTGATCGCCGACTTCGACAACGCCGAGCGGATGTTGCGCTACTTCGTCGGCCGCGTTCACAAACGCAGCTTCTGGTCGCGCCCCCGGATCATCGTGGCTGTGCCCAGCGGGATCACCGGCGTGGAGCGTCGGGCGGTTCGGGACGCCTGCTACGCCGCCGGCGCCCGCGAGGTGCACCTGATGGAGGAGCCGATGGCCGCCGCGATCGGGGCCGGTCTGCCGGTGCATGAGGCGACCGGGTCGATGGTGGTGGACATCGGCGGTGGCACCACCGAGGTGGCTGTGCTGGCCCTGGGCGGTATCGTGACCTCGATGTCGGTCCGGGTCGGCGGCGACCGGCTGGACGAAGCGATCATCAGCTTCGCCAAGAAGGAGTACTCCCTGCTGATCGGGGAGCGCACGGCCGAGGACGTGAAGATCGCCATCGGCTCGGCGTTCCCGTCGGCTGAGGAGCCCGGCACCGGGGTGCGCGGTCGTGACCTTGTGACCGGTCTGCCCCGCACGGTGGACGTGACCGCCGAGGAGATCCGCTGGGCCCTCGACGAGCCGGTCCAGGACATCGTGGACGCTGTGACGGCAACCCTTGACCGAACGCCGCCCGAGCTCGCCGGCGACATCCTGGCGCGGGGAATCACGCTCACCGGCGGCGGCGCGCTGCTCACCGGGCTCGACCGGCGCATGGCCAGCGAGACCGGGATGCCCGCCGTGGTCGCCGACGACGCCACGCGTGCTGTCGTGCTCGGTGTCGGCCGCGCGGTCGAGTCCTTCGACGCGCTCGCCCGCGTCCTGATCGCGGAGCCGCGGCACTGATGGCCTGGCGCAGCACCCGGGTGCTCGTCGGGGCGGTCGTTGCGGCCGCGGTGCTGCTGATCCTCGTCGACATGCGCGGGACCGGTCCGACCGACGCGCTGCGCGGGATCGGAGGTGCGGTCGCCGGTCCGCCGGAGCGGGCGCTGTCCTGGGTCCGCACACAGGCCGGCCAGCGGCTCGGTGGTTCGGCAGCCGACCAGGAGCGCATTGCGGTGCTCGAGGAGCAGCTGGCCCAGGCGCGTGCCGCCGCGGGGGCGGCCGCGGCCGGCGAGCTGACCGCCGACCAGACCAAGGAGCTCGCGGCCTCCGCGCCGGCGCAGGGGTACGCCGCTGTCGCGGCCCGCGTGGTCTCGGTCACGGCGGCTCAGGATCCCGTCCGCTCGGTGGCAGTCTCGGCCGGCTCGGGCCAGGGGATCCGCCCGGGGCTTGCCGTGGTTGCAGCCGATGGGCTGGCCGGGATCGTCGATTCCGTGTCGCCGCAGGTGTCGACCGTCCGGCTGGTCGTCGACCCAGCCACGCAGGTCGCGGCACGGGTGGCCTCATCCGGTGAGATCGGCGTGTTCCGCGGAACCGGAAGCGCCGGGCGGTTCGAACTGCTCGACCCACTGGGTGCGATGGCGGCCGGGGACCTGATCATCACGCTGGGCACGCCGAGCCGGGACCTGCCCGCGGGCTTGCCGCTGGGACGGGTCGCAGCAGTCAGCGGCTCCGCGGCCGACCTGACCCGGGCCGCCGAGGTTGCCCCGGCCGTGGATGAATCGACCCTGGACCGGCTCCTCGTCCTGATGCCGGAGCCTCGCGGGGAGGGTGCATCGTGACCCCGGAGCGGCCCCTGTCACGGGGCGCGGTGGCGACCATCGTCCTGGGCTTCGTCGTGCTGGCCCTGGTCCAGGTCAGCATGCTGGACTTCATCCCGACGCCGTGGGCGGTGCCCGACCTCGTGGTGGTCGCCGTGCTGGCCCTGGCCATCGCGCGCGGCCCCCTGGCCGGGGGCCTGGTGGGCGCGTGGGCCGGGCTGATCCTTGACCTGATCCCTCCAGCCGCCGGTCCCCTGGGGGGCTGGATGCTCGTGCTCGCGGTGGCCGGAGCGGTGCTCGGCAGGGTAGCCGAGAGCTACCGTCCCGGGCCGATCGCCGCGATGCTGCTGCTTTCCGCGACCGCCGGCGTCACTGTCCTGCTCCGTGGGGCCGTGGTCTGGTTCGCCGGGTCGCCGGCACCGGGACCCATCCTGGGCTCGGCGGTCGTGGGTGCCCTGTGGGCGCTGGTGCTCGCGCCCCTCGCGCTGCTCCTCGTGAGCCGCCCGGCCCGCACGGTCGAGGACGTCGCGGTGCGCCTCCCGACCGGGGACGGATCGGACCCGCGCAGTGGGGTGGGTGCGCAATGACCGACCGCGTCCACGCCCGGCTGCTGGTGCTGGCGGTACTGGTCCTGTCGCTGGTCGTGACGCTGGCCGCCAGGGCGTTCAGCCTGCAGGTCGTCGACTCGGAGGCCGCAGTGGCGGCCGCGGAGGACAACCGGGTCCGGGAGCTGGTCGTCCCCGCCTCGCGGGGGATGGTCCTCGACCAGCAGGGGCGCCCGCTCGTCGCGAACCGGATCAGCCTCGACGTGGCGATCGACCGCCGCGAGCTGCGTCGACTCGACGACGACGGCGATGCCGTCCTCGACCGGCTCTCCGAGCTGCTCGAGATCGACCCCGAGATCCTGGCGGCACGCCTGCAGAACTGTGGCACTCCCGACGCGCAGCCCCAGCCGAACTGCTGGAACGGTGCCGCGGGGGCATCGCCCGTGGTGGCCCGGGACGTCGACATCGAGGCGGCGGGGGAGATGATGGCCGATCCGGTGGGCTTCCCGGCCGTCGAGATCGAACGTGTCGCGGTGCGTGACTACCCGGGGGGTTCGCTGGCCGCGCACGCGCTGGGCCACGTGGGCACCGTGACCGCCGAGGACCTTGCCGAGGACCCCGAACTTGAGGGCGTCCTCGCGCGCGGTCGGGCCGGGCTGGAGCTCGTCTATGACGAGGCGCTGCGGGGCACCCCGGGGTTGGAGAAGGTGACGGTCGACAGCTCGGGGCACCGGGCCTCAGGCGGGGTTGAGGTACCTGCAGTGCCCGGCCGGACGCTGATCACGAGCATCGATGCGGAGCTGCAGGCCGTGGTTGAGGACCAGCTCCAGGCTGCGATCGAGCGGGGCCGCGGCCGGATCGACCCGATCTCCAAGCGTCCCTACGAGGCTGACGGCGGAGCCGCGGTCGTGCTCGACGTGCGCACCGGCGCCGTGCTCGCGCTGGCCTCCGCGCCGGACTTCGATGCCAACGTCTGGACCGGCGGGATCTCCGCCCGGGACTACGCGGCCCTCACTGATCCGGAGGCCGGGCAGCCGTTGCTCAACCGTGCCGCGCAGGGCGCGTCGGCACCGGCATCGACCTTCAAGGCCATCAGCACGATCGCCGCACTGGAGGCGGGCTACTCGACCACAGCCAGCTACCCGTGCCCGGGCAGCTACGAGGTCGGTGGGCGCCCCTTCAAGAACTACCGGTCGCGGTCCTACGATCCGATGGACCTGAAGCGGGCCATGGAGGTGTCCTGCGACACGATCTTCTACCGGCTGGCCCATCAGCAGTGGCTCGACGATGGCGGATCCGATCCGGTCCCCGATCCGCAGGACCTCATCGCCAGCAAGGCCGCGGACTTCGGGTTCGGCCGACGTACCGGGATCGACCTGCCGGGGGAGACCGCCGGGCGGTTGGCCTCCCGCGACGACAAGCAGGCGCAGTGGCAGGCGCGCCGGGCCGAATGGTGCCAGCGGGCCGACGACGGCTACCCCGAGCTTGACGACCTCGTCAGAGCCCGGTACCTCACGCGCCTCGCCGCGGAGAACTGCTCCGAGGGAATGCTGTGGCGGGTGGGCGATGCGCTCAACGCAGCCATCGGCCAGGGGGACACCGCGGCGACCGTGCTGCAGCTGGCCACGGCATACGCGGCCATCGCGAACGGGGGGACGGTGTACCGACCGCAGATCGCCCGGGCACTGATCAACGCCGACGGCTCCGTGGACACCGAGTTCAC
>JAQBEX010000054.1:0-2603 GCA_032123675.1 Actinomycetes bacterium
GTTGCCGCGCACGGCCAGCCACATGCCGAAGTACCCCACAGAGGCGGAGAACGCCGCACCGACCAGGAAGAACAACGAGCGGCCGATCCGCACGGAGATCGAGTCCGCGGGCAGCACCAGGAGAAGGAAGAACACCACCACTGCGAAGACGCTGAGGGTCCGGAACTGCCTGCTGAGGTAGGCCGAGGCGCCCTCCTGGATCGCCCCGGCGATCTCCTGCATCTTCGCCGTGCCGGCTGGCGCAGCCAGCACCTCACGAGAGAACATCCAGGCCACAGCGAGCGCCGCAAGACCGATGACGGCAACCCCCGCGACGATCAGCATCTCCGAGCTGTCGAGAGTGACCGTCGTCATCGCGCTGCGCATGTGCCGCCTCCTCCGCTGGTGTGGCCCCGCCCTGGTCGGGGCCACACATGTGGCGCGCGCCCGGGCGCTTGCATACCAGGACTGCGCCAGGTGATTTTCAGTCTAGGGGGCCGAGTGGAGGCAAGGTCAGATATCCCAGCGGTCACCCGAATCCGCGCTGCCGCCGGCCAAATCGCTGCACGGCAAATCCCGGCGATCCGGACCTCCGGACGTGCCAGGTGAGCAGGTGCGGGCTACCCCGTGCGGAGTTGGGAGCCCGCCGTGCTGGGGGACTACTCGATGCCCAGGAGGTCGTTGATGACCGGCCACGCCATCCGGATCTCGCAGCCGGCGCCAACAGCGTGCACGTAGAACTCGAACGCCAGCGCCTGTGCGACGGAGAGGGCCACGCCACCGTCGTCATCGCTGAAGTCCAGTCCGGTGGCCTCCTGGATACGCACGGTGAACAGCTCATCGTCATCCGTGATGTCCACGACCACCGGGTCAGCGAGTCCGGCGCGCTGCTGACGGAGCACTGAGCGGGCGATCACCTCACCCACGGCCAGCCGGATCTCATCGATGCGGTCCTCGGACACGCCGCAGCGCCGCGCCGCGGCCGTGGTGACCAGACGCGCCGTTCGCACCTGCTCGGGCTGCGGGGGGATGGTCAGAGTCGCGGTTGCCATCAGGCCCCTCCTGACTGGTCGGGACTGCGCGCCCCAACTTGGAACTCCGTTCTACACCCGTTCGTCGCCCACGCCCGTCAACCTGAGATCGCGTCTTGCGCCGTGTCGAAGATCGGGATGGATGCGTCCAGCCCGGTGATCTCGAAGATCTTGCGGATCCGGTCGCCGGTGACCACCAGGCGCAGCCAGCCATCGGCCTCACGGGCGTGCTTGAGGGCCTTCACGAGGACCCCGAGCCCGGTGGAGTCGAGGAAGGCGACGCCGGTCAGGTCGACCACGAGACGGGCGTTCCCCCCGGAGACGAGTGCGTCGAGCTCGGCATCAAGACCCGGCGCAGTGAACACGTCGACCTCACCCTGCGCACCCACGATCGCCACGTCCCCCTCGTGGCGTGTGGTCAACTGCAGCTCCATGCCGCCCTCCTCATCCTGTGCGGCCCACTCTGGCACATCCACCGTAGCCAGTGGGCACCCGGCGCCGCGCTGCGGCCCCCTGGAGCCCGCAACCACACGGCCACGCCGTACTGCTGCACGCCCAATGACCGGCAGCGCGCCCCGACGGCAGCCGAGGCAGGATGGGCGGATGGTCACCGGTCGGATCCAGGCGGGGCATGAGTCGAGCGTCCCGTCCGCGAGCGCGTCGATGGTCGATCTGCTGTCCGGCGATCCACGGTCGGTGGGCCGGATAAGCCGGCTGGAAGTCGTTGGCGCCATCGCCGATTGGCCGGAATGGCTCGATCCGGACGTGCGGCGTGCCTACGAGCAGGTCGGTATCCGGGCACCGTGGGAGCACCAGGTCCGCACCGCTGATCTGGCCTGGTCGGGCACCCACGTGCTCGTCGCCACCGGAACTGCCTCGGGCAAGTCCGCCGCCTTCGGGATGCCGGCCCTGACTGCCGCGCTGACCGAACCTGACCGGATCGGCCGCCGCGGGGCGACTGTGCTCTACCTGAGCCCCACGAAGGCCCTGGCCCACGACCAACTGGCCGGCCTGACCAGTCTGGGGCTGTCCGGGCTACGGGCCGCGGCCGTGGACGGGGACACCCCTGACGAGCAGCGCGCCTGGGCCCGTGCCCACGCCCGGTGGATCGTGACCAACCCGGACATGCTGCACCACGCGATCCTGCCCCGGAACGAGACGTGGCGGGGCTTCCTGCGCGGGCTGAGGTTCGTCATCGTCGACGAGGCACACACCTACCGCGGTGTCTTCGGCTCGCATGTGGCGCTCGTGCTGCGCCGCCTACGGCGGGTCGCGGCCCTGCACGGGGCAGCACCGACGTTCATCTGCGCATCGGCAACCGTGGCCGACCCGGGACCAACCGCTGCCCGGCTGCTCGGGGTGCCGGCCGCGGTGGTCGACCGGGACGACAGCGCGCGCGGGGCTGTGGACATCGTGCTGTGGAACCCGCAGGGGGTCGGCGCGCAGCCGGAACCCACGGAGCCTGCGCCCACTTCGACGGCCGGGACTGGGGCAGGCAGCACGACGGCAGCGGGTACCCCCACCCCGACCGGATCGGATCCACCCGAGCCGGACTTGCCGATCCCCGGGTTCCGGGGAACGCTGGCCGAGGCG
>JAQBEX010000055.1:0-18199 GCA_032123675.1 Actinomycetes bacterium
TGCTGGAGTCGATCCCCGAGCTCGGCCTGACCGCCTACCCCCGGTGGGCAGAGCTGCTACGGACACTGTCCGAACCGCGACCAGGTGACCTGGACCGCTGGGAGGACGAGGTCGATGCGATCAAGGCGTCCCAGAAGGGCACCGACGGATCGAGGTCCAACCGCCGCATCTGCGCAGCCACGGCGCCGTGGAGTCGCAGCGCGAGCCGGGAGTTGCCGCACCCGGCTGAGGCCATCCCCACTCCTTCGACCTCCCACATGATCTCCAGCAGGTCTCCCATCGTGATCGCAAGGCCCAGGCTTCGTCGGTACGCCTCCAACGCGCGGGCGCTGTCACCGTCCATGAGGTCGCAGTCGGCCAGGAAGTGGTGGCCGAAGTGCGCTGATCGGAGGTCGTCCCCTGCGATCCGGATGAGTTCCTCGGCCAGGGGACGAGCCAACGCGGCGTCTGCCTGGGTCACGTAGTACTGGCACAGCCCCGAACTGGTCCGGCGCACCAGGGTGGGGATGCCGATGTCCGTGGCGATCGCGCGCTGCCGTGAAGGCCTCGCGGACGCCGTCGTCGTCGCCGGAGTAGAAGGGCCGCCCAACCCAGGCTGTCGAGGGTTGCGCATTCCTCGACCCGGTCGCCGAGGCAGCGCCACAGCACCAGGGCAGCTTCAAGGTCGTTCCTGCCTGATTCAAGGTCCCCCCGGATCCCTGCCAGGGATCCCCGAGCCGACAGGGCGCGCGCGCGATCGACGGGGTCGGCGTCCGCCGCCATGAGCGCGCGGTCGAGCAGCGCCCGGCCCTCACCGAGGTGGGTGAGCGCCTCCCAGAACCACCCGAGCAGCCCGGCCAGCCGCAGCTCAGCTGCCTGATCGAGCCGGTGGGCGCGGTCAAGGGCAACCCGCATCTCGCCGAGGACAGCCTCGAGCCCGTCGGCCTGGCCGTAGAGATCGTCGAAACGCACGCTGTGCGCGCTGGTGGCCCGGGCGGTCCAGTGGAGATATGGGCCAGGAGTGTGGCCTGCTCCTCGCCCGCTTCCCGCAGGTGGAGCCGCCCGTAGTCGCGCACCGTGTCGAGCATCCCGAAATGTGTCCTGCCGTCGGGACCGACATTGGCGACCACCAACGACCGGTCGGCCAGTCGCATCGCGGATTCTAGCGGGTCCCGCACCTCTCCGCCGACACACACGGCCTCGACGGCGCCTGCGGGCACGGCGGTCACGAACACCGACATCCGGCGCAGCGTGGCACGCTCCTGCGGATCGAGCAGGTCGTGGCTCCAATCGAGGGTGGCACGGATGGTCTGATGGCGTGCCACAGCCGTCCGGCCGCCCTCGGCGAGGAGCCCGAACCTGTCCTCGAGTCGATCGAGCACATCGGCAGGGGTCAGGACGCGCAGCCGGGCGGCGGCCATCTCCAGCGCCAGGGGGAGCCCGTCGAGACGCCGGCAGATCTGGGCGATCGTCGCCACATCGGCGTCGCTGAGATCGTCAAGCCGGCGAACCCGGCTGGCCCGATCGACGAAGAGCCGAACGGCGTCAGTGGCCAGGAGCTCGGCCCGGGGCAGTCCCTCGTCGGCGGACACCGACAGGGGCGCCAGGCGTACGAGCGCCTCATTGGCCAGGCGCAGCGGCTCACGACTGGTGGCCAGGACCCCGAGACCCGGAGCCGCGCCGAGGAGGCGCTCGACCAGCCGTGCGCAGTCGTCGATCAGGTGCTCGCAGTTGTCGAGGACCATGAGCAGCGGACCCGGGCCGATCTGGGCCACCACGGAGTCGAACAGGCTGGTGTCGCCCTGCTCGGTGGCGCTGACTGATGCGGCGATGGTGGGCAGGATCCGATCCCCGTCGGGAACCGGGGTCAGGTCCACGAGGACGGTCCCTACGGGGAAGGAACCGAGCGCCAAGGAGGCCGCGTGCAGGGCGAATCGGGTCTTGCCGGTGCCCCCCGCGCCGGCCACCGTGACCAGCCGCTCACGTGACAGCAGTGGCGTCGGGCTGGGCCGGGAGTTGGCGCAGTCCATCCGCGCGGTTCTGCTCGGGGAAGATCCGGGCGTGCCACTGTCCCGGCGCGGGGCCGCGGCGCTGGAGCGGCTGAGGGCAGAGCGCGCCGGCACCGTCCACCCGGAGGGGACTGTGTTGGCTGTCGACGGGGACATCAGCCGTTGGTCGACCTACGCAGGCGGCGCAGCCAACACCAGCCTGGCCGCGGCCCTTGACTTGCGCGGATTCGAGGCCACCGCGGACTCCCTGGGGATCAGCGTCGCAGGGCGAATCGACGCCGAACAGGTCCGCGACGCGACCGCGGCAGGCCGGGCGGAGGCAGCCCTGCCCGCCATCACCGATGAGGCGCTGGAAGGGCTGAAGTTCTCAGCTGCCCTGCCGCGGGAGATGGCCGCGGAAGTCTTGGCCGAGCGGATCACCGACGCACCAACCGCGGCCACGGTCGCAGGATCCCCGATCCGGGTCGTGCTGCAGCAGTGAGGCGGTACGCACCCCCGACAGGGCAGCGGTGGGTGGCGAAGGTGAGTGCGCCGCCCACGATGCCCAGGGCTCCGCAACCACCCGCCGCCTTCGTGAGTTGGGGCACAGGAATGTCTCGTGGTTTCCTGAGGTTGGAGCCGTCATGAAGGCAATCACGTACGACCACTACGGGGACCCCGATGTCCTTGCCCTGTCCGATCTCCCGGAGCCGAAGGTGGGTCCCCACGAGGTGCTGGTTCGCGTGCGCAGCGCGAGTGTGAACCCGGTGGACTGGAAGGTCATGGCCGGCTACCTCGATGCGCTGATGGCCGTGCGCTTCCCCGTGATCCCGGGGTGGGATGTGGCCGGTGTCATCGAGCGGGTGGGGCTCGACGTCCCTGACTTCGCGGCAGGTGATGAGGTCATCGCCTATGCCCGCAAGGACTGGGTCGAACAGGGCACGTTCGCTGAGTTCGTCACCGTCCCGGTGCGCGCCCTGGCGCGCAAGCCCGCGGCGCTGGATTGGGATCAGGCTGCCGGGCTACCCCTCACTGGGCTCACGGCCTACCAGCTGCTGAACCGGCTGGGGGTGGGCACCGGCGACGTCGTGCTGGTCCACGCGGCGGCTGGCGGGGTCGGCATCCTGGCCACTCAGATCGCCCTCGCCACGGGTGCTCGGGTGATCGGCACGGCCTCAGCGGGCAACCACGACGCTCTTCGGGCGCTCGGCGCGCAGCCGGTCGAGTACGGCGACGGCTTGGCTGACCGCGTGCTGGAGTTGGCCCCGGGCGGGGTGGACGTCGTGGTCGACTGCGTCGGTGGTGTCCTGGAGGTCACCCAGGCCGTCCTCAAGCCGGAAGGTCGGCATGGCTCGATCGCCGACGGTTCGGTGGCTGGCGCCGGTGGGACGTACGCGTGGGTCAGTCCGTCCGGAGCTGACCTGCAGGCCCTCGCGGACCTCGCGGATGCCGGTCAACTCGCAGTCCCGGTCGCAGCGTCGTTCCCGCTGGAGGAGGTCGGCGACGCCTTCCGCCTGAGCCAGGCGGGCCACGTACGCGGGAAGATCGCCATTCAGGTCAGCCGCTGAACTGAGGCATCCACGGGTGCTGGGCACCGGATCCGGCCGACCGGATCCGGCCGACCGGTCTGCTGCCACCGACCGACCGAACGCTGCCGCCGACCGGTCGATCGCTGCCGGCGGCCGGCCGCTGGGCTGCACGGCACCGAGGGTGCGACCGTGACCGCTGCGGAATCATGCCTCATGCTGGAGCCATGACCACCTGGCGGATCCTTGCGGCGCTCGCAGCCGTCGCGCTGGTCGTCGTCTACGCGGTGGGGTCGGGCGTCTGGGTCTCGACCAACCCCGGCTGGTACGCCGGGCTCGCGCGACCCTCATGGCAGCCGCCGGATGTCGTCTTCGGGCTCATCTGGCCGTACAACTTCATCGCACTTGCCGTGGTTGGCGTGATCGTCGCCCAGCGCGGCAGCGCCGGTCAGGTCGGCGCCTGGTTGGGCATTGCGGTGGTCAGCGTCGTGTGCGCGCTGTCGTGGGCTTACCTGTTCTACGTGCCTCACCAGCTGACCGCCTCAGCCGTGGCCCTTGCGGGCGCGGCCGCGCTGACGGCGGTCCTGGTGGTGGTCACCTGGACGGTCACCCGGGGCGGGGCGGTGGCGCTGCTGCCCTATCTGATCTGGGTGGGGCTGGCCACCTCGCTGGTGGTCGGCTATGCCCGGCTCAACGCCTGAGCCCGGCTGCGACGGCGAGCCCCGCGCGCATCGGCCACGGTGCTGCTTCCTCCAGTTCCAGAGCGACCTCGAGCAGGCGGCGTTCGCTGCCGAAGGGCGCGGCCAGGTGCGAGCCGATCGGAAGCCCCGCCGCCGTGCGGCCCAGCGGCATTGAGATCGCCGGAGTCCCGGAGACGTTCTGCACGGGGGTCATCGAGGCGAACCTGATCAGCCGGACCAGGTGGCTGCGGAACTCCACGTCGGGACCGAGGTAGCCGATGGGCGGCGCGGGGTATCCGGTCACGGGTGAGAGCAGCAGGTCGTGCCGCTCGAAGCCGACGTCGGGGGTGCGCGCGAGTCGCCGCAATCGGCGCAGTGATCCCGGCACCAGGTCCAACTGCCGGGAGAGCATCGCGCTCATGCCCCGCGTGAAGCCCTCGAGTTGGGAGGAGTCGAAACCCCGGCCGTAGAAGCTGCCGCCGCCGTGGTGGAGGAAGAACGCCAGCAGGCCCCAGTAGCGCAGGAAGTCCGCGGCGAAGCCGTCGGCGACCGGCGGGCCGACCTCCTCGACATGGTGGCCCAGGCCCTCGAGGAGCGCGCCTGTGGCCCGGACTGCCGCCACCGTCTCAGGCGCGATCGGCAGGCCCCGGCTGGCTGTGACGCACATGCCGATCCGTAGTCTCGCCGTCCCGGGATGGGTGACGTGGCCGATCGAGGGCAGCCCGGCGGCTGGGCGGGCTCGCTCCATCAGGGCATGGAAGAGGGCGGTATCGCGCACTGACCGGGTCAGGACGCCCTGGGCTGCGATCTTGACCGGGACCTTCTCCTTGAGGGGGTTCATCGGCAGCCGGCCGCGCGAGGGCTTGAGGCCGACCAGCCCGCAGCAGGACGCGGGGATCCGGATCGACCCGCCGCCGTCGTTGGCGTGGGCGATCGGTACGACGCCGGCGGCGACCATCGCTGCCGCTCCGCCGCTCGAACCGCCCGCCGAGCGCCCGATGTCCCACGGGTTGCGCGTGGCACCGAACCTGCTCGACTCCGTGCTCGCTGTCAGGCCGAACTCCGGCAGTGTCGAGGCGCCCAACGGTTCAAGGCCCAGCTCGAGCATCGAGGTCACGATCGGGGAGCAGGCGGGCGCCGGGTGGTCGACCACAGCGCGTGAACCCTGCGTGGTCGGGAAGCCCGTGACCTCCTCGTTGTCCTTGATGAATGTCGGCACACCGGCAAGCCCCGCGTCAGCGGGTACGACGACCTCGGTGTGAACGGGCTCATCGAACCAGTGGGTGACCGCTTGCAGCTCCGGGTTCGCGGCCCTTGCCCGTGCCATCGCCGCCGCTCGGACCTCGCTCGCTGATACCTCCCGCGCGGACAGCCGTGCCAGCAGGTCGGTGACGTCAGAGTCGCCGAGCGCGTCGTCCGTTGTGGTGTCGATGGTGTGCGGGGCATCGACGGCGGAACCGCGGCGTGCCAGCGACGCGGGGGCTGCGTCGACGGTCGAGTGCGGGGCGGATTCGCTCACGCCCACGACAGTAGCCGCGCCCCGTCACGCGCGCCCGGGCGCGGTGGCTCGGAGCCACCGGAGCCCAGCGGAGGAGCCCCACCGGAGCCTGGGGGCTCAGCGATCCGGGACGTGAGCATTGATCAGACGAAGAGGGCCAACAGATCTCCGACCCGGTGATCGGCCTCGGCCGGGTGCCGGAACGGGCGGTGCGCATTGACCACGTAGTGCGTGCGACGGCCCTGGTGCACGCGGGTGAGATAGCCCTCATCCTCCAGGTCGCGCAGGATGTTCAGGGTCGCCCGCTCCGTGATGCCGACAGCCGCCGCGATGTCGCGGATCCGCGTGTCCGGGTTGCGGTTGACGTGGACGAGCACGTGGCCGTGGTTGGTCAGCAGGGTCCAGTTGCGCGCCGAAGCTGGGTCAGCCATGGACGTCCTCCTTCGTGTTGGGGTGCGTGTGCGCGGCGGTGTCCGGGCCCGTGCCCGGAGCCTGCTGCCCCGCGGGGTGCGGGCCGACGTGACCCTCGGATGGCCCGCGGGTCGCGCGCAGGCTGGCCACGATCGCGACCGTGATGATGCTGGCCACCACCCCCAGGCTCAGCCAGGTCGGCATCTTGTAGAGGTCCACCTGGAGGACGAGCTTGATGCCGACCCAGACCAGCACGAGTCCCAGCCCCAGTTTCAGGTAGACGAAGCGGTGCATCAGGTCGGCGAGCAGAAAGTACATGGCCCGCAGGCCCAGGATGGCGAACGCATTGGCGGTGAAGACCAGGAACGTCTCCTGGGTCACTGCGAAGATCGCTGGGATCGAGTCGACGGCGAAGACGATGTCGGTGAACTCGACCAGGACGAGCACCAGGAGCAGCGGCGTGGCCATGAGCGCACCGTTGCGGCGGGTGAGGAACTTCTGGCCCTCGTACTCCTGCGTCATCGGGATGTAGCGCCGGAACAGCCGGACGACACCGGACCTCGCGGGATCGAAGTGCGTGTTGCGATGACGCATCATCATCACCCCGGTGAACACCAGGAAGGCCCCGAAGATGTAGAGGATCCAGAGGTACTCCTTGATCGCCGCGGACCCGGCCCAGATGAACAGCCCGCGCATGATCAGCGCGCCGACCACACCGAGGAACAGCACCCGATGCTGGAACTGTGCTGGCACCGCGAAGTAGCTGAAGATGATGGCCCAGACGAACACGTTGTCCACGGCAAGGGACTTCTCGATCAGGTAGCCCGCGTAGTACTGGCCGGCGAACTCCGCGCCTGACGTGGCAAGGATGATCAGGCCGAAGCCGATACCCATCGCAACCCAGACGGCCGACCAGATGGCCGCCTCCCGGGCCGTGATGACGTGGGCGTCACGGTGGGCGAACAGGTCGATGACAAGCATCACCACGATCACCCCGAGGACGGCCAACCAGACCGTCGCGGGCACGTCCACTGGTCTCGAAGCTCCTGTCTTGGGCGGGCAGTATTGACGAAACGTAGTTCATCTATCGTGCCGTGTTCGAGTTCGAAATGCAACTTTCGAGGGCTGTTACATGCAATGTGATTCATGCTATCGTCTTCGCAAGAGGGGAGTACCCCATCACCCAGCAGTCGTCAGCACGTCCGATCCGAATCGGTCCGGTTGCTGGGGGTCGCGACCCGCGGCCGGGGAAGACCTCGGGACCACAGACGCCGGAGGAATCATGTCGCTGTTCACCCCCGCCCCCTCGTCCGCCTCGACGAAGGATGCAGCCATCCCGCTCGCACGCGAACCTGAGTCGGCCCTGCGGCTTCCCACCACCGAGGATGTCGTGCGGCTGGCCCAGGCCCAGAGCCCGTTGAGCGTGTCAGTGCTGCTGGCCACGGTTCCCTCGGCGCAGATGCTGCCGGTGGACAGGGCACGGCTGCGGGCACTGGTGCGCGATGCCGAGCGGCGTCTCGGTGCGGAATCGGACCAGTCGGCGGTCGAGGCGATAAGTGCCGGACTGGAGCAGGCCGTCGCCAGTGCCAGCCAGGGGCCGACCGACCGCGGGTTGGCGATCCTGGTGAGCCCGGAGGCTTCACACCTGCACCACCTGCGCGTCGCTCCCGTGGACCGAGTGGTGATCGACCCGACGTTCGCCACCCGTGACCTGGTGCGCTCGGCCGCCGAGGATCCGCCCTTCCTGATGCTGATCATCGATGGTCGGGCGGCGCGCCTGTTCCACTACGGCCAGCGCTACAGCCGGCCGATCCTCGCCCACGACTTCCCGATCGTGCGCCCATCGGATGCCGCCCCGCGCGACCCGTCGTCCAGCGACACGGTCGATCGGGCTCGCCGCGAGCGTGGCCGGGCGTTCCTGCGTCAGGTCGATGCCAATCTCGCCGCCCGGGTGGCGCAGGCCCAGCTGCCGGTCGTCCTGATCGCCAACGACCGAACCGTCTCCGACTTCCTGTCCGTGGCCAAGACCCGGCGGATCGCCGCGATTGTCAGGTCCGGGGCCTTGACTGCTCCGTTGATCGAACTCGAGCAGCTGGCTCGCGAGGCGCTGGCCGGCCATGTGCGGGACCGGGCGGCCGCTGCGCTGGACACCGCCCAGGTCCGACTGGCCCACGGCCGCGCGGTCGCCGGCCTGGAAGCGGCGTGGGAGGTCCTGCGCGCCGTTGACCCGGACCTGCTGGTCGTGGAGCGCACGCACGCCCCGGCCGTGCGCGTGAGTGACGATGGCCTGGAGATCGTCGATGACGCGGAGGAGGTCGGCGTCATCGACGACGCGATCGATGACCTCATCGAGGCGGTATTGGCGCGCGGGGCTGACGTGGTCACGGTTCCTGACGGCTCGTTGGCCCGACATGACCACGTGGTGCTCGCCCTGCGTGGACGGGTGCCCGACCTGGTCAGCTGACCCCGGCCGGCACCGGAACGCGATCACCGCGGACCGGTGTCCCGGCTCGACTGTCGGAGGGCAGCGTGCCCGTAGCGCGGTTCCGGGTCACCCGGTCGGGTCGGCGAATCCGGGCAGGTGGGCCTCGAGTTCCGGGCGCACCGGGACAGTCGCCCCAAGGCCGCAGAGCACGCCCACGAGCCCGAGCCAGAGCCGGTGCGTGAACAGCTGGTCGGCAGGGATGGTCAGCTGCAGCGCGACGGTGAAGTCCGGGTTGCGCGGGTCGTTGACCCGGCCGAACTCGGACTTGAGCCACTGGCGGCTGAACGTGAACTCCTCATGCCGGGACGGCTCGCTGAACGGTGCGAGGTAGTCGATCAGTTTCTCCACCTCGATGCTCGCGTCCTGCGCGATGAAGCCGCCCGCACGCAGTCGCTGCTCGACCGCTGCGGGGTCGGTGGCCGTCATGGCGCGGATCAGCCCACCGAACGTGGGGGGCAGGCCGCCGGGCATGTGCAGCACCGAGCCGAAGTCCAGCACGCCCATCCGGCCATCGGGGAGCAGCCGGAAGTTCCCGGGGTGCGGGTCGGTGTGCAGCAGGCCGACCCGGGTCGGCGACGTGAGGAAGAAGTGCTGGTAGGCGGCCCCGAGGTGGTTGCGTTCGGCCGACGTCCCGTCGCGGGCGACCTCCGCGAGCCCCACACCGTCCATCCAGTGCGTGACCAGGACCTCCCGCGAGGCTGCCAGAACCGGCGGCACGTAGTAGTCGGAGTCCGCTTCGTAGGCGCAGGCGAACGCGCGTTGGTGCTCGGCCTCCGTTCTGTAGTCGAGTTCCTCGCCGAGCCTGGTGCGCAGCTCGGCGACCAGTGGCGGCATCGCCATCCCGCGGGCGACCAGCGAGGTCAGGCGCAATGTGACGGCCAGCGAGCGGACGTCACCGGCGATCGCATCGGCCACCCCGGGGTACTGGACCTTGACCGCGACCGGCGTGCCGTCGGACCACACAGCTCGATGGACCTGGCCGATGGATGCGGCCGCGGTCGGGTGCTCGTCGAACTCACCGAAGCGTGCCCGCCACCCGGCGCCCATCTCGGCGACCAGGACCGGTTCCACCTCATCGAACGGCAGGCCGGGGTTGTCCTCCTGCAGCGCTCCGAGGGCGCCCTGCCAGGAGCTGTCCGGATCGGCGGGGAACAGGGCGTCGACCGTCGACAGGAGCTGGCCCAGCTTCAACGCCCCGCCCTTCAGCCCACCCAGGGTCGCCCGGGTGTCGTCAGCGGTTGCCACCCTTGCCTGTTCCCGGAGCGCGCCACGATCCTGCCCGAGCAGCCCGCGGGCCTGGATCGAGGCAGCTCGGCCAACCGCACGAAGGGGCAGCCCGGCCATGGCAGCGTTGCGGCGCAATCGTGAGGTGGGGACCGGCATGGAACCAGTATCTGCCCCGTCTGCGAACCCGCCAGCGCGGGTGGTTCCGCGACGCTGAGCCGACGACGGCCGCCCGGCGCGTGCTGGCACGACCCGATACCGTATGTGTGCCTTCTCGACAGCTCGTACACCCGATGACACAAGGAGCACCGCATGACTGACATGGCCGATCGCAATCTGATCCTGTACGCCGCGGGCTACCCGGACCAGGACTCCGCTACCGAGGATTACGAGGCACTCAAGGAGTTGAAGGACCTGCAGGCGTACATCGTTGCGGCGGTGATCATGGACCGCGACGAGAACGGCAAGATCAGCGTTCGCGAGAAGGCGCACATCGTCAGCGGCGGCGCCGTGGCCGGCGGTGGGGTCGGCCTGGTGGTCGGGCTGTTCGCCCCGCCGCTGCTGGCAGCTACGGCGGTCGGGGCCGGCATCGGCGCGGCCATCGGTGGCCTGGTCAAGAAGCACGAGGAGAAGCAGATGGCCAAGGAGCTCGACGACGTCATGCCGAACAACTCCTCGGCGATCATCGCGGTTCTCGACGATGCCTACGCCGACCAGGTCGACAAGGCCCTGGCCAAGGCGGGCAGGAAGGTCGTGAAGGAGGTCGACTCGGCCGACGCCGCCGGCCTCGCGAAGGCCCTGCAGGGCGGCGACGACTCAGAGTTGGTCAAGCAGCTCAACGGCTGACTTGACGCTGGGCTGCCCGGCGCCGGTGAAGGGCTCCAGCCGATTCAGCGCACCTGGTCGTGCACCTGTCGCAGGATCTCCTCGCACAGGTCATGAGTGGCCAGCGCATCGGCCCCGTCGAGCACTTCGCCGGCGCGCACCGAGTCCAGCAGGTGCCCGACCATTGCCACGAAGCCGCGCTGCTGCGACACCGAGGCCCAGTTGTTCGGCTGGCGGTGCTGGGCCATTCCGTCGACCCGATGGACCACGTCCACCAGATCGGTGACGACCATGGCCTGCGCCGGGGCCATCGCCTCGAGGATCTCGATCGTCTGGCCGCTGGTGCGATCCATGATCCCGACGCCGAGCCGATGGCCCTGTCGGAGGGTGATCGCGACCCGTGCCAGTCCACCGTCGGGTCCTGGGCGGGCCACCACCTGCACGTCCTCGGGCTCCGGGGTCACGAGGAACCGGAGCGTGTCGACGACGTGGACGTAGTCGTCGAACACCACGATCCGCGGGTCGTCGGGCAGGTCGACCCGGTTCTTGGTGAGGACCACCGTGTCCACCCTCGGCATCGCCGCGGCCTTCGCGTAGGTCGGCGTGAACCGCCGGTTGAAGCAGGCCGCGAACGAGACCCCCGCGGCGCGCGCCCGCTCCACGACCATCCGGGCGTCGTCGGCGGACAGGGCGATCGGCTTGTCCACGAAGGTGGGCACGCCGGCATCGATCAGCGTGATCGCGATCGGCGCATGGGCGACCGTGGCCGCGTGCACGAAGGCTGCATCCAGGCGGGCGCCGGCGACCGCTGCATCCTCGACGGTGGCGTACGCCTCGGGGATGCGCCAGGCCGACTGCAGGGCCGCGCGCCGCTGGTCATCCCGGGTGATCAGGACGGGGGCGACGCTCGGATCGGTGGCCAGGACCGGCAGGTAGGCCTTCGCTGCGATGTCACCGAGTCCCACGAGCGCCACGTGCAGTTGTCCATCCATGGTGTGCATCCTGCCCGCAACGCTGGCGCCACGGCCTGCTGCGGAGCAGGATGGTCAGCAGGTTCGGCAAGGAGGCCGGTATGGCAGAGCCGCATGTCCCCGGGATTGCCGTCGCTCCCGGCCAGCCGGTGGTGGGCCTGGACTTCGACGGCGTGCTGAACATCACGGTGCAGGCCGAGGTGCCGGCGGGCTTCGAGTCGCACATCGTCGACCTGGACCGCGACAACTGGCCTGACCACCCGTACATCCGACCGCTGCCCGACGGCCCCGGGCCCTTCCTGCACCGCGTGGTCGTCAGCCGCTGGCACGGCGCGATGGTGCGCGGATGGCTGGCGGCCGGCGCATGTGTGGTGTGGGCCACCACCTGGGAACGTGCCGTCCTGCGCAACGCGCCGCTGTGCGACATCCCCGAACTACCCGTGTTGCAGATCTCCAAGGTGCTCGCCGGTGAGTTGCCCCGGCGCACCGCCGACTGGAAGGTCGCTGGGCTCCAGGCTGCGTTCCCCGGCCACCCGTTGGTCTGGGTTGACGACTTCGGGACCGACCGCCAGGGGGAGTCCACGTATGGCCAGCCACCGGCCCCGATGCTGGTGGTGGCCCCCGAGGAGGCGATCGGGCTCACGGACGCCCAGTCCCGGCAGGTGCTCGGCTTCGTCGAGCGGCACGGCCGCGGGTAGGCCAGCCCACCGACTACCCTGCGGCGATGGCCCAGATCACCGCCGTGTGCGTGCTGCACCAGTTGCTTGCCGAACCGTCGAACCCGGACGGGACCACGGCCATCGACAAGCGCCCAGTGTCGGGCCCGGTCGACGTGGGGTCGCTCGGGCTCGCCGGTGACGACCAGTCCGACAAGCGCCATCACGGCGGCCAGGACCAGGCGGTCTACCTCTACGCCGACGAGGACGCTGATTGGTGGGCCGCCGAGTTGGGCCGCGACATCGCGCCGGGCCTGTTCGGTGAGAACCTGCGCACGACCGGCATCGACCTGAGCACGACCCTGATCGGCCAGCGCTGGCGGATCGGGGAGTCCGGGCTCGTCGTCGAGGTGACCTCCCCGCGGGACCCGTGCGCCACCTTCGCCCGCCGGATGGGCGAGCCGCAGTGGGTCCGGCGGTTCACGCAGCGGCGCGCACCCGGCGCCTACGTCCGAGTCGTCGAGCCGGGCATCGTGGCCGCCGGTGATCAGGTCGTCGCCGTGAACGCGCCCGACCACGACGTCACCGTGGCCGATGTCATGGTCCCCGCCGCCGAAGGGGCGGCCGCCCGCCTGCTGGCGGCAGAGCGCTCCGGCCGGCTGCACCTGACGCCAAGGATGCGCACCTCAGCAACGAAGCAGTCACCCCGCTGAAACCCGCGCGGCCCCACCCAGCAGCGCAAACCCTCCGCCAAGGGTAGGAATCTCCGCTCCGGCGCGGAGGATCTGGCCCTACGCGGAGGGTTTGCGCGTCAGGCTTCGGCGGGGTGCGCGCGCATCTCGTCGTCCGGGTGGCTGACCGTCCCGTGACCCAGCTCCCAGAGCCGGATGCCGCCGGAGATGCCTGCCTCGTTGGGCACGATCGTGACGTCGTCGCCGAGGTCCAGGGTCAGCCGGGGGGCGTTCCCACCGCCCACGTAGAGCCGGTCCCAGACGAACATGGGCCGCAGCCCGTCGACCGCCTTGAGCACGCGTCGTGACCACCGCTTGGCGCCCAGCTTCCGCCGGGCCGCGTCACCGAGCCACTCGTCGTAGATCACGCCCTTGCGCACCGGCGCGCGCGACACCTCAAGCTTGGGCGCGAGGTCGCCGTCGTCGAACATCGCGCACCCCAGTCCGGTACCCAACGTGAACACGGCCTCGAGTCCCACGCCCGACACGACGGCTGCGCCGTGGACCTCGGCGTCGTTGACGACCCTGGTGGGGATCCCGAGGCGGCGGGCGAGGCCGGTCTGCGCGTCGTAGTGGTCCCACGCCCTCCTGAGCTCGGGGTCGATGCGCGAGTGCGGGCCCTTCACCGTGATGTAGTGCGGGGTCGTGATCACCCGGCCGTGGCGGATCATCCCGGGCATCCCGATCGTGGCCCGGTCGGCGGGCGGCAGGGCCTCGGCGATGTCGCACAGGACGTCGACGAACAGGTTCGGGGACATCGGATAGGGGGTGGCGATCCGGATCGGGTCGGCGACCATCGCGCCGTCGGGATCCAGCACCGAGCCCTTCAGCCCGCTTCCACCACAGTCGATGGCCAGAGTTCGCTCGAGTTCCACGCGGCCCAGCGTGCACCATCTGGCAGCGCGACGTCGGGATGGCACGTTCGAAACGGTGTGGGATTGCGACTAGCCATCCCGCGTGGGCCAGAATGGGCCCATGTCCCCAGCTCCTGAGCCTGTCGCCGCATCGAGCCCGTTGTCCCCGCAGGGGCCCCCCGGCGGATCCGAACGGGTCCGCAACGCGGTCCTCGACGCGCTGGAGGCTGAGGCGATCTGGGCCATGCGCGAGACTGCGGCTGCGTTCCGGAATCCGGTCATGCTCTACAGCATCGGCAAGGACTCCGGCGTCATGCTGGAGCTTGCGGCCAAGGCGTTCGCCCCCGGTCCGATCCCCTTCCCCGTGCTGCACATCGACACCACGTGGAAGTTCCGCGACATGATCACCTTCCGTGGTCAGATGGCCGAGCGCTACGGGCTGGACCTGCGGGTGGCCACGAATCACGAGGCGATCGCCGAGGGCGTGACCCCCTTCAGCCACGGCAGTCAGGAGTACACGCGCCTGATGAAGACCGTCACCCTTCGCGCCGCCCTGGACGCAGGTGGCTACGACATCGCGATCGGCGGATCGCGCCGCGACGAGGAGCGCAGCCGGGCCAAGGAGCGGATCTTCAGCCTGCGGATGCCCGGACACCGCTGGGAGCCCCGGCGCCAGCGGCCCGAGCTGTGGCACACAGTCAACGCCCAGTTGACCCCCGGCCAGACGATGCGTTCGTTCCCCCTGTCCAACTGGACCGAGATCGACGTCTGGCACTACATCCGGCGCGAGAACCTGCCCGTCGTCCCGCTGTACTTCGCAGCCAGGCGCCCGACCGTCATCCGCGAGGACCAGCTGATCATGGTCGACGACGACCGGATGCAGCTCGAGCCCGGCGAGGTCCCGGTCGACCGCCTGATCAGGTTCCGTTCACTGGGCTGCTACCCGCTCAGCGCCGCGGTGGAGTCCCCGGCGGACACCTTGGATGACGTGATCACAGAGATGGAGTCGTCCCGGCAGTCCGAGCGCGCTGGTCGCCTCATCGACGGCGAGGGCGGTGCCTCGATGGAGGCCAAGAAGGTAGAGGGGTACTTCTGATGGGGATCATCCGCCTGGTCGCTTGCGGCAGCGTCGACGATGGCAAGTCCACGCTCATCGGCCGGCTGCTGGCCGACACTGACTCCGTCCCTGAGGACACCCTCGAGCTGGCCAGGACGGTGCGCCGGGCAGGCTCGACGATCCCCGTCGGCGACATCGACTTCTCGCTGCTCACCGACGGCCTCGAGGCCGAGCGCGAGCAGGGCATCACGATCGACGTGGCCTACCGGCACATGTCGATGCCCGATGGGCGTCGCGTGGTGATCGCCGATGCGCCCGGGCACGAGCAGTACACGCGCAACATGGCCGTGGCGGCTTCGACAGCCGACGTCGCCCTGCTGCTGGTGGACGCATTCCGCGGAGTCACCCGCCAGACCTACCGGCACCTGACCATCTGCGCGCTGATGGGCGTGCACCACGTGATCATCGCCATCAACAAGCTCGATGCCGTCGACTTCGACCACGGACGCTTCTCCGAGCTCTCCGAGGCGGTGGCCGGAGCGGCTGGGCGGTTGGACTTCTCGCGGGTCACGGTCATCCCGGTCAGCGCGCTGGCCGGTGACAACGTCACCACCCGCTCGGCCCGGACTTCCTGGTACGCAGGACCGACGGTCCTGACCGCCATCGGCGAGACCCACGAACTCGATGCTCCGCCAGCGACAGCGGGGCGCCCGGCCCGCATCCCCGTCCAGACGATCGTTCGTGCCCCCGGATTCCGCGGCGTGGCCGGGAACCTCGTGACCGGACAGCTGGCCGTCGGCGACTCGGTCGAGGTGTCCGGAGCCTCGACCACGGGCCGCGTGAGCCGGTTGCTCGTTGCCGGCGTCGACCGGGAGCAGGCCACGGCCGGTGACGCGGTGGCGCTGGAGTTGACCCCAGATCTCGACGTGACCCGTGGGGACCTCCTCGAAGCTGCCGGTGGGGAGAGGGTCGAGCCCGCGGATCGCTTCTCTGCGGATGTGGTGTGGCTCGGCGAGGAGCCCCTGGCCCACGGTCGCTCCTACCTGCTCGTGTGTGGCCCGCTGGTCGTCCCGGCCGTGGTCACCAGCGTTCGACACAAGCTGGACGTGACGACCGGTGCTGAGGAGGCCGCGCGGGTGCTCGGCCTGAACGACGTGGGGCGGGTCGAGGTCGCGACCGACCGGCCGATCCCGATGGAGGCCTACCAGAGCAGCCGCGATACGGGGGGCTTCGTCCTCGTTGACCGGCTCAGCGCCGATACCGTCGCCGCCGGCATGTCCCGCTATGCGCTGCGTCGCTCGGCCAATGTGAGCAGCCACGATTTCGTGGTTGACCGGGAGGCTCGCGAGCGCCTCAATGGGCACAAGGGCCGGGTCGTGTGGCTGACCGGCCTGTCCGGTTCGGGCAAGTCCACGATCGCCGACGCCGCTGAGCGCGACCTGCACGCGCAGGGCATCCGCACGTTCGTCATCGATGGTGACAACGTCCGCCACGGCCTGAACAAGGACCTCGGCTTCACCTCCGAGGACCGCGCAGAGAACGTTCGGCGGGTCGCCGAGGTCGGTCGCCTGATGGTCGAATCCGGCACGGTCGTGCTGATCGCACTGGTCTCGCCCTTCCGTGGCGATCGGCGCGCTGCCCGCGACCTGTTCGACGTGGGTGACTTCGTGGAGGTGTTCGTCAACACGCCAGTCGAGGTCTGCACTGCGCGCGATCCCAAGGGGTTGTACGCGAAGGCGGCCGCCGGCGAGCTGCCCAACCTCAGCGGTGTCGGGCAGCAGTACGAGGAGCCGCTCAACCCGGACCTCGTCGTGGCCGGCGACGGGGATCTCACCCAGTCGGTCGCTGCAGTGGTCGCACTCGCAATGGCTCCGGCGCCCGAGGTCCCGGCTGCCGAGGCGGAGTAGGTGGCGGGCCGTCAGAGCGTCTGGCCGGCTCTCCTGTCAGCCCTGGTCGGAGCGGGCTCCTGGCCGCCGGAGTGCTCCTGCCGTGGATAGGTGAGCGCACGGCTCGGAGCTGCCCTGGCGATCAGCGCTTCCGTGGGATCTAGCCGAGCCGATCGCCGCGTCGGCGTTGGCCTCCCTGGCGCTGCCGCTCGGACTCCTGGCCGGCCTGTGCATCATCGCGATCATCGTGCGTGTTCGAGGGGTGGCCATTGCGCTGGGGCTCGCCCTGCTCGGACTGGAGTTTGCGTGGTTCGCCAGTGAGGCGTTCCGCCGGACCCGGGGCGAGCTGTTGGCCTCACAACTGGAGGTGGGCGCCTGGTTGGTCCTGGGTGGGGCAGTGCTCATCGTCATCGGCGCCTTCCTGACCCCTCGCTGGGAGCAGCAGGTCCGCTGATCCGACTCTGAGACCGTCGTGGCCATGGTCGTCGGGCCGGTTTCAGACGTGGGTCCGGGTCACGCCATCAGGGCAGGCAAACGTCGGACCGACGTGCCACGATGGGGCCATCACACCGACCCGATGGAGGATCAATGTCCGAGCTCGATGATCGTTTCGCTGCCGCTGCGGAAGCATCCAAGACGCTGCCGGAGCGTCCTGACAACGACACACTGCTGCAGATGTACGCCCTCTACAAGCAGGGCACCGTCGGCGATGTCGAAGGGAAGAAGCCCGGCTTCACGGACCCGGTCGGCAAGGCCAAGTACCAGGCGTGGGAGAAGATCAAAGGCATGTCCGCCGACGACGCGAAGGCCGCGTACGCCGACCTCGTCGAGAGCATGGCCGGCTGACCGGCGATTACCGCCGACAACCCGCGTTCAGGTACCCTTTGGCCGTCCCAACAGGGATGGGGAGGCGTCGCCTAGTCAGGTCTATGGCGCCCGCCTGCTAAGCGGGTTTGGGGTTTATAGCCCCATCGAGGGTTCAAATCCCTCCGCCTCCGCCGAACGCTCAACGGTGGCTCCGGGCGCGTCCCGGGGCCACCTGTTGCGGCTCGGGGCCGGATCTATCGTGGCTGGCCTCCTGTCGCCGCTCGCGATTTCTCCATGGCCTCCCGGGTCGGGTAGCCTTGGGTGGTTCCCTTCGGGGGGCGTGCGCCTGTAGCTCAGCGGATAGAGCATCTGACTACGGATCAGAAGGCCAGGGGTTCGAATCCCTTCAGGCGCGCCAGATCTGAGCACGAGAATGGCCCTCGGCAGTCAGCCGGGGGCCTTCTCGTGTGCCTACCTTGCTCCTACGGGCCGAACGAGAGCGCCGTCGCCTGCTTGAGTTCCTCGATGTGCGCATGGGAGTAGGTCCGGCGCATCACGGTCTCATCGTGGCCGTGAACTTGGCGACGATGTGATCGGGCACTCCCTGATTGCCCATCCGGG
>JAQBEX010000056.1:0-8740 GCA_032123675.1 Actinomycetes bacterium
CGCCGGTTCCGGGACCGTCCTGGTCCAGGCCGGCACCGGCACCGGCAAGTCCGTGGCTTATCTCGTTCCAGCCGCTCAGCATGCCGCGGTAGCCAAGGAGCCCGTGGTCATCGCCACGGCCACGTTGGCGCTGCAGCGACAGCTTGTCGACAAGGACCTCCCGGTCGTCAGTCGTGCACTGGCTCCAGCACTGGGGCGCGACGTCAACTTCGCCGTGCTCAAGGGCCGGAGCAACTACCTGTGCCTGGATCGCCTCAACCGGGGGTCGCCGGACCCGGACGAGTCGGCCCTGTTCGATGCACCCACCACCAGGCTCGGGCGCCAGGCGGCCCGACTGCGCTCGTGGGCCGAGACCACCACCACCGGGGATCGCGACGACCTCGACGATGCCGTCGACGGGCGCGTGTGGTCAGGATTGTCGGTGTCAGCCCGCGAGTGTCCCGGTGCCACCAACTGCTCCTTCGGTCAGGACTGCTTCGCCGAGGCAGCCCGCACCCGCGCCCGCGACGCCGACCTGATCGTCACGAACCATGCCCTGCTGGCCATCCATGTCCAGGGCGACGTGCCCGTCCTGCCCGACCACGGGGCGGTCGTCGTCGACGAGGCCCACGAACTGGTCGACCGGATGACCACAGCCCTGACCCGCGAGCTGTCGTCGGCAACGATCGAGCGAGCCGCTGGGCGTGCGCGCAAGTTCCTCGGACCCGAGCTGCTCGATCCGCTCCTCGATGCGGCCGCGTACCTCGGCGATGTGCTCGGCGAACTCCCGGAGGGGCGCTTGCGCACCCTGCCCGACGAGCTCGTCGTCGCCGTGACCGCCCTGCGCGACGCCGGCCACGCCGCCCTCGGTGGGATGCGCGGGGAGAGCAGCGACGCGCCTGACACGGCCTCTGATCGGACGATCGCCCGGGCCGGGATCCAGGCAGTGCACGAGGTCGCCGCCGACGCGTTGCTGCTGAGCAACTCGTCGGTGGCCTGGGTCGGTGGGCGTCCCGGTGGTCAGGTGACGCTGCACATCGCTCCCATCTCGGTGCAGGACCTGCTGGAGGACAACCTGTTCACCGGGCGTCCGGTGGCACTGACCAGTGCCACCCTGGCCATCGGTGGTTCGTTCGACCCGCTGGCCACCAGCCTTGGCTGCCCGGAGGGTTGGCACGGCCTGGACGTGGGCTCACCCTTCGACCACGGTCGGCAGGGGGTGCTGTACTGCGCCGCTGACCTGCCCCGGCCCGGCAGGGAGGGAGTCAGCGAGGAAGCCCTCGAGCAGATCGCGGACCTGATCGTTGCTGCCGGCGGCCGGACGCTGGCCCTGTTCTCGTCGTGGCGTTCCGTGGAGCGGGCGCAGGAGGTCCTGGATCGACGACTCCAGGATCGCGACGATCTGCCCCTGATCGTCGCCCGACGCGGCGACGCCGTGGCTGGGCTGGTGCGACAGTTCGCTGCCGAGCCCCGGGCGTCACTGCTGGGCACGATCTCGTTGTGGCAGGGGGTCGACGTGCCGGGACCTTCGTGCAGCCTGGTCATCATCGACCGGATCCCCTTCCCCCGTCCCGACGACCCCGTCGTGTCCGCGCGCCAGGAACTCGTCGACGCCCAGGGAGGCAGCGGCTTCGCCTCGGTGTCCGTCCCACGCGCCGCGCTGATGCTCGCGCAGGGCGCTGGCCGACTGATCCGGACCCCTGACGACCGCGGGGTCGTCGCCGTCCTCGACTCGCGGCTCGCCACGACCGGCTACGGAGCACGCTTGCGGCAGAGCCTGCCGCCACTGTGGTGGACCACCGACCTGTCCACGGTCCTCGCCGCCCTGGGCCGGCTGGATGTCGCCCTTTCCGCGAGCTCTGCGCCGGCCACCGACGCTGACAGCTCAGCCAGCCCCACCGGACCGTAGGACGTCACGTCAGCCCCACGACAGGGCTTTCCCCCGATGCGGCCCATGTGTCGCGTGGGCCACCGAGCTGGGCAGACGGCGCTGCTCACACCCCGGTGATCGCCGGGAGTCGGGCCATCCGAATGGCGTGGACCATCGCGCTGTGGTCTGCCTCGGCCTGGTCGGCATAATCCATCGCCCAGTTCGCGATCGCGTCCTCGAACTTGCCGCTGCGCCCCAGGTAGGCCCCGATCGCCAGGCGGTCACCGGAACGAGCATGCGCCCGGGCCAACGTCCAGCCGCAGGCGTGCAGATAGACGCCCAGTCCGTTCATGTCCAGCGCAGAGAGGTCGGGGGAGAACTTCATGTCCCGCAGCTGTCGGACGTAGGTGTCATGGACCCTGTTGTCGGCGTCCGTTGCGTGGGTCCACCCGATGAAGATGTCGGAGGCTGCCTGCATCAGGCGCTGCCCTGCCACGACCCGGGCACCGTGGTTGGTGAACTCGCTGGGCTCGGTGTATGGCTCGAGGACGGAGGCTGTGGCCTCCTTGAACTGCAGCATCAGCGGATCAGCGCCGTCCACGCCCTGCATGAGCAACACGTAGCAGCGCGTCCCGACACTGCCGACCCCCACGACCTTGCGGGCCACGTCCACGACATGGAACTGGTCCAGGAGTGCGGCCCGGTCTGAGACCAGCGTCTCGCGATAGGCCAGCATCGAATCCAGGCCGAGCAGCTCCGCGTGGTCCTCGCCGACCCGCATCAGCAGCGGCGGATCCTCCACGAACTGGCGCCGCCCGTCGACTTCGGTCGTGAGCTTGGCCATCGCCTGCAGGTTGGTGCGCCGGCGGGCTCCGGCGATCGACCGATCGACCCGCGCCAGGGCTGTGTCCGCGGGCATGCTGCTCGCCAGCTGACCGAGGTCCGAGACGTCCAGACGGGAGTACCAGACGTCCAGCGTGCTCTTGGTGGCGAAGTCGCGCATGGCCTCGCGGTAGGCCCGGGCGGATCGGCGAGCGCACTCGCGCTGATCAGAGCTGCGCCACCCGTTCGACCTGGCGATCAGCACGGCTGAGGCCGCCATCCGCTTCACGTCCCACTCGAAAGGCCCCGGGTGCGTCTCGTCGAAGTCGTTCAGGTCGAACAGGAGTATGCGCTCCGGTGATGCGAACAACCCGAAGTTCACGATGTGCGCATCACCGCAGAGCTGGACCATCAGGCCGGTGTTCGGCTGGCTGGCCAGGTCGGCGGCCATGACCACCGCCGAACCCCGGAAGAACGCGAATGCCGACGCGCTCATCCGGCCATGCCTGATCGGCACGAGGCTGGCCACGCGGTTGCTGCCCTGGGTGACCAGCAGGTCCACCGGGTCAGGCCTGCCCGCAGGCGGGCTCCACTGGCCCATCGACGAGCGGGGCAGATCCGCACGGGCTTGCGCCCCGCGCTCCACGCGCGCTGCCGGTTCGAGCTTCTCGGGTTCACCCACATCCTGAAGACTAGGCCAGGAGGCCACCGAGTCGCGGGGCCAGCGAGCTCGTGTTCAGACTCGCCGGAGAACCGCCACCACGGTTCCCATGACCACGGCCTGGTCACCGTCGATGGGCTCGAACGCGGGGTTGTGCGGCATCAGCCATGTGTGGCCATCGCGCTGCCGCAGCGTCTTGACCGTGGCCTCGTCCTCGAGCAGTGCCGCGACGATGGCCCCGTTCTCGGCAGTCTGCCCGGCGCGGATCACGACATAGTCCCCATCGCAGATGGCCGCGTCGATCATCGAGTCACCCTTGACCTTCAGCAGGAACAGGTCACCGTCGCCGACCAGCTCGCGGGGGAGTGGGAACACCGTCTCGACCACCTGCTCGGCCAAGATGGGTCCACCGGCCGCGATCTGGCCCACCAGCGGGACCATGACTGACTCGGGAGCTGCGTCACCGCTGTCGGTCGGGTCGACGGTCAGCCCCTCGGGGTCGAGCACCTCCATCGCCCTCGGTCGGTTCGGATCCCGGCGCAGGTATCCCTTGGCCTCGAGCACCTTGAGCTGGTGGGCCACGCTGGAGGGGGAGTTCAGGCCCACAGCCTCGCCGATCTCGCGGACGCTGGGCGGATAGCCACGGCCCTCCACGGATTCGCGGATCACCTCAAGGACCCGGCGCTGCCGCAGGGTCAGTCCGGCGTGATCCTCCGGAGTGTCTGGCAGTGAGTGGATCGTGGCCATGGAGCCCTCCAATTCATCCCCTGCGAGCGATCCGACATGGCGTTGTCAGACCCCTGCGCGAGGCTCATCCTGCTGGTGGTTGACGGGTGACCACCTGCAGCAGACGCTACCGCCGCCCGTGAGATTGTTCAAACATTTGTTCGATTTGGGCTTGAGCGTGTCGGCCTCCGGTGGTAGAAATAGCACAGGTGTTCGAGCGAACATCAGTTCGATGAGGAGGTCATCATGTCCGCCTACGGTGCCGCCGCAGTCTGGTCAATGCCCAGCTCGGCCGACGCGCACGATGTCCGGCTCACCAGGCGCGGTCGCCTGGCGCGCACCACCGCCGTTGCGGCACTTCTCGTTGCCCTGTGCCTCTGGGTCACTCAGGCGCTGGGCGCAGGTCGGGCGCTCGCAGACGACTCGTCGGCCCCCATGCCGGTGACCACCCTCAGCGTCGTGGTCGTCCAAGGCGACTCGTTGTGGCGGATCGCAGAGCGAATCGCACCGGGGACGGACCCCCGCGAGGTGGTCGAAGGTATCCGCACGCTCAACGGAATGCGCTCGAACCTCATTCGCCCCGGCCAGGTCCTGCTCGTTCCCAGTGCCACCTGACGTCCCGTGACACAAGTTTGCTGCAATGCTTGCGTCCTAGGGGCCGAGGGGCTACGGTTCACCACATCTAGTAGTTACACCGGTGTAAGTCATCCACAGGTTGTGGTTGATCATCCACAGGTTCTGGACAGGTAATCCCCAGGGTGATCCCCAGGTGAAGACCGGTTCCGGTGAATTCGAGCCCGCCGTGACGTCTGGGAGGTGACCCATGTACTGCCCGTTCTGCCGATCCGCCGAGACCAGAGTGGTGGACTCACGGTCCACCGAGGACGGCACGGCCATCCGCAGGCGTCGGCTCTGCCCGGCGTGCAGCCAGCGGTTCACGACGGTCGAGACGATGAGCATGCTGATCGTCAAGAGGTCCGGCGTCGTCGAGCCGTTCAGCCGTGACAACGTGGTGTCCGGGGTCCGCAAGGCCTGCCAGGGCCGCCCGGTCAGCGAGGACGATCTCGCGCTGCTGGCCCAGCAGGTCGAGGACACCCTGCGGGCGTCGGGGCAGGCGGCGATCGCCTCGCACGACGTCGGACTGGCAATCCTCGGGCCATTGCGGATCCTCGACGAGGTTGCCTACCTGCGGTTCGCATCCGTCTACCGGTCATTCGAGTCGGCGGCGGACTTCGAAGCTGAGATAGCCCTGCTCCGCGCGGAACCGGACACACCGTCGGCGCACGTTGACCTGCGCACGAGAGCGACCTGATCGATCAGCACCTGAATGCCGCACAACAACACCACACCCACACATCCGCCCGCCCGGGCCACCGGGAACCCCGCCGCCTCCCGCGGCCAATCCATAGGAGAGCGCATGACCCGAGCATCGTCGGACAACCAGAAGACTGGCGGCACGCGGAGCAACTCCGAGCGCAAGCCGCGCGTGGTGCCCAGCGTTCGCTTCGAGCGCGTCTTCAGCACCGAAGGTGTGCACCCCTATGACGAGGTGAACTGGGAGAGCCGCGACGTCGTCCAGACCAACTGGAAGAGCAACGAGACGGTGTTCGAGCAGCGCGGTGTGGAGTTCCCGGACTTCTGGTCGGTGAACGCCTACACGATCGTCACGACCAAGTACTTCCGTGGCGCGGTTGGCACCGAACAGCGCGAGACGAGCCTGCGTCAGCTCATCGACCGGGTCGTCCTGACCTACGGTCGCGCCGGGCGTGAGCACGGCTACTTCGCCACCGAGCAGGACGCCGAGATCTTCGAGCACGAGCTCACCTGGATGCTGCTGCACCAGGTGTTCTCGTTCAACTCCCCGGTCTGGTTCAACGTGGGCACCCCATCGCCCCAGCAGGTCAGTGCCTGCTTCATCCTGTCCGTGGACGACACCATGGACTCCATCCTGAACTGGTACCGCGAGGAGGGGTGGATCTTCAAGGGTGGCTCGGGCGCGGGGCTGAACCTGTCGCGGATCCGTTCGAGCAAGGAGCTGCTGTCCAGCGGTGGCACCGCGTCCGGGCCGGTGTCCTTCATGCGTGGCGCGGATGCCTCAGCCGGCACCATCAAGTCCGGCGGCGCCACGCGGAGGGCGGCGAAGATGGTCGTCCTCGACGTCGACCACCCCGACATCGAGGAGTTCATCGCCACGAAGGTCCGCGAGGAGGAGAAGATCCGCGTCCTGCGCGACGGCGGCTTCGACATGGACCTCGGAGGCAAGGACATCACCTCGGTCCAGTACCAGAACGCCAACAATTCGGTGCGGGTGTCCGACGAGTTCATGCGCGCGGTCGACGAGGGTCGGGAGTTCGGGCTGCTGGCTCGTGGGACCGGGGAGGTCATCGACACTGTCGATGCCAAGTCCCTGTTCCGCTCGATGTCCGAGGCCGCGTGGGCGTGCGCAGATCCCGGAATCCAGTACGACGACACGATCAACGACTGGCACACGAACCCCGAGACTGGCCGCATCACCGCGTCGAACCCGTGCTCGGAGTACATGAGCCTGGACAACTCCTCGTGCAACCTTGCGTCGCTGAACCTGATGAAGTTCCTCAAGGACGACGACACCTTCGATGCGCCGCTGTTCAAGAAGGCTGTGGAGTTCATCATCACGGCGATGGACATCTCCATCTGCTTCGCGGACTTCCCGACTGAGGCGATCGGTGACACCACCCGCAAGTTCCGGCAGCTGGGCATCGGGTACGCCAACCTCGGTGCGCTTCTGATGGCCGCGGGCCTGGCATATGACTCGGAGGGTGGGCGCGCCCTGGCCGCCTCCATCACCAGCCTCATGACCGGAACCGCGTACAAGCGGTCCGCCGAGCTCGCCTCCGTGGTCGGACCGTATGAGGGCTACGCCCGCAACAGCGACGCCCACACCCGGGTCATGCGCAAGCACGCAGCCGCCACCGACTCGCTGCGCACGCAGACCGCCCTCGACGGAGACATCCTCAAGCTGGCCTCGAAGGTCTGGCAGGAGGGCATCCAGATCGGCTCCGTGCACGGATGGCGCAACGCCCAGGCCTCGGTTCTGGCCCCGACCGGGACCATCGGCTTCATGATGGACTGCGACACCACGGGGATCGAGCCGGACTTCTCGCTCGTGAAGTTCAAGAAGCTCGTCGGTGGCGGTTCGATGCAGATCGTCAACCAGACGGTTCCGCGGGCACTGCTCCGCCTGGGCTACCCGAAGGAGACGATCGAGGCGGTCGTCGAGTTCATCGCCGAGCACGGGCATGTCATCGGTGCCCCGGGCTTGAAGCAGGAGCACTACCCGGTGTTCGACTGCGCCATGGGCGAGCGCGCGATCACGCCCATGGGCCACGTCCGGATGATGGCCGCCTGCCAGCCGTTCCTGTCCGGCGCGATCTCCAAGACCGTCAACATGCCTGAGACCGCGTCCGTGGAAGAGGTCGAGGAGATCTACTTCCAGGCCTGGAAGATGGGCATCAAGGCGTTGGCCATCTACCGTGACAACTGCAAGGTGGGCCAGCCGCTGTCTGACGGCAAGGCCAAGAAGGCCAGTGAGCCCGCCGTCGCCGTGGAGGTCGAGTACCGCCCGACCCGCAAGCGGCTACCCAAGTCGCGCCCGAGTCGCACCGTGTCCTTCGCAGTTGGCGGCGCCGAGGGCTACCTGACGGCCGGGTCCTACCCCGACGATGGTCTCGGTGAGGTCTTCCTCAAGCTGGGCAAGCAGGGTTCGACCCTCGCCGGCGTGATGGACGCCTTCTCGATCGCCACCTCGATCGCCCTGCAGTACGGCGTTCCGCTTGAGGCGTTCGTGAACAAGTTCGTCAACATGCGCTTCGAGCCCTCGGGCATGACCGATGACCCGGACATCCGCATGGCACAGTCAATCGTCGACTACATCTTCCGTCGCCTGGCGCTGGACTACCTCGACTACGACAGCCGTGAGGCCCTGGGCATCTTCACCGCTGAGGAGCGGGCCGCGCAGGTGGCCGCAACCTACGGAGGCTCCCAGTTGGAGATCGACGTCGAGGGCCTCGCCCAGTCTGCCCCCATGCAGGGGCAGCCGGGTGAGGCCAACCTCGCGCCCGCACCCGGCGGCGGTGCATCGCTGAGCGGCGTGCACTCCTCGGCCGAGCTCCTGGAAGCCATCAACGGCAAGGCCTCCGATGCGCCCCTGTGCATGACCTGCGGGGTCAAGATGCGTCCGGCCGGCTCCTGCTACGTCTGCGAGGGCTGCGGCAACACCAGCGGCTGCAGCTGACCCGCCGCGCAGAGGCCACTCGAGGCGCCGGTTCTCACCTGGGGACCGGCGCCTTGGCCTGTCCTACCCCCGGCGTGGCATGTCGGCCGTACGCACCCGACCCCTAGGCTGGTTGTGTGCTGGCCGAACGGCCGGCAGTGAGGACATGAGATGAGCGATCAGACATCCCCACCACCCGAGGACGATGATCCGACACAGCCTGCCGAGTCCGACCCCACATCCGCCCTCGGAGAGTCGTCGCTGACGCCCGAGCAGCCCGTCGAGGATGCCTCCGCCGCGCCTGAGCCGACCGACGCACCTGAACCGCCGCCGGCCGCCGCCCAGCCCCCGCCGCCCCCACCCGGAGGTTCGTACCCGCCGCCCCCACAGGGTGGCGGCTACCCACCGGGTGCCTACCCGCCGCCCCCAC
>JAQBEX010000057.1:0-6146 GCA_032123675.1 Actinomycetes bacterium
CGGTATCCAGCGAGGACGCGATGACCGCCGACTGGTCGCGGTTGCCCTATGAGGTCTTGGCGCGCATCTCCACCCGGATCACCAACGAGGTTCGCGACATCAACCGGGTGGTCCTCGACGTCACGAGCAAGCCCCCCGGCACGATCGAGTGGGAGTAGCGGCTCTGCCGGCACGATCGAGAGGGGAGCAGTCGGACCGCCACCGCTACGAGCACCCCGAACACGCAAGCACCCTCCCCGGTTCCGTCCCCCCGCACGGAGTTCGTGGAGGGGGAACGGGGGAGGGCGCCGGCGGTTGGGTCAGGCGAACGGGTCCGTCGGCCAGCTCTCGGCGGACTCAGCCGTGGCGATCTCCTGGGCCTGCTGCTGGCGCTTCGAGGCCGTCAGCGAGGCGGCAACTCCGCCTGCCCCGAGCGCGATCAGGACGGTGGGGGCGATCCATCGCCCGTCGATCTGCCAGCCGGTCGCCGCGCTGATGGCGAACAGCACCCCGAGGGCCGTGAAGATCAGGCCAGCGGCCAGGGACAGGTAGTCGGTCTCATGCTGCCTCACGGCGCACCTCCAGGTTTCCGGCGCCGATGGCGGCGTCGACGGTGACGATGTAGGCCGGGGCCTGATTGGCCACCGGGTCGAGCGTGGTGACGACGTCCAGGTTGGTGCCGTCGACGTCATCGTTGCTGCGGTCGATCGGCAGCTGCTGCGGGAGGTCGATCTGCCCGACATCCACGCTTCCGGTCAGGTCCAGCTGCATGTCGCCGGGGATCACGATGATGAGCTCACCGAGCCCGACGCCGGCGTCGATCGTGAGGCGCTGCCCGTCCTGCGTGGACTCGGTGGCCCCACGTGCGGTCAACTCGGTCAGGTCCAGCGTGGCTGATCCCGCGGACAGCCGGTACTCCAGCGGGGAGTCCTGCACGTCGCGGGGCTCCACTGCCCAGACGCGTTCACCGAGGCTCAGCCCACCCCACTGGCCATCGGCCTGCGTCGAGGCGACCCAGCGGTCCCAGTTCGGGTTGTCCCGCACGAAGTTGCTGGCCGAGACCGTGGCGAACGTGATGAATGCCAGGGGGATCGCGAACCACAGCAGCCACCGGGCCCGCCCGTACTTCGCGCCGACCAGCATCCCGATGCCCAGGATGGCCAGGGCGACGCCGAGGATCACTCCCCAGACGCCTGCGCTTGCCGGCAGGAGGAAGCCGATCAGGCCCAGGATGCCCGCCGCGAGGATGGCGGCCGACAGGACGAGCCACCCCAGGTAGGAGCGCTCGCGGGGGGCCGGGGCGATGTACTCGGCCGGGTAGTCGGCGTAGCTGGGGTTGCCGCCCGCGGCGTAGCCGACCTCGTCAGCGGGCGATCCGAAAGGGTTCGGCCGCATCGGTTCGTCCGGGATGGCGATCCAGGCGATCAGGTAGCCGACCAGGAACGCGCCACCGGTGGCCAGCGTCAGGACGACGGTCAGGATCCGCAGCAGGGTCGCGTCGGTGTTCCAGTACCGGGCCAGGCCCCCGCAGACCCCGCCGATGACTCGGTTGCTGCGGCTGCGGTGCAGCCGACGCCCCGGTCCTGGCGGCGGGTAGGGGCCCGGAGCCTGGTTGCCGGCCGGCTGTGGGTAGCCGTAGGACTGGTCGTAGCCAGCAGGTTGGCCGTATCCGCCCGACTGGCCGTATGCCCCGGACTGGGCATAGGACGACTGCTGGTAGCCGCCGGGCGGCGGGGTGGATGCCGGCGGTGGGTACGTGCCGGGTGCGGGATAGGCGTTGGGCGGCTGGTAGCCCGGGGGTGGGTAGGCGCCGGTCGAGCCAGCGGAGCCAGGAGCGGCAGCCGGTGCGGCCGGGCTCTGCGCCGGGGAGTCGCCGAGCACCGAGGTGGGCTGCTCGTCAGGTGTGCTGTCGGGGACGGGGGGCGGGGTGGGTGTTGTTTCGTTCATGGCTCCAGCGTCCCGCCGCGCAACCCCGGCCGGTACCCGGAACTCCCCTGATCCGACCCTGAGCGCACCCTGAGTCGAACTCAGGGTGCGTCCCTGAGGACAGCCCGGAGCCGCGCGGGCGATCATGGGGTCATGAGCCAGGTCGTGGAGCACCGCCGTGTCCTGCGCAGCGTGTCCGACCGCTGGATCGGCGGTGTCGCCGGCGGGCTCGGCGAGCACTTCTCGGTCCCCGCGTGGGTCTTCCGCCTGGCCTTCGTCGGGACCACGCTCATCGGGGGCGTCGGCCTGGTGGCCTATGCCCTCATGTGGGTGTTCCTGCCGCTGGACTCCGATCGTGCGGTCGCACCCGGGGTGGGTCGATCCGCAGGCACCGGATGGGACCTGACCGGCGTGCTGGGTGTCCTGGCCCTCGGCCTCGGCGTCCTGCTCGGCCTGGCCGCCCTCGGCCTGCCCATCCGGATCTCGGTGTGGGGTCCGGTCCTGATCGTCGGTGCGGGCGCCGTGCTGCTGTGGCGCCAGAGCGACGACATCCAGCGCGCGACGATCCGCAACCGGGCCGAGGTGGGCGTACGGAGCACCGCGACCATGTCGGATCGGCAGAGTGTGGTCAGGGTCCTGGTCGGGCTCGGGCTCGTCCTGCTGGGCCTGGTGGCGGTGATCGGTCCCCAGCTGGACCTCGCGACGACCGGCCGGGCAGTGGTCGCAGCGGCGGCGGTCCTGGCCGGGGTGGTGCTCATCGCCCTGCCGTGGATCGCGAGCTGGATCAAGGGCTTCGAGGCACAGCGGTACGCGGCCGTGCGGGCCCAGGAACGCGCTGCGATGGCCGCGCGCGTGCATGACTCGGTGCTCCAGACGCTGACCCTGATCCAGCGGCGGGCCGACGATCCGGGTGAGGTGGCAAGGCTGGCCCGGGCCGAGGAGCGGGCACTGCGCTCCTGGCTGTACGCGCCAGTCGGGGCCTCGGGCTCGCTGGGAGCCGCTCTGGCCGTGGTCGTGGCAACCACCGAGGCCGACTATGACGCGCGGATCGACCTCGTGACCGTCGGTGAGGCCATGGTGGATGATCGGATTGCCGCCCTGGTGGCTGCCACGCGGGAGGCTGTGGTCAACGCGGCCAAGCACGCCGGGGCCCCGGCGACGGTGTACGCGGAGGTCGACGAGCAGCAGGTGGAGGTCAACGTGCGTGACCGTGGGTGCGGGTACGAGCAGAGTTCCGTGGGTGACGACCGGCACGGCGTGCGCGAGTCCATCGTGGCCCGCATGCACGCGGTGGGCGGCTCCGCCACGGTGCGGACCGCACCCGGCGAGGGCACGGAGGTCCGCCTCGTGCTCCCGATGGGCGGTGACCAGGATGCCTGAGGGTGCGCAGGCCGGTGGCCCCAGCGCCGGCGCCCTGCCGCGAGTGGTGCTCGTCGACGATCACGGGCTGTTCCGCGCCGGGGTCGCCCACGAGCTGGCCGGTTCCGTGGAACTCGTGGGCGAGGCCGGCGACGTGGCCAAGGCGATCGTCGTGATCCGGGCCACCCAGCCCGATGTTGTCCTGCTCGACGTCCATCTGCCCGGGGGCGGGGGGCGGGCGATCCTCGACGCCTGCGTCCCGGAACTGCCGGACACGCGGTTCCTCGCGCTGAGTGTCAGCGATGCCGCTGACGACGTCATCGGAGTCGTTCGTGGTGGCGCGCGCGGCTACGTGACCAAGGGGGTGACCGCGGACGAGCTGCTCGACGCCATCCATCGGGTGGCCAAGGGGGAGGCGGTCTTCTCGCCACGACTTGCCGGCTTCGTCCTCGACGCCTTCTCGGGGGGTGCCGCACCGGTGTCCGACGAGCTCGACCAGCTGTCGCCCCGCGAGCGCGAGGTGATGCGCTTCATCGCTCGGGGGTACACATACCGGGAGGTGGCCCGAGAGCTGGTCCTGTCGGTCAAGACGGTCGAGACCCATGTGTCGGCAGTGCTGCGCAAGCTCCAGCTCTCCAACCGCCACGAGCTCGCGCGCTGGGCGCAGGCGCGCGGGGTCATCTGAGCCCAGCCGCCCAGCCGTACCGGTCCAGGGGCGTGTCGGAGGCCAGGATGCGCCCTAAGCCGACCTTAGGTGCCCCTCAAGGCTGGTCTAGACGAAGACCGCGATGACGACGTTGACGATCGCCAGGATACCGATCGTCGCCCAGACGCCGACGGGCACGGACTCCTTCTTCCGGTTCACCCATGCCAGCAGCGTGATCACCAGCAGGATCGCCAGCTTGATGCCGATCTTCGCGTGGCTGACGTCCTCGTCATCGGACAGGACCGTCTCGGCCATCCCGACCATCACCAGGCCCGTGGCCAGTTGCGTGAACGCCCCATCGAGCATCGCGCGGTTCACGGCTTTGGTGGGCGCGGACAGCTGCACCAGCCACCCGCCGATCAGGGCCGCGAGGCCGATGAAGTGCAGGACCACGAGGGACTCGAAGACGAAGGACATTGGCACAGGGTAGGTCAGGGGACGAACCCGACGAAATCTCCGCGATTGCCGGCGTCAGGCGGTCTTCACGGCGTGGAACATCTCAGCCAGCCGACCATCGGGCAGGCCCCCCCGCGCGGCGGTCTCGGTCATCCACCCGCGGATCATCGTCTCGAGGTCCGTCATGTGCTCGGTCTGGCTCTTGTGAGCACGAAGTGCGGCCATTTTCCGGTCGAACTGGTCGGTCACATCGACGAACGTGTTCGGCGTCGGCGAGCCGAACATCCACAGCTCGGAGACGTGCCATTCCCCCAGCCCCTCGTCGGCCATCAGGGTGGGGTGGGCGAACTGGTTGCGGGCGTCGGGATAGATGGCCTGGACGGTCGCCTCGGCCGCGGCCATGTGGTCCGGATGGGAGGCCCCGATGCGGTCCCAGTTGCGCACCGGGGACATGGTCATCACCCGCTGGGGCTGGACCGCCCGGATCACCCGGGTGATGTCACGGCGCAGGTCGTGGGTGACTGTCAGTTCGCCGTCGCGGTACCCCAGGAACCGGACGTCATCGACGCCCACGGCGGCGGCCGCGGCGACCTGTTCGGCGCGCCGGATCCCGGGGATCTCGGACCGGGGCACGGTCGGGTCGAAGCCGCCTGCATCGCCGTCGGTGACGATGCAGTAGGTCACCGAGACGCCCCCCGCGACAAGCGTCGCGACGGTGCCGGAGGCTCCGAAATCGACGTCATCCGGGTGGGCGGTGACGACAAGGACGCGAGTCGTATCACTGGAAATGTCCACGGGCGACACTCTAGATTGCATTTCGAGCGCGGGGGCGTGGATGTCGAAGGGGTGGGCTATGCGGGTTGCGCGTGCGGTTGTTGCCATGACCTCTGGGGTCCTGGCGCTGACGCTCCTGGGAGCACCAGCGCAGGCCGAGGAGCCGCCGGTGGTGCTCCCGTTCCCCATCCCCAGCGTCACCCTTCCCACCGAGCTCGACCGGCCGGCCTTCTACGAGGCCCAGAGGTTGTGCGACCCGGTTGCCCGGCCCGGTGCCAACGCCCTGGCTTCCCTGGTGCAGGCCACCTACGGCCCCGCGACCATCTACATCCCCCGGGGCTGCACATCGAGTACCAGCGAGCACTTCGACGGCCGAGCGGTGGACTGGATGCGCTCGGTGCGGGTCCCCGAGGAGCGGGCCCAGGCCGACGCGTTCGTCAACTGGTTGCTCGCCCCGGCCCCTGACGGCACGCCGCACGCGATGGCCCGCCGGCTCGGGATCATGTACATCATCTGGAACAACCAGATGATTCGCATGTACGACCCGGGCCGTGGCTGGACCGACTACCGCAGCTGCCTGTCGTCGGGCAGGGCGGGCACGAGCCTGGACACCTCATGCCACCGCAACCACGTGCACTTCTCGATGTCATGGGACGGGGCCGGCGCGGTCACCAGCTGGTGGTCCGGGGTCGCCCAGACCCAGCCGTTCTGTGCGGCCGCCAGCACCAGGGCGGTCCCCGGATCGGGCTCGACCGCTGTCCTGGCCGCGGCGTCGGACGTGCCCGGCCTGGTCCCGGTCCCCGCGACCACGATCCTGGACACCCGGGCAGGCGTCGGTGCGCGCCTGGTCGACCCCTGCCGGGTCCTTGCCGGACGGTCGCTGTATCCCACCGCCCGGGCCGCCGGAATCGTCCCACCCGAGGCGACGTCGGTCGTCCTGAAGGTGACGTCCTCGAGCAACGCCCCGGCGCCTAGACTCCTGTGGTGCTTGCCGATGACCCCCAGC
>JAQBEX010000058.1:0-3316 GCA_032123675.1 Actinomycetes bacterium
GGGCAGGCGGAGTTGCCGCCTCGCTGACGGCCTCGAAGCGCCAGCAGCAGGCCCAGGAGATCGCCACGGCTGAGTCCGCCGAGAGCTGGCCGACGGACCCGTTCGCCTGACCCAACCGCAAGCAACCTCCCCGGTTCCTGAACCGGGGAGGGTGCTTGCGTGTTCGGGGTGCTCGTAGCGGTGGCGCTCCGACTGCTCCCCTCTCGATCGTGCCGGCAGAGGGCTACTCCCACTCGATCGTGCCGGGCGGCTTGCTCGTGACGTCGAGGACCACCCGGTTGATGTCGCGAACCTCGTTGGTGATCCGGGTGGAGATGCGCGCCAGGACCTCGTAGGGCAACCGCGACCAGTCGGCGGTCATCGCGTCCTCGCTGGATACCGGCCGCAGGACGACCGGGTGCCCGTAGGTCCGGCCATCGCCCTGGACCCCCACGGAGCGCACGTCGGCCAGCAGGACGACCGGGAACTGCCACACATCGTGGTCCAGACCGGCGGCGGTCAGCTCCTCGCGGGCGATCGCATCGGCCTCGCGCAGGATGTCCAGGCGGTTGCGGTTGACCGCCCCGATGATCCGGATGGCCAGGCCCGGCCCCGGGAACGGGTGCCGCCAGACCATGGGTGCCGGCAGGCCCAGCTGCTCGCCGACGTGGCGCACCTCATCCTTGAACAGCGTGCGCAGCGGCTCGACCAGCTGGAAGGCCAGGTCATCGGGCAGTCCGCCGACGTTGTGATGGCTCTTGATGTTGGCCGTCCCGGTGCCCCCACCGGACTCCACGACATCCGGGTAGAGCGTGCCCTGGACGAGGAAGTCGACCGTGCCACCAGACTCGCCCCGCTCGGCCACAACGCCAGCCGCCGCATCCTCGAAGACGCGGATGAACAGGCGTCCGATCGTCTTGCGCTTCTCCTCCGGGTCGGTGACCCCGTCGAGCTCGCCGAGGAAGCGGTCGGCGACATCCACGACGACCAGGCGGATCCCGGTGGCGGCCACGTAGTCGCGCTCCACCTGCTCCCGCTCGCCCTTGCGCAGCAGCCCGTGGTCGACGAACACGCACGTCAACTGGTCACCGACGGCCTTGTGGACCAGCGCCGCGGCCACCGCGGAGTCAACGCCCCCGGACAGCCCGCAGATCACCTGATGGTCACCGACCTGCGCCCGGATGGCGGCCACCTGCTCGTCGACGATCGACGCGGTCGTCCACTCGGGGGCGATTCCGGCGAGGTCGTGCAGGAAGTGCTCGAGGATCGCCTGCCCGTGCTCGGTGTGCAAGACCTCCGGGTGGAACTGCACCCCCGCACAACCGGTGTCGGGATTCTCGAAGGCGGCGATCGGGGCGCCGGCCGTCGAGGCCGTGACGGCATATCCCGGCGGTGCGGCCGACACTGAGTCACCGTGGGACATCCAGACCGACAGCTCGGTGGGGAGCCCGGCGAACAGCACGCCGTGCGCGCCCACCTCCAACGGCGTCCGGCCGAACTCGCTGAGCCCGGTCTGGGCGACCTCGCCCCCGAGCCCGCGCGCCATCACCTGGAAGCCGTAGCAGATGCCGAACACAGGAACCCCGGCGGCGAACAGCGCGGAGTCGATCGACGGCGCCCCCTGCGCGTAGACGCTGCTCGGCCCCCCGGACAGGATCACCGCGGCCGGGTCCTTCGCGAGCATCTCGGCGACCGGCATCGTCGAGGGGACGATCTCGGAGTAGACGCGCGCCTCACGCACACGCCGGGCGATGAGCTGGGCGTACTGGGCGCCGAAGTCGACGACGAGGACGGGGCGGGGGTTCGTCACGGGCGAAGCCTACGCGGGCACGGCTCCGGGCGAATCGCAGCCCGATCCTCGTTCGACTCCGGCTACTCCGACGGGACCTTGGGGATGCCGAGGTCGACCGGCAGGCGCAGGGCACCGGACGCATGGTCGGGGACGACCGGGTTCTTCGGCTGCACCGGGCGCACCCGTCGGTAGCCCGTGCCCTGCTCGGGGCGCGGATCCTCCTCGCCCGCGTTGGGCCACAGGGACATCGCCCGCTCGGCCATCGCAGTGATGGTCAGCGACGGGTTCACGCCCACGTTGGCCGTGATCGTCGACCCGTCCGCGATGTGCAGCCCCGAGTACCCGTGCACCCGGTGGTAGGGGTCGATGACGCCCTCGTCGGGGGTCAGGCCGATCACGGCCCCCCCGATGAAGTGCGCGGTCATCGGCGCATCGACCACCTCACCCCAGTTGCCCCTGGGGCTTCCACCGATGATCGTGGCCAGCCGGCGCATCGCGTCATTGGCCACCGGGATCCAGCTCGGGTTCGGTGCCCCCTCTCCCTGCCGGCTGCGCAGGCGGAACCGCCCGGACCTCGTCCGCTCACCGGCCACCGTGATCGAGTTGTTCACGTTCTGCATGACCAGGGCGATGATGCCCTTCTCCGAGGCTCTCCGGACGTAGACCGACCGCACGACGTCCCACGGGTGCTTGATGGCCTCACGGGCCCACTGCTTGTACCGGGGGACGCCCTCCTGGCCGTCACTCATGACCGTCTCGAGCAGGAGCATCGAGTTCGAACCCTTGCCGTACCGGACCGGCTCGATGTGTGTGTTCGGGTCCGGGAAGAACGAGGAGGTGATCGCCACGCCATGGGTGAAGTCGCCGTCACCGGGCGGCGTCGCGTTGACGACCCCCACCAGCGATTCGGAGTTGGTTCGAGTCAGCGATCCGAGCCGGGGCGACAGGTCGGGAAGGACCCCATCGGCCCGCAGGCGGTGCAGGAGGCTCTGCGTCCCCCAGGTCCCGGCTGAGAAGACCACGTGGTCCGCTGTGAAGGTCCGCCGTGCACCTTCCGCGGTGTCCCCGGGCGGAGCCTGGTCCCCGGACCTGCGCGCGGCCACCTTCCCGCGGACCTTCCCGGTCGCCTTCGCGGCAAGGGATTCCGTGGAGCGAGTGTCGACCGCCCAGCGGCCGTCGGGCAGCTGCCGGACCGTGGTCACCGTCGTCAGCGGATGGACCTTCGCCCCGGCGCCCTCGGCCAGGCCCAGGTAGTTCTTCACGAGCGTGTTCTTGGCGTTGTGCCGACAGCCGGTCATGCACTCGCCGCACTCGATGCAACCGGTCCGCTCCGGTCCGACACCGCCGAAGTAGGGGTCGGGCTCCGTCACGCCGGGAGCGGACCCGAAGTAGACGCCCACGGGCGTGCGCTTGAAGGTGTGCCCCACACCCATCTCATCCGCGACGGCCTTGAAGGCCACGTCGGCAGCAGTCATCGTCGGGTTGGTCACCACCCCCAGCATTCGCTGGGCCTGGTCGTAGAAGGGCAGCAGCTCGTCGGACCAG
>JAQBEX010000059.1:0-11329 GCA_032123675.1 Actinomycetes bacterium
CAGGTGACGCCCTCGATCTCATTGAGTTTGGTCCACATCGTCTGCGCTCGACGAGCGAATGCCGCGCGCATCATCACCACATCGTCGAGCGAGCCCGAGACCGCAGCGAGCGCGGCGCGCTGCGACACGTTGGCGACGTTCGAGGTGGCGTGGCTCTGGAAGTTGGTCGAGGCCTTGACGACGTCGTCGGGCCCGATCATCCACCCGACGCGCCAGCCGGTCATCGCGTAGGTCTTGGCAACACCGTTGACAACGATGCAGCGATCGATGAGCTCGGGGACCTCGACGGGCATCGACGAGAACGTGGCGTCGCCGTAGACGAGGTGCTCGTAGATCTCGTCGGTGATCACCCAGATGCCGTGCTCGACGGCCCATCGACCGATCGCGGCCACGTCCTCGGGGGGGTAGACCGCGCCGGTCGGGTTCGAGGGCGAGACGAAGACCAAGGCCTTCGTCGCCGTGGTTCGCGCGGCCTCGAGCTGGTCGACCGTGGCCCGGTATCCGCTCCCCGGCGAGGTGGGCACGACCACCGGTGTCCCGCCGGCCAGTGCGATCGACTCCGGGTAGGTCGTCCAGTACGGGGCGGGCAGCAGGACCTCGTCGCCCGGGTCGAGCAGGGCAGCGAAGGCGTTGTAGAGCGCCTGCTTGCCGCCGTTGGTGATCAGCACCTCACTGGGCTTGACGGTGAGCCCGGAGTCGCGCAGCGTCTTGGCGGCCACGGCCTCCTTGAGCTGCGGCAGCCCTCCGGCTGGGGAGTAGCGGTGCCAGCGCGGGTCCCGGCAGGCCGCGGCGGCCGCGTCGACGATGTAGTCGGGCGTCGGGAAGTCGGGCTCCCCGGCGCCGAAGCCGATGACGGGGCGGCCGGCTGCCTTGAGGGCCTTGGCCTTCGCGTCAACGGCAAGCGTGGCGGACTCGGCGATGCCGCCGATGCGGGCAGAGACTCGGGAGTTGCTGGGCATGGTGCATATCGTAGTGATGGCGGCCGGGCTACGGCCCCCGGCCGCCATGTGCCGAGCGGCGCATTTGGACCGTACCGGGGGTTGCCCCGTACACTGGTCTCTCCGGGTGGCGCACCCCAGCGGTAGCCTGCCCGGGGCATGAAGTCCAAAGGGTCGTAGCTCAATTGGAAGAGCACCGGTCTCCAAAACCGGCGGTTGCGGGTTCAAGTCCCTCCGGCCCTGCGAGGCGGGACGTCCCACGTCCCGCGTCCAACACCTGCGGGCGCCCGTCGCCCGCCTCGGAGGCCCTGTGAGCGAGAGCAGCACGACGACCGACCGCGGTTCGTCCGGCGGCAACGCCGGCAAGCCGAGCTTGTGGGCTCGGCTCACGCTGTTCCTGCGTCAGATGGTTGCTGAGCTGCGCAAGGTCATCTGGCCCACGCGCAAGGAACTGATCACCTACACATGGGTCGTGATCGTCTTCGTGACGGTCTTCACACTCATCGTGGCGGTCTTCGACTATGTGTTCACACGACTGGTGCTGCAGCTGTTCGGCTGAGCTGCGCACCCCGTACTAGATCTGCGAGGACGACTGTGTCTGGAACGACCGACGAGTTCGACGCCCCCGAGGGCGAGGCCGCCGCGTTCGACAGGTCGGCTGCCCCGACGACGGCCGACGTGATCGACGCTGCCACCGCGGCCGATGCCCCAGAGGCCGACCCAGTCGAGGACGCGGCCACGGTCGAGGCCGTCGATCCGCAGACGGGTGAGGTCATCGACGTCGCGGGCGAGGGTGCCGGGGATGCCGCGGAGGTCGAGGTCCCCATCGATCCCATCGTCGCCTTCCGCGAGGAGATGTCCTCCGCGCCGGGTGACTGGTACGTCATCCACTCCTACGCGGGCTACGAGAACAAGGTCAAGGCCAACCTGCTGACCAGGGCCACCTCGCTGAACATGGAGGACTTCATCTTCCAGGTCGAGGTCCCGATCGAAGAGGTCGTGGAGATCAAGAACGGTCAGAAGAAGCAGGTCAAGCGCAACAAGTTCCCCGGCTACGTGCTGGTCCGCATGGACCTGACCGATGAGTCCTGGGGGACGGTGCGCCACACGCCCGGAGTGACCGGGTTCGTGGGGCACGCACACCAGCCGCTGCCCCTGAGCCTGGAAGAGGTCGTGGCGATCCTGGCCCCCGAGCCGGAGGTCGCCCCGGAGCCGATCGCGGCGGCGGGCGGCGCACCCAGTGCAGCCCAAGGTGCGGGCAGGGCGACGAAAGTCGTGGAGATCGACCTGGCTCCCGGCGACTCCGTCACCGTCATCGACGGTGCCTTCGCCACGCTGCACGCGACCGTCTCGGAGATCAACATCGAGGGCCAGAAGATCACCGGCCTCGTGGAGATCTTCGGCCGCGAGACCCCGGTCGAGCTGCGCTTCGACCAGATCGAGAAGAACTAGCGCCCCCAGGGGCGCCCCAAGATTCCCGCGGTGATCGCGCCGCGGGTGCACCCACACGAAGGACCCAAGAAATGCCACCCAAGAAGAAGAAGGTCACTGGGCTGATCAAGCTCCAGATCCAGGCCGGTGCGGCCAACCCGGCTCCGCCGGTCGGCCCGGCCCTGGGCCAGCACGGCGTGAACATCATGGAGTTCTGCAAGGCCTACAACGCAGCCACAGAGGCCCAGCGCGGCCAGGTCATCCCGGTCGAGATCACCGTGTACGAGGATCGTTCGTTCGACTTCGTGCTCAAGACCCCGCCGGCGGCCAAGCTCATCCTGAAGGCTGCTGGGCTCGAGAAGGGCTCCGGTGTCCCGCAGAAGGACAAGGTCGGCTCGATCACCAGGGCGCAGGTCAAGGAGATCGCAGAGACCAAGATGCCCGACCTGAACGCCAACGATGTCGATGCCGCGATGAAGATCATCGAGGGCACCGCCCGCCAGATGGGGGTCACCGTCTCCGAGTGAGGCGGCCCACCGAACAACCACGCGTGGTAGGGCCGGCGCGGTCCGCACACCACCAACGGAGAGGAATCCGTCAATGAAGCGCAGCAAGGGCTACCGCGAGGCAGCCAAGAAGGTCGACCAGTCCGAGCTCTACGCCCCGCTGAGCGCGGTGCGCCTGGCCAAGGAGACCAGTCCCACGAAGTTCGACGCGACCGTCGAGGTCGCCATGCGGTTGGGCATCGACCCCCGCAAGGCGGACCAGATGGTTCGCGGCACCGTCAACCTGCCGCACGGCACCGGCAAGACCGCCCGGGTCCTGGTCTTCGCCAACGCCGCCAAGGCAGAGGAGGCTCGTGCCGCGGGCGCCGACTTCGTCGGGTCCGATGACATGATCGAGAAGGTCGCGGCCGGCTGGACCGACTTCGATGCGGCGGTCGCCACGCCGGACCTCATGGGCAAGGTCGGCCGGCTGGGCAAGGTACTGGGCCCCCGTGGCCTGATGCCCAACCCGAAGACCGGCACCGTCACGATGGACGTGACCAAGGCCGTCAACGACATCAAGGGCGGCAAGATCGAGTTCCGCACGGACAAGAACGCCAACCTGAACTTCCCGATCGGGCGGGTCTCCTTCACTGAGGAGCAGCTGATCGAGAACTACGGCGCCGCGCTCGACGAGATCATCCGGCTCAAGCCGTCGGCGGCCAAGGGTCGCTACATCCGGAAGGCAACCCTGGCGACGACCATGGGCCCCGGCATCCCGGTCGATCCCAACCGGACGCGCGACCTCGCCTCCGAGGAGGAGTCGGGCTGACCTCCGGGCCACCGCATCCAACGAGGACCCCTACGGCAGCGCCGGAGGGGTCCTCGTGTGTGTGGGGGACTACCAGTTGGACAGGTAGCGCTCCTGCTTGTCCTTGAACGAGCCGACCAGGATCATGATCATGTCGACCAGGACCCAGATGCCCAGGCCGCCCAGGGTCAGGATCATCAGGATGCCCGTGCCGACCTTGCCCACGTAGAAGCGGTGAACGCCGAACACGCCGAACAACCAGGCGAGCAGGACCGCAGTCAGCCGGCTCCTGGGGCTGGCGGGGCGACCCTGGGCGTCGACCATCGGCTTGCCGTCCGGGAAGGTCGTTGCCGGGGTGTTCTCAATCGAACTCATGTGTTCGTCCTCAGGTCCGGTGGAGCCGCGTGGGCGCGGGTGGCTGTCATGGAGTGAGACCGCCCGTCTGGACTCAGCGGCGCAGGGCTTCACGCAGGTTGACGAACAGGATGGCGATCGCAGCCGCTGACAGGCCAACCCCGAGCACGATGCGCCAGTCCTTCCAGACGTTGTACACGACGATCACGCCAACGATGATCAGCAGGAACCGTCCCATCACGGCAAGGAACTTCCCCCGAACGAATCCCTCGATCGAGACCAGGATGACGAGGCCGCCGAGCGCAGCCGCTGAGGCGCTGACGCCGATCGTCGGTTCCACGATCTGGGCGATGGTCCACAGGATCAATGGGGTGCTCAGCACCGACCACCAGGACAGCAGCCGGGCTCGGCCGCTCGTGACCGGTTGCATGGGCATGTTCCGGTGGGAGAGGTGCGCGTGTGGGTCGAGCAGCGCTGACTGCGCGTTCTGCTCCAGGGTGTCCTGCTCGTCGAGCAGCTGGACCTGCTCGGCGCGCAGCTCCAGCAGGCGGCGCTCCTCATCGGCCAGGTCCCGCACCTGCCTGGATCCGGGATTCCGGCCGGCGGCTGCGATCTGCAGCGACTGGCTGGTGGCCGCGATGTCGGCCGCGAGCTCGACAAGGCGCTCCTGGAGCTGCTCGTCGCGTGCTGCCAGCAGCTCGCGGGCGACCGAGGGGTTCGGCGGCACCTTGGCCAGGCCCGCCCAGGCCACCGGTCCCGACCAGGATGCCCGCACGGTTCCGTCGCGCTCGTAGCGCGGTCCGGCCGGTCCCCGTTCCCCACCGAGGCGGTCGCGGGTGTCGTGACCCCAGAGACCGCGGTAGCGGCGGACCCATCCGGTCTCGTCGTCGATGAGCTCTGGGTACCACTGGTCCGGCTGGCCGGGGCCGATCGACCGGCCGTCGCCCCGGGCGTAGTCGATGTAGGGGATCCCAACGCTCTTGGCCCCGGTTGACCAGGGCGTGAAGACCCGGGCCAGCCATCGGCCGAGCCGGATGAACCCGCCGAGGGTGGGTGGCTCGACCGCGATCAGGTAGTCCCCTGGCAGATAGGCCCCCGAGTGCGAGCCGGCGCCGGCGAACACCACCGGGTGGCGGCCGTCGACAAGGGTCAGGTCGGGGTCGTCCCAGCGCCGGCGCAGGTCGTCGCCGGTCTCGTCGTGGGCGGAGAACACCACCCACCGGGGTTGCGGAAGACCAGCCCCGTCGAGTTCGCCGGTCCCGTCCAGGTAGATCGTGACCTGTTCCCAGTCGGACTCGTGCTCGTTGACTCCGCCGAACGCCGAGCGCCAGTTGTTGAACGAGTAGAAGAACCAGTACTGGCAGACGATCCACCCACCGCCGCGGACCACCCGGCCGTAGTAGGTCGGCCGGTCCGGCTCGAGATGCTCCTGCTGCAGGATGTAGGAATGGGCTGCGCTTCCGCCAGGAACGCTGCCCCGGAAGACCAGCGACAGGCGGTTCAGTGCGTCGACGAGCCGCCCGAGCAGTCCCACGGCGGCCAGCCGGCTGGCCCCGCTGAGTCGGGGAGGCCGATCCTTGCGCGGGATGTGGGCCCGATTCAACTTCTGCCCGGTCATGATCCCGGACAGCGACTGGCCGGAGCGGGCGACGATCTCGTCCATGTGACCGAGCAGGGGAAGGCCGAAGGTCTCCGGCGCCGCCTCCACGACGGACTCGCCGGAGGGCAGCTCCGTCCACAGGGCCGCGTGCTGGGCATATCCGGACACGGACACGGGGTAGAAGTACTCCCCCTTCGTGAAGCGCAGCACGGGCTCGTAGGCCCGCAGCAGGCTTAGGTCGTCCACAGGTCCGGTTGCGTCCATATCTGGCATGTGCGGGATGCTACGGGTCGAAGCCGGGTCTGGTGCGACTGCCGCCCGCCCGCATGCGCCGATCAGGTGCCTACCGGGGTGTGGGCAGGTGCCCTATGGTTCCGCTGGGCAATTGGCCTGATGCAGCGGGAGGGGCTGAGCTCGGATGGGCACGTGGTTGTTCGAGGGACTGGCCTCGATCGGGGTCTTCTTCCTGATGCTGCCGGTGCTCATACCGGTTGTCCTGGCCGTGGTGTACCGGCGCTACCGGTACTTGGCGCTGGGGCCCACCGCGTGGGCCGCCGTGACCGCGCTCTACGTGTCGGCCCTCTTCGCCTTCACGACGTTCCCCCTGCCCACCGCTCCAGAGGACTTCTGCACGAAGCGGTCGACGTTCGAGTACTGGCGTGTCACCCCCGGCCAGTCCTTCGCCGAGGTCCTCGACCGCGTTGCCGAGGTGGGGGTGCCGGCCACGGTGACCAGTGGGCTGTTCCTCCAAGTGGCGTTCAACGTGGTCTTCTTCGTCCCCCTTGGGTTCCTGGTCGCCTACCTGCTGCGCCGCGGGATCAGATGGGCGCTGGCGATCGGGCTGGGGACCTCACTGGTCATCGAGGTGGCCCAGGGATCGGCGCTGTGGGGCCTCTACCCGTGCCCCTATCGGGTTGCCGAGGTCGACGACCTGATCACCAACACCACCGGTGCGCTCGTCGGCTGGGTCATCGGCGCCCTGGTGACCAGGGTCGTCCCCTTCCGTGAGCCGGCTCGCCGAGCTGACCTTGACCTGCCCACGGTGCGGCGCCGGGCCCTGGCGGCAGCCACGGACCTGATGCTCACGATCTTCCTCACGTTCGGCGTCGACGTTGCGGTGGCGTTCGTGCTCGCCCTGCGGGGGATCGAGGCCCAGGAGTGGCAGGGGTGGCTGAGGGCCGTCGGGATCATCGTCCCAGCCCTGCTGCTCCTGGGCGTGCCGCTCATGCGACGTGATCGCGCCACCCCGGGCCAGTCGGCGGTGCTTCTGGGTCTGGCCTCCGTGCAGAACGGGCAACCCGCACCTCCCCGCGGCCCGATCGCACGGTTCGTGGTGCGCTGGCTCCCCATGCTCCTGCTGGGCGGTGGGGGGATCCTGGTCGTCGTGGTCCTGGAGAGCGCGACGGTGCTGTTCCGCCGGGATCGGCGGAGCTTCGCGGGCCTGGTCGGCGCAACGACCACGTGCACCCACGACGGGCTCGACGCCGAGCCTCAGGGTGACGGGCAGCGGTGATTTGGACCGAGCGCGCCGCTGGACTACCCTTGGAGCACCGAAGACCGTTGGTCGTTCCTCACCGCTGCGTGTGGCGAGGCGCTGAAGGTCCCGCACCGCGGGCGGCCCACGCAGGTGAGAGCAGAAGACCAGATCACGACGAGCACCCCTCGCCGCGGATCCGGCCCAACGCCCCGCGCCTGCGCCGGGGCGTTCGTCATGTCGGGGCCTGCCACGGTCGACACTGCTCAAAGGAGAATCATGGCGCGGAACCCCAAGTCCACCGCCGTCGAGGAGATCACCGAGGAGTTCCGCTCCTCGAGCGCGGCGGTCCTGACGGAGTATCGCGGCCTGACCGTGGCGCAGCTCAAGGAGTTGCGCCGTTCCCTGGGCGGCAATGCCACATACGCAGTGGTGAAGAACACGCTGACCAAGATCGCGGCGAAGGATGCCGGGGTTGACGGTCTTGATGACCTGCTGGTCGGCCCGAGCGCGATTGCCTTCGTCAAGGGCGATCCGGTCGAGGCGGCCAAGGGCCTGCGTGACTTCTCCAAGGTGCACCCGAACCTGGTCATCAAGGGCGGATACCTGGACGGCAACGTCCTGTCCGCCGCTGACGTGACCAAGCTCGCGGACCTCGAGTCCCGTGAGGTCCTGCTGGCGAAGCTGGCCGGTGCGATGAACGCGTCCCTGCAGAACGCTGTGTCGCTGTTCGCGGCCCCGCTGTCGCAGGCCGCCCGTGCGATTGAGGCCCTGCGGGCCGCCGCCGAGGCGGACCCGGCACTGATCGCAGGCACGGGGTCCGCCCCGGCTGCCGATGTTGCCCCCGAGGCGGTCGCCGAGGCACCCGCCACCGAGGCTGAGGCTGCGGCCGAGGCCACCCCCGAAGCTGAGGCGACCGCCGATGCCGAGGTCCCGACCGAGGCTGCGGCCGAGGTCACCGAGGTTGAGGCTGCGGCTGAGACCACCCCCGAGGCTGAGGCGACTGCCAATGCTGAGGTCCCGGCTGAGGCACCCGCCGATGCCACCACCGACGCTGCGGCCGCAGCCGAGGAGAACGCCGAGGGCTGATCGCCCTTCGCAATCAGCCCAACCCGGCATCGGCCGGAAACGAGAGAGGAACGCCATCATGGCGAAGCTGAGCACGCAGGATCTGCTCGACGCGTTCAAGGAGATGACGCTGATCGAGCTGTCGGAGTTCGTCAAGGAGTTCGAGGAGACCTTCGGGGTCACCGCGGCCGCCCCGGTCGCTGTGGCCGTGGCCGGTGGCGCTGCCGCCGGTGGCGCTGCCGAGGTCGTCGAGGAGCAGGACGAGTTCGACGTCATCCTCGAGAGCGCCGGTGACAAGAAGATCCAGGTCATCAAGGAGGTCCGCACGCTGACCAGCCTCGGCCTCAAGGAGGCCAAGGACCTCGTGGAGGGTGCCCCCAAGCCTGTCCTCGAGAAGGTCAACAAGGAGGCCGCTGACAAGGCTGCCGCAGCCCTGGAGGCCGCTGGCGCCACGGCATCGGTCAAGTGACCATGCGCTGACCTGCGCAGCACCATTCACTGGGCGCATCCCCGAGAACCGGGGGTGCGCCCAGTGGCATGTCGCCGGCGGGGTCGGCCCCGCTCCGGCCTGACTCGGTGCAGCTCCGACACATTCGGGCCCCTCGGGTACTTGACTCAGCGCGAGTGGGAGGGCACCCTGAGTCCGACGCACTGCGTTCCGGCGTGTTCGTGGCTCCTTGGGGTCACGCTCCGGTGGATGGTTCGAGGAGTGCGTGCAGGGTCCCGTCACCCGCTGTCGAGCGGCGCGGATCATGTGCGCACACGAGGAATCGTTGATCGGAGTTCACGTCGCGGGTCGACAGCGGCTGCCCAACAGGGTATGCTGCCGCTTTGCGCTGTCCTTCATCCCCAGCACTGGTCCTCCTTCGTGAGCCATGCCCGCAGTCCTGCTGCGTGACCGGGGTCCGAGTCAGCGTGCCGACCGCAGTGAACCGTCCTGGAAGGACCTGTCTTGGCCTCCGCCCGCAAGACCGCCACACCCCCGCCGCCGCCCGGACTGAACCGGGTCTCGTTCGCCAAGATCCGCGAGCCGCTGGAGGTCCCGGACCTCCTGGCCCTGCAGACCGCGTCGTTCGACTGGCTGCTCGGCAACGACACGTGGCGGGCCCGTGTGGCCGCCGCCGTCGAGTCCGGCGCCAGTGTCCCCAACAAGTCCGGGCTCGAGGAGATCTTCACCGAGATCTCCCCGATCGAGGACTTCTCGGAGACCATGTCGCTGAGCTTCCGTGACCATCGCTTCGAGCCGCCGAAGTACACCGTGGACCAGTGCCGCGAGAAGGACATGACCTACTCGCAGCCGATGTTCGTCACCGCGGAGTTCACCAACAACGAGACCGGCGAGATCAAGAGCCAGACGGTCTTCATGGGTGACTTCCCGCTGATGACCGACAAGGGCACGTTCATCGTCAACGGCACCGAGCGCGTCGTGGTGTCGCAGCTGGTCCGCTCCCCGGGCGTGTACTTCGAGCGCCAGGTGGACAAGACCTCCGACAAGGACATCTACGTCTGCAAGATCATCCCCAGCCGCGGGGCGTGGTTGGAGTTCGAGATCGATAAGAAGGACCTCGTCGGCGTGCGCGTGGACCGCAAGCACAAGCAGCCGGTCACCGTCCTGCTCAAGGCCCTGGGCCGTTCCGAGGAGCAGATCCGCGAGCGCTTCGCCGCGTGGCCGGTCATGGCCGCGACGTTGGAGAAGGACCCGGTCGGGACCACCAACCCGGAGAAGACCCAGGACGAGGCGCTTCTGGACATCTACCGCAAGCTGCGCCCGGGCGAGCCGCCGACCATCGAGGCCGGTCGCAACCTGCTGGAGAACTTCTACTTCAACCCCAAGCGCTACGACATGGCCAAGGTCGGGCGCTACAAGGTGAACAAGAAGCTCGGGCTCGACACTGAGCTGGGCCAGAGCACGCTGCAGATCGAGGACATCGAGGCCACGATCGAGTACCTGTGCCGCCTGCATGCGGGGGAGACCTCGTTCGAGACGGTCCAGGGGACCAAGCCGGTCGAGACCGACGACATCGACCACTTCGGCAACCGGCGCCTGCGCACGGTCGGCGAACTGATCCAGAACCAGCTGCGCACCGGCCTGTCGCGCATGGAGCGGGTGGTCCGCGAGCGGATGACCACCCAGGACGTCGAGGCGATCACGCCACAGACGCTGATCAACATCCGCCCGGTCGTGGCCTCCATCAAGGAGTTCTTCGGCACCTCGCAGCTGAGCCAGTTCATGGACCAGACGAACCCGATCTCGGGCCTGACCCACAAGCGCCGCCTGTCGGCACTCGGACCGGGTGGCCTGTCGCGTGAGCGGGCCGGCTTCGAGGTCCGCGACGTGCACCCCTCGCACTACGGCCGCATGTGCCCGATCGAGACCCCTGAGGGTCCCAACATCGGCCTGATCGGCTCGCTGTCGACCTACGCGCGGGTCAACGCGTTCGGGTTCATCGAGACCCCCTACCGCAGGGTCGACGACCAGGGCCACGTCAGCGACGAGGTCCACTACCTGACCGCCGACGAGGAGGACCTGCACGTCATCGCGCAGGCCAACGCCCCGCTGACCGATGACGGGCACTTCGCCGAGGCCCGGGTCCTGGTCCGGACCAAGGGTGGCGAGGTCGACTACGTCGCCCCGGTCGACGTGGACTTCATGGACGTCTCGCCGCGCCAGATGGTGTCGGTGGCCACGGCGATGATCCCGTTCCTGGAGCACGACGACGCAAACCGCGCGCTGATGGGCGCCAACATGCAGCGCCAGGCTGTCCCGCTGCTGCGCAGCGAGGCACCGCTGGTCGGCACCGGGATGGAGTACCGCGCTGCGGTCGACGCCGGCGACGTCGTGGCGGCCAACAAGTCCGGGGTCGTCTCGGAGGTGTCCGCCGACCACGTCACCGTGGCCAACGATGACGGCACGTACGAGACCTACCGGCTGCGCAAGTTCGACCGGTCGAACCAGGGCACCTGCTTCAACCAGCGGACGATCGTCGAGGACGGCCAGCGGGTCGAGGAGGGCCAGGTCCTGGCCGACGGACCCAGCACCGACACCGCGGAGATGGCACTGGGGCGCAACCTGCTCGTGGCATTCATGCCGTGGGAGGGCCACAACTACGAGGACGCGATCATCCTGTCGCAGCGCCTCGTCCAGGACGACGTCCTGTCCTCGATCCA
>JAQBEX010000060.1:0-22710 GCA_032123675.1 Actinomycetes bacterium
GGTTGCCGATCGGGTGTCGATTGGCAGCCAGACCCGCTGCCGTCCGCTCTTGAAGTTGTCGTAGAGGATGTCGGCTGCGCCGGTATCAGCGAAACGCACCCGATCGGCTCGGAGTTTGAGCACCTCGCTGGCCCGTCGTCCGAAGTTGGCCCCAGCGTGCAGCGCGGCCACGAACACCTCCCCGTTGAACGCGCCGCCGGGGACGGACCGGGCCAGATCGAACACGCCTGGTCCGAAGTGCTCGTCGCATCCAGTCACCAGCCGGAAGGCCGCGTCGGGGAAGGCCCTGTCTGCGAAGACGACCTCGGACCGCTTGGGTGCATGCCGTTGTTCCACGTAGCTGAACGACGCGGGGAGGTCCTCGGCCAGCCCCAGAGCTCGCCCTTGAGTCAACACGCTGGACACGGCCTTGATCCACGACTCCTGCTGGAAGTCCGAGACATCGGCATCCGCGGCCAAGCGCTCAGCGAACCTATCCATGTCCCGAGCCGTGATCAGCCGGGGAATCCGCCCGCTGTCCGGCCGGGTCGACAAGTGTTGGGAGAGCATCTTGCACCCACGTAGGTAGGCGCCCAGGGTGACATGACCGACCGTGGAGATCCGCGCGCGCATGACACCCACCAGCATCGCCCGAAGCCACGGCTGTTCGATCTGCCCGACATCCCACACCGTCCTGGGGGCACCCGGCTTGACCACAGCGAGGCGTATCCGGTCGCGATCCCACTCCCGGTCCCGATCCGCGCCGGAGTTCTCGATACGAGACTGCCACCGCCTCAAGTCACCTACAGCCTTGCGATAGGGGGAACTCGCCCCCCGAGATCCCCCTCGACTCCCCGTCTGGCAGACAGCTGCGAGCACTTCGACATCGAGATCACACACCGACGAGACGTCGCCGTCACGCGCTACCGCGACCAACCAGCGGAACTCCGAGGTCTTGGCGCGGATCCCCGCGACCGCATCAGCTGCCGCGCAGGCAAGCAGCTCGACCACAACTGAGTCCTGCAGCCCTGAAAGATCCACCACGCGCGAGCGGTTGGGCAACTCATAGAGGGCAGCCAGTGGGTCAGTGGGGACCCACTCGAACTCGCGCGTGCCGGGCGACCAGCGGTCCATGATCCACGCCCGGTCCTGGTCTCGTAGGGCCTGCGGCAGCCACGAAGGATCGGCCGCGGCGCTGAGCCCCAGATCCGCCGCGAATGACGACGTTGGGGCCCGGAACGCAGGCACCGAGAGCAATGGTCGGCCGAGTGTGGTCATCTCATGCCCCTAGGCGCTGGTTGCGCCAATCGGCCAGCTTGTCGACTCCGGCTCGCATGGTCTCCATCAACCCATGGGCATAGACCTGAACGGACTCAGGGCTGCGGTGCCCGAGCAGCTCCGCGATGACCATTCGGTCCACCCCGGCGTCCTGGAGTTCGGAGGCGAACGTGTGGCGCAGCATGTGCGGCGTGGCCAGCTCCCATCCGGGGAGCGTCTGGAACACCTGCCCCCAGCGACGCTGCAGCCCTGACCGTGACCAGAACCGGGCACGGTTCGGGCCGCTCAACGAGACCAAGAGGAACTTCGATTCTGAGCTCTCGGGCAGGTGGTCATAGGCCCACGCCGACCATTCGCGATACGCCGCCTCGAGCCGCGGCAAGATCGGGACGACCCGCTGGTGAGGAGCGCTCTTCTGCCGGGCCCCATTGGGATTGTCGTCACGGGGTCGGACGTGCAAGTGCGGCCCCCGCACCTGGCACGCCCAGACGAGCGCGATCTCGCTGTTCGGGTGCCAATCCTCGACTCGCAGCCCCAGTGCTTCACCCTCCCGCAAACCGGTGTAGAGCAACTCCCACAAGAACCGATCCCGAGGATGGAGGTCAGCCCTCATCACCGTCGTGACCTGGTCCGGCACCAGTCGGGTCACGGTCCGCGCCGCCGCCGCCCTCGGCGCCTTGAACGCACCCATCCGACGAGACACGACGTCGGCCGCTGCGTCGACCCGTCCCGCCCAAGCGTAGAACGCCTTGACATGACCCACCCTGAGCTTGACCGTCGTCGCAGCGCGCAGTCGGTCATCCCCCGGAAGCGCGAGCACCCCACTGGACAACGACAAACCCTTCGGAGTCTGCTGCAACGCAAGCACGAAACGAGCGAAGTCACTGGCCGTGGCCAGCAACGGATCGACGCCAACGTCGAGGCACCACCTCCACCACAGCGACAGCGAACGAGCCTCCGCATCCAACGTGTTCGGGGACCTCGTGACAGCCGCGCGGTGGAACAGGTAATCGCTGGGGGCGTCCACCCGGCTCAACCGGGAACCCTCACGCCTGACGATCACATAGCCGGTCCGACCCGGGGCAACCTGAAACGACGCTGCGTAGACCGACCTCTGCATCCGCCGAACGCTAAGCCCGGTCCTCGTCACCCATCGTCAGCGACACGAGCACATGGGCACCGCACACACCGTCAACTCACATGACTGCACTGTCTACGACACCCACCAAACAAGGTATGCATATTTCCGGGGTGTCGATGCCGATGACCCGGATCCGGCCGACCCCGTCAACGTCCACGGTGTCGCCGTCGACCACGTTGGAGACCACGCCGGACTCCGCGAGGGTTCCCGTGGAGTCCATGCCCGCTGAGATGCCCGGTGAACCGGGCCCGGTCGGTGCCGATTCGCCGCCCGCGCACCCAGTCAGCCAGACGACCCCACCCAGCGCCATCACGGCGAGGATCCGGACGTTCACGCGTCCGAAGCCGGCGTCGCAGCGATCTTGTCCAACGTCGCAGCCACGGCCGCGGAGGTCGACAGCGGCAGGACCCAGGCATCCTCGCCGCGGATGCGGGCCGACACGGCCTCGACCATCAACCGGTACGGGTCGCAGGCTGCGAAGGTCTCCTCGCGCCACTGCCCGCTCTCAGCGATGCGCAGGGCGCACGGCTCGTGCCAGGTCGTGAAGGCTGCCCCGCTGAACTCGACGGACAACCCGGGCGCCGTGAAGACCACGCCCTGGGACTCGGGCTGCTCGAATGAGGCCGTGATCGTCCCCGTGCCGTTCGCATGGGTGAGCGTCGCGGTGGTGGTCAGGTCCACCCCGGTGGGGCCGACGTGCCGGTCGACCTGGACCACCGAGACCTCGTCGGCGGCCAGGGCCGAGAGAACGGCGGAAGTCGTGTAGCAGCCGACGTCGAGCAATGCCCCGCCGCCGCGAGTCGGATCCAGCCGGTAGTTGTCCGCCGGGACGGTGGGGAACGTGAACCAGGCGCGCACGTCCCGAGGACCGGCGACATCCGCAATCAGCTCCTCGAACCTCCGGGTCCGGGGGTGCCAGCGGTTCCACGATGCCTCCACCAGCAGCAGCCCCCGATCCTGAGCGTCGGCGGTCATGGACGCGACCTCCTGCGCGTCGAGACCCAGCGGCTTCTCGCACAGGACGTGCTTGCCACACTCGAGGGCGAACCTGACCCAGCGCATGTGATCGTCATTGGCCAGGGCGATGTAGATAGCGTCGACGTCCTGATCGGTGCACACGTCCGCGTAGGAGCCGATGGGCCCCGCCGGTTCCAGCGCCTTGGCCCGGCCGGGATCGCGGGCACCGACCGCGTGCAGCACCCCACCATCGGCCGCATGGACCGCAGGGCCAAGGGCATGGGAGGCGATGAAGCCGGCCCCGAGGAATCCCCAGCGCACGGGCTGCGGGGAGCTCACTGTGGGACCACCGGCCGTCCGCCGTCCGCGGCCGAGGCGGTCGCCGCCTCCATGACTGCCACGACCCTGCGCGACTGCTCTCCGGTGACCGTCATGGGGATGGCGAATCGCAACTGGTCAGCCAGCTCCCGGTGGAAGGCGTACTGGCTGCCCGGCGGGGTCGCGACCTGGGTGACGCTCCCGTCGCCGGAATGCAGCGCGATCGCGGGCGGGGAGTCAGCTGGTGCCAACTGGTCCTCCACCAGGGTCCCGATGTCGCTGCGTGACACAACCTTCTCCGAGCGCCAGGTACCGAGGATGGCTCCGCGCGTGCCCAGCACGTACCAGCGAGGCTTGAGCGCGGCAGCCAGATCCGAGTGGATGAACTCCGCCTCCGTCCCGTCGGTGAACCGCACGGTGACCCGGGAGTGGTCGGCGTTGGTGACGTCGAACCACCGTCGCTTGTGCGCCGCCGCCGTGACGTACTCGATGTCGGTGTCGATCAGGTCCAGCACCTGGTCGAGCACGTGCGACCCCCAGTCGTAGAACGCGCCCCCAGACACCCCCTCGTCGGAGTGCCACAGGTTGCAGGGGTGGCCGTACCCGCCAACGAACGCCTCGACGTGGAACACCTCGCCGAGTCCTCCGGACTGGACCAGCCGGCGCACGGCCAGATGGTCCGGATCGAATCGCCGGTTCTGGTACACCACCGCGAGCCGGCCGGCGTCCCGGGCTGCGGACAGGACGCTGTCGGCTTCGGCGGCGCTGATCGCGAACGGCTTCTCCACGACAACGTGCTTCCCAGCGTCGATCGCCCGCAGGGCCCAGTCGGCGTGCGTGCTCGGCGGCGTGGAGACCACGACGAGGTCCACGTCGTCGCGCTCGAGGAGCTCGTCGGCTGAGGTGGTGGTCATGATCCCGGGAACTGCGTCCTTGGCGACTCTGAGCCGCTCAGTCGAGGTGTCACACACAGCCGTGAGCACAAGCCCATCGACGGCGCGCACGGCGCGGCTGTGCTCGTGGCCGATGGCGCCGTAGCCGAGCAGACCGACGCGGATCGGCTCCGGTGCCGGCTGCCCGACCAGCTCCCGCGCGACCTGGACGAGCAGTCGAGTCACGTCGCGGTTGGCCACAGCCCCCGGTGAGGTACCCATGGTCCAGACACCGGTCGACGTCGCCGGGCGCCAGGTCAGGACGGCGTAGTCGGTCAACCCGAGCCTGGCGGTACGCAGGACGCGCACGTCATCGGCGATCCACTCCACATGCGCCACTCGGTCTGTGAGGTGCTCGTGCTCATCGTGGTGGGCGTGGTCTCCGTGGACGTGGAGCGCCGCACTGAGGTGGTTGCCCGCGGCGCCTGCGCGCAGCCGGACGTCATGCACCGGGGAGCTTGCTCCCACCCCGAACCCGGCGGCCTCGGACAGGACCCCATCCGGATCGCCCAGCGCAAGACTGGGGCCGGCGAGCAGGACCACGACCTCAGGACGGGCGAGGGAGTCGGCCAACGACTGGGGCAGTCGATGATCAGTCCACACGACGACCAGGTCGGCCGCGTCGAGGTCGGCCGCCGTGGTCGGCTCACCCACGTCGATGAGCCCGGCCCCGGCCAGGAGCCCGCGCAGTTGCGACACCTCCTCAGCCAGTTCCGGTGACTTCAAGCTGACGATCCAGGCGACATTCGGCACGGCACGACCGTATCCGACCCCGGACGGCTCTGCCGAGCGTCCCGTGCCGTCACGGCGGACCGCGCCAACTCCAAACGCGCACGCTAGGCACCGTCTGAGCCGGATGGTCTGGGCGCCTGTCTGAGACGCGCTCGAAAGGCACCGATAGGCCTGCGCACGGGCCGGCTATCGGTGTCCACCCTGCGCGGTTCGTCTTTGACCCTGCCTGAGCCAGGGTCTAACGGTGCCCATCGTGCGCGGTTCGCTCTGGTGCGTCGGCCCAGCCCGCCCCCCGTCGAGATCTTGACTCATTCCAGAAATGGCGAGAGACTCCCGGGGTGCCGGAGACCACGGATTTCGCGCAGATCCTGCGCGCGGCTGACCTGCGGGTGACACGCCCCCGGGTCGCCGTCCTGGGCGCCGTCCACGAGCATCCGCACGCCGACACCGACTCGATCATCGCCGTGGTCCGAGCCGATCTGGGCGAGGTGTCGACACAGGCCGTCTACGACGTGCTCCGTGCCCTCACCGGCGCGGGCCTGGTTCGGCGTATCCAGCCGGCAGGCTCGACCGCGCGATTCGAATCCCGGGTCGCAGACAACCATCACCATGTCGTGTGCCGGTCATGCGGTGCGATTGCCGATGTTGACTGCGCTGTCGGTCACGCTCCCTGCCTGGACCCCTCCAACGAGCACGGCTACTCGATCGATGCGGCCGAGGTCATCTATTGGGGCCAGTGCCCGGACTGCGCCGCGAGACCTCAGCGCTGATGAACCCCCACCGACCGCCCCGGTCCAAAGAGGACTACCGTGCCTGACAACCGCCCTGCACCTGAAGGAGAGAGCAACGTGGAGAACGAGAGCAAGTGCCCGGTCGTGCACACAGCGGGAGGCATGTCCAACCGGGACTGGTGGCCGAACCAGCTCAACATCAACGTCCTGCACCAGGACCCGCCCACAGCCGACCCCATGGGTCCGGACTTCGACTACGCGGCGGAGTTCACCAGCCTCGACCTGGACGCCGTGAAGCAGGACATCTACACGCTGATGACGACATCGCAGGACTGGTGGCCGGCCGACTACGGTCACTACGGCCCGCTGTTCATCCGCATGGCGTGGCACAGCGCGGGCACCTACCGGATCAGCGACGGACGCGGCGGCGCCGGCACCGGGGAGCAGCGCTTCGCGCCCCTGAACAGCTGGCCGGACAACGCGAACCTCGACAAGGCCCGTCGACTGTTGTGGCCGATCAAGAAGAAGTACGGACGGAAGATCTCCTGGGCTGACCTGTTCGTGCTGGCCGGCAACTGCGCACTGGAGTCCATGGGACTGCAGACGTTCGGGTTCGGCGGCGGGCGCGAGGACGTCTGGGAGCCCGAGCAGGTCAACTGGGGAACCGAGTCCACGTGGCTGGACGACCAGCGCTACAGCGGCGACCGCGAGCTCCACAACCCGCTGGCGGCGGTTCAGATGGGCCTGATCTACGTGAACCCGGAGGGGCCGAACGGGCAGCCGAGTGCGCTGGCCGCCGCCCGCGACATCCGGGAAACGTTCGCGCGCATGGCCATGAACGACGAGGAGACCGTCGCCCTGATCGCGGGTGGGCACACGTTCGGCAAGACCCACGGCGCCGCCATGCCCGATGAGTACGTCGGCCCCGAGCCCGAGGCTGCACCGCTGCAGGAGATGGGCCTGGGCTGGATGAGCAGCTACGGCACCGGAAGCGGCAACGACACCATCACCAGCGGGCTCGAGGGCGCCTGGACGCCCACCCCGATCGCCTGGGACAACAGCTACTTCGAGACCCTGTTCGAGTACGAATGGGACCTGTCCAAGAGCCCGGCGGGCGCCTGGCAGTGGGTGCCGACCGATCCGGCCGCGGCGAGCACCGTCCCCGACCCGCACGATCCGGGCAAGACGCAGGCCCCGGTCATGCTCACGACCGACCTCGCGCTGCGGATGGACCCGATCTACGAGCCGATCTCGCGGCGCTTCTACGAGAACCCGGAGGAGTTCGCCGATGCGTTCGCCCGGGCGTGGTTCAAGCTGACCCACCGCGACATGGGACCGATCACCCGCTACCTGGGCCCGGAGGTTCCCACCGAGGAGCTGCTCTGGCAGGACCCGGTCCCACCGGTCACCCACGACCTCATCGGAGCGCAGGACATCGCCTCACTCAAGGCCACCCTGCTCGACTCGGGGCTGTCCATCTCGCAGTTGGTCTCGACTGCATGGGCCTCGGCCTCAACCTTCCGCAACACCGACAAGCGCGGTGGAGCCAACGGGGCCCGGATCCGGCTTGCTCCCCAGAACGACTGGGCAGTGAACGACCCGGCCGGGCTGGCCCGCGTCCTGCGAACCCTGGAGGGGATCCAGGCGGACTTCAACGGCGCCCAGACCGGGGGCACTGCGGTGTCGCTGGCCGACCTCATCGTGCTCGGTGGGTGCGCGGCAGTGGAGCAGGCGGCCAGGAACGCCGGTCACGACGTCGAGGTCCCGTTCACCCCCGGGCGGACGGATGCCACGCAGGAGCAGACCGACGCGGAGGCATTCGCCGTTCTGGAGCCGGCGGCCGATGGGTTCCGCAACTACCTCGGCAAGGGCGCCCTGCTGTCGGCGGAGGCGCTCCTGGTGGATCGCGCACAGATGCTCACGCTGAGCGCACCCGAGTTGACCGTCCTCGTGGGCGGCATGCGGGCCCTGGGCACGAACTACGACGGGTCCGCCGTCGGCGTGCTCACCGAGCGCCCCGAGCAGCTGACCACGGACTTCTTCGTGAACCTGCTCGACATCGGCACCGTGTGGGCGCCGACGGGCGAGTCCGAGGAGACCTTCGAAGGTCGCGATCGCGCCACGGGCGCGGCCAGATGGACTGGCAGCCGTGTCGACCTCGTGTTCGGCTCGAACTCCCAGCTCCGGGCTCTCGCGGAGGCCTACGCCACCGATGACGCTGCGGGCAAGTTCGTCGCCGACTTCGTGGCCGCGTGGGACAAGGTGATGAATCTCGACAGGTTCGATCTCCGCTGATCGTCGCCGTTGTCCCCGCGCCAGTACGGCGTCAGGTGGCGGGCTGAGAGGTGCTCGTGGAACGGCCCCGGACCAATGTCCCGGGCCGTTCCACATTGCCCAGCGGGCTCGTGCGGCGCAGGTGACCGCGCTCAGCAGGATCGGTCCGCCGCGAGTGGCTAGTGTCCAGCCATGGCTTACCTCCCCGCCTCTGGCCCGGATCCCGACTTCATTCGCAACGCCGCAAACGTGGGCCAGTCCCGTCGGGACGCGTGGAACCACGTCGCCGAGATTGCCGCCCGGCTGGCTGAGCAGGATTCGCCAGACGCGTCCCTGGAGGCGAAGCTCGCCGGCGCCTTCGCGTTCCTTCGTGGGGTCGAGGGCTTCTGGGTCTTCCCCGGGCTGCCCGCCATCGACCGGATGGAGGAGTTGGCCCTTTCGGGCCGGATGGAGGAACTGGCCAAAGAGGTCCGATCCCTCGCGTGGCTTCAGGGCAGGTCCGGCGACGCAGCCGCCCTGAGCGATCCGGGCCTCGTCGCGCGCACAGATCCGGCGTCGCCTGACCGGCACTACTTCACGGTGCTGTTCGTCTCGGACGTCGACGCGAGCGTCTGGGTACCGGCCGTCGACGAGATGCACTCGTTCCGGCGGCAGGATGACAGGCTCGTGTACGAGGCCGTGCTCGTGCGCTCCTTCGACGCGGCGCTGGCCTGCGTCCTGCTCAACAACGACGTCCAGGCGGTGGTGATGCGCCCCGACGTCCCGCTGCGCTCCGAGGCCGCGTTCGGCCTCTTCAACGGATTGATCGACGAGTTCGATGCCGAGTACGGGCTGACCGGCGCGACCGAGTACCACCGGGCGCGGATCCTGGCGACGGCGATCCGTCGGGTGCGTCCGCACCTGGACCTGTACCTCACGACGGATGAGGCTCTCCCCGACTCCCAGGACCCGACCATCCTGGCCTTCGACCGCGCCTTCTACCGCTACGAGTCGCGCAGCGAACTGCACATGACCCTGCTCGACGGGGTCCGCCGCCGGCTGTCCACGCCGTTCTTCGACGCCCTCAAGAGTTACGCGGACCGGCCGATCGGCAACTTCCACGCGCTGCCGATCGCGCGCGGCAACTCCGTGTTCAACTCGCGGTGGATGGGTGACATGGTCACCTTCTACGGGCGGAACATCTTCCTCGCGGAGACCTCGACGACCTCTGGTGGGCTGGACTCCCTGCTGGCCCCCACGGGCTCACTGAAGCAGGCCCAGGACAAGGCGGCCCGGACGTTCGGATCGGCGCACACCTACTTCGTCACCAACGGCACCTCCACGTCGAACAAGATCGTCGTGCAGGCCCTGACCAAGCCCGGTGATGTGGTTCTGATCGACCGCAACTGCCACAAGTCCCACCACTACGGGCTGGTGCTGGGGGGCGCCCACCCGGTCTACCTCGACGCCTACAAGCTGCCCGAGTTCGCGATGTACGGGGCGGTGCCGCTGCGCACGATCAAGAAGACGTTGCTCGACCTCAAGGCGGCTGGGCGACTCGACTCCGTTCGCATGCTGCTGCTGACCAACTGCACGTTCGACGGCATCACCTACGACCCCTACCAGGTCATGTCCGAGGTGCTCGCGATCAAGCCGGACATGGTCTTCCTCTGGGACGAGGCCTGGTTCGCCTTCGCCGTGGCCGGGATCTTCACCCGGCAACGGACCGCCATGGTCGCCGCGCAGGACCTCCAGTCCCACCTCGCGTCCGACGAGTACCAGAAGAAGTACGACGCGTACGTCGCCGACCGGGCCGCCCTCGATCCCGAGGACGAGGCCACCTGGCTGGACCACAGGCTGATGCCTGACCCATCGGTGGCACGGGTGCGGGTGTACGCGACCCAGTCGACGCACAAGTCGCTGTCCGCGCTGCGGCAGGCCTCGATGATCCACGTCCGCGACCAGGATTTCGCCCGCGATGCGGTAGCCGAGTTCCACGAGGCGTTCCTGACCCACACGAGCACGTCGCCGAACTACCAGATCCTTGCCTCGCTGGACCTGGCCCGACGACAGGTCGACCTTGAGGGGTACGGCCTGGTCGAGCGGGCCTGGGAGATCGCCCTGGAGTTCCGGCGCAAGGTCGCTGCAGACCCGCTGCTGAACAAGTACTTCTTCGTCCTCGACCCGGCCGACCTCATCCCGGACGAGTACCGACCCTCGGGCATGCAGCGCGTCTCCGGATCGACGGCCGGTGATGTGCAGGGCCTGGCGACGACGCGCGCCGCATGGAGTGGCGACGAGTTCGTCCTCGAGCCCACGCGCGCCACCTTGTACATCGCCGCCACCGGGATGAACGGCGACACGTTCAAGAACAACGTCCTGATGGACCGCTTCGGTCTGCAGGTCAACAAGACCTCCATCAACAGCGTGCTGTTCATCGTGACCATCGGCGCTTCGTGGGGGGCGTTGACCTACCTCCTCGAGGCGCTCACGGACATCGCCAACGAGCTCGACCAAGCTCAGGGGGAGTCCAGCCCGGCACACGCGCGGGTGCTTGAGCGGCGCGTGGCTGCGCTGTCGACCAACCTCCCGCCGCTGCCTGATTTCAGTCGCTTCCATGACCGCTTCAGCCCCTTCCCGGGCAGCCCGGAGGGGGACATGCGCAGCGCGTACTTCCTCGCCTACGACCCGGAGAGCGTCGACTACGTGACGCTCGATGAGGCCCGTGAGCAAGTGGCCGGGGGTCGGGAGTTGGTCTCCACGACCTTGGTGGTGCCCTATCCCCCGGGATTCCCGGTGCTCGTCCCCGGTCAGGTCGTCAGCGACGAGATCCTGGACTTCATGACCCACCTGGACGTCAGCGAGATCCACGGATACGACCCCGACCTCGGGCTGTCGGTGTTCACCGAGGCGGCGCTGGCCAAAGAGGGCTCGCACACCGCCGCCGCCTCACCTGGCTCTACGTGATCACCGGGCTGATCTCCCTCGCCCCCTGGATCGGATACATCGCCCGGTAGCCCGGGACTTCGCCCGGACGCTGCGCCCTCACAGTGTGTGTCGCCCCAAGCAATGCCCATCCCTGATGGGCGACCTTTTTCGCAATCCGGGCATCCGGTACGCCTATCCCGGATCTGGTCGCCGCTCGTCTTGACACAGAACTCGGATGCCACGAGGGTGAAGAAATCTCTCCGGGGAAGCGCTCTCAACTTGGGTGCCACGCCGGCATCCAGCATTCGGAAGGGCACAGCGTGCGACGTTCAACTCGTCAGTGGTTCGGTGCGGTGGTTTCGGCAGTCTTGGTCGCCGGGTTGATGGTGGTGGCGCCCACCAGCGCCAGCGCCGCCGTTGGCACGCTCGTCTTCGACGACATGGAGCACGGAGATCCCCTTGGCAACGGTTGGTTCGCCTTCGGTGGATCCGTTGGCGGGGGCGGAATCGCACCGAATTCCGACGACCTGCCACCTGCGGATGGTGGCGTGTACTCGCTGCAGACCGGTTGGGGGTCCGGCGGGAATCCCGGCTTCTACGGCGGCTTCGGGCGGACCAGCCCGAGCGACCTGTCTGGCACCGACCACTTCAACTTCTGGATCAATCCCGACGCGGGCCAGGAGTACACGCTCGAGTTCAACCTGCAGGAAGACGGGACCGATCCCGACGAGTTCCAGTACGACTGCGTCGTCGCTGCTGCGGGACCATGCGCGATCAGCGGCGGTGGATGGCAGCTCGTGTCGATCCCCCTGACCGATTTCGCCGATGACAACTCCCAGTTCGCGGGTGGCGACGGGACGCTGGACCCCCAGCTGGGAGAAATCGTGGTGGTCGTGATCGGGACAGGATCCGACGTCAACTTCCGCACCGACTACTGGGTCTTCAGCAATGGGGCAAGCGTCGCAGGCACGATCGTCATCGACGACTTCGAGAATGGCCTGCCCGACGGCTCGTCCTCGGACGGTGAACCCCTGGGCTTCTACACCTTTGCTGATGGCGGGAGCAGCATCACGATCGACACGACAACGCCGACGGCTCAACCGCCGGCACCGGATTCGGAGAATAGCGTGCTGCAGATGACCTCGGACGTGGTCGCATTCGCCGGGTACATCCACGCCTTCGAGAATGCCGCGGTGGACGCCTGGGTCACTCAGGACTGGTCGACCAGCGAGGGCATCTCGTTCTGGATGTATGGGCTGAATTCTGGGACGGACCTGTTCATCGACATCCTCGACAACAGGAACCCCGGGTCGACGACCGACGACGCCGAGCGATTCACGACCGCCTTCGTCGATGACTTCACGGGCTGGCAGAAGCTTGAGTTCCCCTTCGCGGACTTCGTGCGCAAGGAGATTGGCAACGGCGCCCCCAATGACGGTCTGGGCCTGTTCGAGATGCACGGCTACGCCATCGGCACCCTCGGCACAGGCGGGGCGAAGACCTTCTACTTTGACGACGTCGCCAGGTACGGCATCGGTGAGCCGCCCGCGCTGGCCGTCAACTTCGCCCAGCAGAACACCCTCATCGAGGAGGGCACCACCGGCGACGTCGCCGTCAAGCTGAATCGGGCGATGGGTCCGGACGACCCGGCCGAGGTGAGCATCGACTACGCGACGGAGCGCTCGAACGCGAAGCCCGGCCAGGACTTCACACCCACGTCAGGGACCCTGACGTTCACGAACGGTGGCCCCACCGAGCTGGCCTTCCCGGTAGAGACCTTCGAGAACAGCAAGTTCACGGGCGACAAGCAGATCGTGATCCGGCTGACCAACCCCGTCGAGGTCGAGCGCGGTGCCCTGTTCCAGGGGTCGGTCCTGATCGACGACAACGATCCATTCGACCCCAAGCTGCTCGATGACTTCGAGCAGGGTGCGTACCTGTGGTCCGCAGACCCGAACGTGCGCATCTCCACTCCCGCGGTGAGTGTCGGCGACGACCTCGAGCGCCCTGGACAGGACGCGGTGGAGAACGTCATGCAGGTCTCCGGGGGTGGCAAGGTCAAGGTGCTCGGCGGCACGTGCAAGCCGGGGAAGAAGCCGAACCGGGGGGTCATCCCCGTGCACCTGCTGAGCACCGCCGACTTCGACGCCACCGCCGTGGATCACACGTCTGTGCGTTTCGGGGAGGCAACGGAGACCCACACGAAGAAGGACGGGACCCCAAAGCGCCACGTCGCTGACGTCAACGGCGACGGCCTGAAGGACCTCGTCCTCCACTTCCGCGCCAATGAGGTGGGACTTGAGTGCCCCACTGACGGCACCCTCACATGGGTCGATTCCCTGGGCCACGACTTCCCGGTCGGCCAGGACTGGACCGACACCGAGACCCTCGACTTCTGGTTCAAGGGGACCGGCTCCGGCGATGACGTCACTGTCACGCTCAAGGACAACCGGGCCGCGGACCCCGGTCCCGGGGGCTGGGACCTGGCCTGGGCCGACGAGTTCGACGACCCGGCGGGGACCTCGCCCAACTCGGCGAACTGGTCCTACGAGCTCGGCGACACGACCCCAGACGGCAAGAACGGTTGGGGCAACGAGGAGAGCCAGTACTACACCGACGACAAGAAGAACGCCCAGACCGACGGCGACGGCAACCTCGTGATCACTCTGGACGAGGCAGACGGGTCGCAGGAGTGCTACTACGGCCCCTGCGAGTACGAGTCGGCACGCCTCATCACCCAGGACAAGGCCGAATTCGCCTACGGGCGGGTCGAGTCGCGGCTGAAGGTGCCCAGCGGCGGCGACGGGCTGTGGCCGGCCTTCTGGAGCCTCGGCACCGACATCACCTACAACCCGTGGCCGGGAGCCGGTGAGATCGACATCATGGAGTACGTCAGTCGCGTGCCCAATGAGATCTTCGGCACGATCCACGGGCCGGGGTACGCCGGCGGGCAGAGCTTCGGCGGCATCTACGACTTCGGAGCACCGGTGAGGGACGAGTACCACACCTATGCGGTGGAGTGGGAGCCGGAGAGGATCACCTGGTACGTCGACGGCATCAAGTACCACGAGGCCACGCCGGATGACGTGGCACCGAACGAGTGGGTCTTTGAGAAGCCGTTCTTCCTCCTGCTCAACTTCGCCATCGGAGGCAACTTCGGTGGGCCCATCGACCCCGACCTCACATACCCGCAGGAGTACCTGGTCGACTACGTGAGGGTGTACCAGGGGCCTGACACCGCCGAGCAGTTCGAGGCCACGTTCACTGACAGCTCCATGGACTGGATGCCGGTGTCGATCCCGATGAGCGACTTCGTCCGCAGCGCCGAGCAGCCGGCCGGAGCGCCCGACGATGGCCTGGGCCTCGACGAGATCTGGGGCTACGGGTTCGACTTGCCCTTCACCGCGGGGGGCACCTACCACGCCGACCTGGTGCGCCGGACACAGTTCCCGCCGCCGGACGAGCTCGTGGTGACGAACCTGGATGACAGCGGCAAAGGCTCGCTGCGCGAGGCACTGTCCCTGATCGCCGACGACGGCACGATCACCTTCGAGGCCGCCCTCGCCGGCGGGACGCTGGAGTTGACCTCCGGCCAGTTGGCGATCAACAGCTCCGTGACCGTCGATGGCCCGGATGGGGATCCCATCACGATCAGCGGCGGTGGGGCGTACCGTGTCGTGCAGGTGGCCGCCGGAGCGGAGGTCTCGATGGACGACCTGGTTATCCGCGACGGCGCCGCCGCGCCGCAGGGCGGTGGCATCCTCAACAACGGCGAGCTCAGCCTCGACAGGGTCTTGGTCACGGCCAACGTCGAGAACTCGGCCGGTCCGGCGAACTTCCAATTCGGCGGCGGTGGCATCTACAACGGGGACGGCGCCACCCTCAACCTGACTGACAGCACGGTCAGCAACAACACCGCCCTCAACCAGCCCGGCGGCGGCATCTACGGGTTCTTCAACAGCACCATCACAGTGACCCGGAGCACGATCAGCGGCAACGTCGGCGGCGATGTGGCCGGCGGACTCAGGTCGTTGGGCAACTCGACGGTCGTCAACAGCACGTTCAGTGGAAACACGTCAACGGCGTGGCACGGTGGTGGCATCTTCCACACCGATGGCCAACTCACGGTGGCCAACTCCACGTTCGCCGGCAACAATGCGCCGGCCGGCACTGCCTCGGGCATCCTCGTGGCGACGTTCGGGGCGCCGGCGAATGCGACGTTGACGAACAACGTGTTGGAGGGGATTGCCGGCGCGTTCGCATGTGCGATCGAGGGAGGTGGCGCTGCGACGATCACCTCTGGCGGGTCGAACGTGATCAGCGATGGTTCCTGCAACTCGAACGGAACCACGGACCAGGCAAACACGGACGCCCTGCTCGGACCTCTGGCGGACAACGGTGGGCCCACCCAGACCCACGCTCTGGAGGCCGGCAGCCCGGCGATCGACGCCGCGGATGCGGACGCCGCGCCCACGGTGGACCAGCGCAGCCTCCCGCGGGACGCGACCCCCGACGTCGGTTCCTTCGAGGTCCAGGCGGGCTGAGGGCCCGGCGGGTCGGCGTCAGCCACCCGCCGGGGCGTTCACACGGGCAAGCCCCCGTCGCGCAACGCTCGATCCGGTGTGGCCTGCCGGTCGAGCGCGGCCCGCGGCGCCTCTCGGGCACCCACCTCGAGGGGGACGCCGCGCTGTGAGCGCGTGGTATGAATGACGGCACTGCGGGCAACGCGGGTGCCGCCCCAGAACAACCAGGAGCCCCCATGAGGACCCTGTTCCTTTCCATCCTCGTCCCAGTCGTCGTCTTGCTGGCCTGGGGCCTGCTGTTCATCGTCCTCGACCGGATCAGTTCCGCCGAGAGCCGAGCCAGGACGAAACGCGCCGCGGACGCCACGCGACGTGAGCGCCAGCAACGCGAGTCCGACGACGAGTCCGGGCACGCCTGACCTGGGCCAACGCACGCCACCGACAGGAAGGCGTGCGTTGGCCAGGGACCCACGGCGCAGATGCCCGCCTACTGGACCCCGATCCGCACGGACGTGACCGACGCACTCCTGGACAGCGACAATGGTCAGCTCCCGCGGCAGGACAACACGGGCTAGTTCGAGCAGTCCCGCCGAAGGTCTGCGTCGGCACCATGCCGGTGGGGGCCACTTCGTCCCGGGTTGGCGCCGACCGTCGGCTTCAGCCGATGTGCCAAGACACCCAGCGGCCCGGCTGGAAGACCGCAATCACATCCTCGCCGCCGAGCACCTGCAACTGGCCCATAATCGTCGTCCGGGCGCCGGTGGCGCCGGGGACGATCCGGTCCTCACGCCTGACCCCACCACAACCACCTTCGACGGTCTGCACCACCACCGCACCCGCCTGATCTGCATGCTCCACCCCCCTCACGGTACGGGCGTCCGCGGGACGTGACCACCTGTGGCCGGGCAGCACCCGACCGGTCCGTCTGGTCCGCCCGGTCCGGGCCGACCGACCACACCGCGACCAGCCGGGGGGTCAGGGCGGTGACGAGCCCGAGGACGACCACCAGCGAAGGACCGTGGCGTGCGCGAGTCCTTGTTCGGAGGGACCACCGAGGTCATCTATCATTGCACCCAATGCGGCAAATGCCGCGAATCACTAGACAGGAGTTTGACATGAGTGTTCCCCAGACGGCCGTCGAGCGGCCCACAAGTGTGACCGTCGCGATCGCAATCGGCTGGATCTCGGTGTTGATGGATGTGCTGGCCGGCGTCGCGCTGATCCTGCTTGCCGGCAACGCCGATGTGACGACGGCACTGGGCGCGGACGAGAGCCTTGTTCGCACACAGGGGATCGTGTTCCTGGTCGTGGCGGCCATCTTGGCGATCGTGGTGTACCTGCTGGGTCAGGGCAGCAGCATCTCGCGCATGCTGGTCACCATTGTCATGGTGATCCGGATCGGCTTCGCCATCTGGGCCATGATCGCGTTCGGCACGCACCAGATGACCGAGGCCATCGTCAGCGCCGCCATCGCCATCACAGCGATCGCGTTGCTCTGGAACGACAAGGCGAGCGCGTACTTCGCCGCCAACAAGTAGTCACCGCGGCGCTCAAGCGCTGGGCCTGCGTCGTCAGGCAGAATCCGCCCGTCCGGCATCGGGGTACACCCCCGGGCCGGGCGGGCGGACCCGTCTGGGCGATCAGTCGGACCACCTAGTGGCTGCATCAGCCGACTTCCCTTTGCCCGACAGGCCTCTGTGCCGGTCGCGAACCGGTTGGCTGAAAGCATGGAACCCCAAGATCGCCACACCCTGGGCGACCCCCATCGCCTTCAGCGACGAGAACCGAGTATCGACCCAGATGCTCAACTGCTCAATCGAAGAGGCCGTGGTGCTCACCTTGGTCGTGAAGTCGGTCTGCCCGGGGTCACCACCACGGCGGGCCCACGGTCGGGGGTGGACATGCGATCACGCGGGGTGCGGGTCTAGCGTTGAAGCGTGGCCGCCATCGTCCATATCAACGATCGTGTGGTGCGGACGACGACGCCACCAGGGACGACCCTGCTGGATCTCCTACGCGACGGCTGCGACCTCACCGCCGCCAAACCCGGATGCCGGACTGGCGACTGTGGTGCGTGCATGGTGCTCATCGGCTCGCGCTCCGCGGACGAGCCGGACCTCGTCTACGAACTGCACAACAGTTGCCTCACGACGGTGGCCATGGCCGCCGGATCCCATGTGATCACTGCGGAAGGGCTCGCCGCGACCGAACCAGGTCCGGTCCAGCAGGCGCTGGTTGAGGCCGGCAGCGTGCAGTGCGGCTTCTGCACGCCCGGGTTCGTCGCGGCGCTCACCTGGTCGCTGCTGTCTGGCGCCGAACCTCGGCGCGCGGCGGCGGGCAACCTGTGCAGGTGCACCGGGTACACCGGGATCCGCCGGGCATGCGACCTACTGGCTTCCTATCCCATCCCCCTCCCTCTCGAAGCCCTCCTGCCGGAGTCGGTCCTGCGGGTCGCGCGCGCCCTTCCCCCGCTCGAGCCGGAGCCCTTCGACGGACATCCCCGCCGGTGGCTGGCTGGGGCAACCGACGAGATCCCCCACCACCGCCACGCAACCTCAGCCAACCGGCGTCCGACCCTGCTGCGCCGGGTCCCCGAGCTGCGCCGGATCACCGAGTACCCAGGGGGTGTCGAGCTCGGATCGGCGGTGACAGCTTCCCAGGTGCAGGGCAGCGAGCTGGTTGCCGCGCGCTGGCCGGGGCTACCCGAGTACCTCGAGCAGTTCGGCTCCCCAGCCGTGCGCGCCTCGGCCACACTCGGCGGCAACCTTGTGCATGCGTCACCCACGGCCGATCTCGCGCTGCCGCTCCTGGCGATGGGGGCGTCGGTGGTCGTGTCCGGTGCGGTCGGGCGTCGGGAAGCCCCCCTCGAGGATTTCTTCCTCGCGTACCGGAAGGTCGACCTGCGCAGCGGCGAGGTGCTGTTGTCCGTGCGTATCCCCGATCCGCTACCTGGATCCCGCCTGCATCTCGAGAGGGTGGCCAAGCGCCGGTACGACGACACAGCGAGCGCCAGCCTGGCGGTGCGGCTCGAGGTCAACCCGGCCGGGATCCTCTCGGACCTGCGAATCGCGGCCGGGGGTGTGGCCCCGGTCCCGTTGCTGCTCACGCGCACGGCCCACGCCCTGCGAGGTACCCGACCGGAAGCCGCGACGATCCGGCGGGCAGTCGCCGTCCTCGCCGCCGAGATCGCGCCCATCGATGACGTTCGCGGATCCGCGGCGTACAAGCGCGCCCTGCTCGCACATCTTCTCGTCGCTGCGCTGGCCGACGGTCGCCCGGATCTCGCGGCGGAGGTGCTCGGCCCGCCCGGCCCGCTGGACAGGTCCGGAACCTCCCCAGAGGCACAGCCCGTACCGACGGGACCTACCCGATGAGCACCGACAACCTGGACCTCCTGGTCCGCGGAACCGCCCGGTTCACCGCCGATCTGCCGCTGCCGGCTGGCGGCCTGCACGCAATGGTCGCGGTCTCCCCGCACGCCCGTGCGACCTTCACGCACATCGACACTGCCGCTGCCGCTGGGCAGTCGGGGGTCCGGCTTGTGCTCACGGCCGCGGACATCCCCGGCGTCAACCAGATCAGCACGATGGCCCATGACGAGTTGCTGCTCGCCGACGGAGAGGTCCACTGCGTCGGCCAACCGGTCGCGCTCGTGATCGCGGACTCCGCCGACGCCGCCTGGCGCGCGGCCCACGTGGTCACTGCTGACTGGGTTGCACATGCGCCGATCGTCGATGCCCGCGAGGCGTTCGTTCGGGGCGACGTCCTGACCCCGCCCCGAACGTTCGCCAGCGGCGACGTCGACACCGCGTGGGCCGACTGCGCGCTGGTCGTCACCGGTCGCATCGACCTCGGAGCGCAGGAGCATGCCTACCTGGAGACGCAGAGCGCGCTGGCCATCCCCCGCGACGACGGCGGTCTGCTCGTGCACTCCTCCACGCAGTCTCCCAGCGCGACGCAACGGGCGGTGGCGACGGTCACCGGGCTGCCGATGAACCTCGTCGAGCTGCAGGTCGCGCGCTTGGGTGGTGGCTTCGGCGGCAAGGAGGAGCAGGCCACGCCGTGGGCGGCGCTCGCCGCGCTCGGCGCCGTGGCAACCGGCCGACCCATCCGCGTCGCCCCGGACCGGCGCGACGACATGCGGATCACCGGCAAGCGGCACCCGTACACAGCGGACTTCCGGCTCGGACTCGACGCCGACGGGACGTTCGTGGCCTACGAAGCGACCCTGCTGCAGAACGCCGGGTGCACGACCGACCTCTCGTCGGCGATCCTCGAGCGCTCGCTGTTCCACGCCACGAACGCGTACGCGATCCCGAACGTGAGGATCACGGCGGCCAGCTGTCGGACGAACCTGCCGTCCAACACGGCCTTCCGCGGGTTCGGCGCCCCCCAGGCGATCGCCGTGCTTGAGTCGGCGATCCGGGCGGCCGGCCGCGAGCTCGGCGTCCCGGCGATGCAGCTCCAGGAGCGAAACCTCGTCTCCGAAGGCGACGTCACCTACTACGGGATGCCCCTGACCGACGTGCGCGCCCGGGAGTGCTGGGCGGAACTCGTGGCCCGCCACGACCCGGCGGGGCTGGTGGCCAAGGCAGAGGCCTTCAATACGTCCCACCCGCTGGTGCGCCGGGGAGTGGACGTTGTCCCAGTCTGCTTCGGCATCGCGTTCACCGCACGCCCCCTGAACCAGGCCGAGGCGCTGGTGCACGTCTACGCCGATGGGACCGTATCCGTCACGACCGGCGCGGTCGAGATGGGCCAGGGCGTATCCGCGAAGATCCAGGCGGCTGCCGTCCACGAGTTGGGCGTCGCGGCCGAGCTCGTCCATGTCGAGGCGACCACCACGTCGCGCGTGGCCAACGTCTCTCCGACGGCCGCCAGCACGGGTGCGGACCTCAACGGCGCCGCGGCGATCCAGGCCTGCCGGGTGATCCGAGCGGGCTTGGACAAGGTCGATCCGGATGGCGAGTTGGAGTGGGCCGAACGGGTTGAGCGCGCCCGCGTCGAGCGCATCGGACTCTCGGCACTTGCCCACTACGCGACGCCAGGGTTGAGCTCCTCCACAGACACTCTCACCGGACGGCCGTTCGCGTACCACGTGTACGGCGCAGCCGTTGTGGAGTCGACCGTCGACGTCCTGCGCGGGACCGCCCGGATCGATCGGGTCGGGATCGTCCACGACATCGGTCGCAGCATCGACCCGCGCATCGACCGTGGCCAGGTGGAGGGCGCCGTCGTTCAGGGGATCGGCTGGATGACCAGCGAGGAGATCCGCCACGACACCGCGGGCCGGCTGATCACTGACTCGCTGGCGACCTACAAGATCCCCGACCTCGACAGCGCGCCGGACGTCGACGTCACGCTGCTCCAGCGCGAGTCGCCCGGGCTGCTGGGGAGCAAGGCGGTGGGCGAGCCCCCGCTGGTCTACGGGCTGGGCGCACTGTTCGCGATCCGGGCGGCCATCGAGACCGTCCGCTCGGACCTCAGCACCGATGTGGTCGCCCCCATGACCCCGGAACGGATCTTCACCCTCCTGCACGGACCGCTGGCCCGGAGTGGGGCCAGCGATGCCTGAGGTGGAGGTGTGGCGGGCGCTCGCCGGGGCGCTGCAATCCGGCGTGCCGTGCGCTCTCCTCGCGGTGGCCGACAACCGGGGTAGCTCGCCAGGAAGACGCGGTGCCGTGATGGCCGTGGCCACAACGGGGCCACTCGCCGGGACGATCGGTGGCGGCGTCGCGGAGGCGACCCTCGTCGATAGGGTCACGGCGGACCTGCGCGCGGGATCGTTGACCACGCAGCGGGTCCTGATGAATCACCGGCCGGGCGCCCCCAATGCCTCCGGGCTGATCTGCGGCGGGTCCCAGGTGGTGGTGGTCACCCCTGTGAGCACCGATGATCTGCTCGGCATTGCCAAGGTCACCGACGCCCTGGCCGCGGGCCGGTCGGCACGGTGGTCGGTCGATCCACAGGGCTGGCGTGCCTCGGGTGAGCAGTCCGAGGGCTCCGAGCATCCCTGGACCTTCCAGCATCGCAGTGGGCCCACGCATGCCGTGCACGTGATCGGTGCCGGACACGTGGGCTCTGCGTTGGCCCGCTTGCTGGTCGCCCTCGACTTCCGGGTGGTCCTGGTCGATGAACGCCCGGGCCTCGCCACGTCTGTTGCGGCACAAGGCGCGCACGAACGGATCGCCCTGGCCTACGAGGACCTCGCCGGCGTCGTTGCGGAGGGCCCGGCGAGCTTCGCCGCGATCATGACCCACTCGCACGAGCGCGACGCCGCCGCACTTGCTGCCCTCGAGCCGCTCACCCTGGGCTACCTGGGCCTTCTCGGCAGCAAGCTCAAGATCGCTCGACTCGTTGGTGCCCGAGAGATGCCTGAGTGGTTCCACGCGCCCATGGGCCTCCCGATCGGCAGCACGACACCATCCGAGATCGCAGTCAGCATTGCCGCGGAGATGGTCGCCGCGCGCGGAGGTGTGTACAGCCACGGCCGATGACATCCTCGTTCGCAACCTCAGTCGCGCCAGGTCGAGGGCACCGCACGTGGCCGAAGTCCACGAGAGGACGGCCAGTGAGCCCGACACCGTCGGCGACTGCGTGCATTCGCGGCGTGCTGAGGCCATGCGGAACCGGGACTCTGACCCCGCCCCCCGACGGTCAGGCAGCAGCACTTGCCGCCGCCCCTGGGCTTCATCGCCTGCCCCCTGCCTGGCGGGGGCACGCAGGTCCGGTCCCGCAACACCGCAGGGCCTGGCTCGCCGCTAGGTTGGCTGCATGACTTCTCCTGCCGCGCAGCAACGTATGAACCGCAGGCCGCTCGGCGCCCGAAGCGGGCTGGAGGTGTCTGAGGTCGGACTGGGGCTCTGGGCGGTTTCGGGCAGCGAATGGGGCCCTGTCCAGGACGAGGAGAATCTCGACGCGATCGAGGCGGCACTGGA
>JAQBEX010000061.1:0-2566 GCA_032123675.1 Actinomycetes bacterium
CTTCAACGTGCCGAAGAATGATTCCGCAGCCGCATTGTCATAGCAAATACCAGTTCTGCCGACACTGCGGAGAATGCCGTTCTTGTGGCACCATTGTGCGAATTCGGTCGACGTGTATTGAGTGCCGCGATCCGAGTGGAAGACGGCCCCGGGCGGCAGGTGCCCACCGGCGCGGGCCATAGCCAGGGCGTCGGTGACCAGGCTGGTGGGCATGTGCTCGGCGATCGCCCACCCGACCACCATCCGGGTGCACAGGTCAATCACGGTGGCCAGGTAGCACCAGCCCTGCCCAGTACGCAGGTAGGTGATGTCGCCCACCAGGCGCTGCCCCGGGGCGGCCGCGGTGAAGTCCCGGCCGATCCGGTCCGGGGCCGGATCATCGTCCTCACCGTGGACCGTGGTCACCTTGTACGCCCGCGGCTGCACAGCGACCAGGTGCTGGGCCCGCATCAGCGCCGCGACCGTGCCCGGGCTGGTCGGATGGCCCCGCTCCGCGAGCACCCGGGCGATCCGCCGAGCCCCGTACACCTCGCAGAACTCATCGAAGATCTCCATCACCAGCACCCCAAGCTCCGCGCGCCGGGCCGCGGACGGGCTGACCTGGGGCCCGCGGGCCGACCAGTCGTAGAACGTCGATCGGGGCACCCGCAACAGGGCACACATCATCGTCACCGGATAGGTGGCCTTCTCCGCGTCGATCAACTCGCAGCGAGCAGCTACGGTTGCGTCTTCGCGAAGAAGGCCGCGGCTTTTTTCAGGAACTCGTTCTCCATCCGCAGTCGGCGTACCTCGTCCTCCATCTCGCGCATTCTTGCCCGGTCGGTCGGAGACAAATCCGGATCCGGTGCCGGATTCTCATTCCGCCACGCATTCACCCAATTCCCCAACGTGCCCTCATTGATCGCCAACTCCCGGGCGATCTCAGCGACCGGCCGATCCGACGCGATCACCAACTGCACCGCCTCGGCCTTGAACTGATGACTGAACCTTCGACGCTGAACCATCGACTACATCCTCTCGATAACAGGGGACCTGTCCGAGGAACTTGATACACCCCAGAAGACCCGGATGGTGCTCAGTGTGCTGGCCGGGGAGATGAGCCTGGCCGAGGCTGCGCGTCGGGAGAAGGTGTCCGAGCAGTCCATCGGACACTGGAAGGCCGACTTCCTCGAGGCCGGTAAGACCGCGCTGGCGGCGGGCAAGAGTGGCCCGTCGTCGCGGGAGGCCCAGCTGGAGGCCGAGGTGGAGGATCTGACTCAGGCGCTGGGTGAGGCCGCGGTGGAGATCCGGGTGTGGAAGAAGTCCGCGGAGGGCCGGCTGGGCCCTTCGAGGACCTCGAGGTGATCCGCACCGAGGCGGGCATGTCGACCGCGAGGTTCTGCCAACTGTTCGACATGCCCGAGCGGACGTGGCGCCGCTGGCAGGCCAAGGCCCGCGCCGGCAAGCAGCCGAAGGGGCCGTGGCCGCAGCCGGCCCGCGAGGCCGCGGGCCGGCTGGCCGTCCAGCACGCGTTGGCGCACCCGGCGTGGGGGCACCGCAAGGTGTGGGCGATGGTCCGTCACGACCGGCACGTGGTGTCCCAGGCCACCGTGCTGCGGCTGCTGCGCGACGAAGGCCTGCTGCTGCCTGCGACCTACCAGCGTGAACGGCGCCAGCTGGCCCAACGCCGCAAGGCGGCGTTCGCCACGGACCCGACCGGCCCGAACCAGGTGTGGCAACTGGACTTCTTGCGAGTTCGAGACCACCAGCGGTGGCACCTGGCGCCTGGCCGGCTGCCGGGACTACTGGTCGAAGTACGAGCACCGCTTCCACCTGTCGCCGACGGCGAACAAGCACGACGCCGTCGCTGCCGTCGAGCTCGCCCTGGCCGACTACGAAGCCCTGTTCGGTCACCCGCTGCGCGATCAGTGCTCGGTGGATGACACGACTGGCCTGTTGCTGCCCGTGGTCACCATCGTCACCGACAACGGCGGACCGTTCCGCTCGTTCCACTTCGAGGCCTTCATCGAGCTGCACCCCGAACTGGCCCATGTCCGCACCCGAGTACGCACACCCGGGCAGAACGGGTCACGCGAACGCGGCTTCGGCACCCTGAAGTACGAACGGCTCTACCTCGACGAGATCGACGACGCCGTCACCCTCGCCGAACGAGCCGAGGACTACCGCGTCGAGTACAACGAGATCCGCCCCCACGAAGCCATCGCCTGGAACCGGCCCAAGGAGGTGCACATGGGCCTGGCCGACCCGACCATCCCGACCTTTCAATCCACCGAAATCCTGCCAACTCCTTGACGCGGGACACCCCGACCGCATCAACCGCTACCTGTAACCCAACCCAGACCAGCACTTCATACACAAACAACTTGACAAGCCCTATGGCACTGGGGCGATGCTGGCCACCCTCACCGAGGCTGGGTAGGTGCCGGTCATCAAGCCGTGGCCGACCCGTCCCGCCGTCGAGGACGGGTTCACCGCCGATGACTTCGACTTCGACCCGGCCGCCGGCACCCTGACCTGCCCCGCGGGGATCACCCGCACCCTGTCACCGAAACGGCGGGTCACGTTC
>JAQBEX010000062.1:0-7379 GCA_032123675.1 Actinomycetes bacterium
ATGGTTTGCTGGTCGGCGGGGATGTCGGGGCTGAACGTCTGGCTGGTGCCGTTGATCGCGATGGTCGCTGAGCGCAGGGGGCGTAGTTGGCGCACGACCTGGCGGATTGAAAGCCCGGTACGGGCCTGGATCTCACGGGCCACGGCCAGGGCGGTGAACACGATCGTCAGGTGTGCTTCGATCGCGTCACGGGTGCGGTGGAACATGGGGCGTGCGGCCAGGTCGGTCTTGCTCATCCGGAACGACGCCTCGACGTGCCAGAGGTCGTGGTAGGAGGAGATCACCTCCGCGGCGGGCATGATCTGCGCGGGGATGTTGGTCACGTACCCCTTGAGGCCCACGAGGCGGCGGGCTCGGTCCAGCGAGGCTTGGTCCAGGGTGCGGGTGCCGTCGGTGGTCTTGACGAACCGTGGGGTGCGCGCGGCCTTGTCTCCGGCGATCACCGCACGGGCCCGGTTCTCCTGCTCGGTCAGGGTCTTGTTGTCGCGCACGGATCGGGCGCGTGAGTAGGCCCAGACCGCCCGCCACGACCCGGGGTGCGCATCGGGGTCCCAGACCGGTTCCGCGCGCAGGGCAGGGTTGTTCTCGGCATTGGCCCCGACTCGGGGGGTGAGGGTGTCGATGATCTGCCCGTCGGTGAACGCGTCGCCGTGCCAACGGAAGTGGGAGGCCAGATCGATCGGGGCCTTGGTCACCCGCGACCCGACGATGAACCGCAGGCTGGCCTCGTCGAGCTTGCGCAGATTGCCCGCCGAGAGCATGCCGGCGTCGGCCACGACGACCATGTCAGCCAGGCCGTGGCGGGCCTGGAACCCGCGGATGACCGGCAGGATCGTGTTCGTCTCTGCCTTGTTTCCCTCGAAGCAGCCGATCTCCAGCGGGAACCCACCCCGGTCGACCAGCAGCCCGACCACGATCTGCGGATCGACCCGGCGTTCCTTGGAGTAGCCGACCTTGCGCAGACCGTCCTCCTTCTCGGCCTCGAAGTACAGGGTCGTCACGTCATACAGGCACAAGGTGACGTCACCGCTGGCCGCGGCATGGGCGAAGCACGCCGCTGCCACCTGGTCGCGGTAGCCGCCATCCGGGCCAGCCCGGGCCAGGGCCCGCTTCATCGTCGCGTAGCTGGCCGGCCGACGGCCCAAGTCACGCAGGACCCGCCCGGTGTCCAGCAGCGAGGTCGGTTCCACCACCCGGGCGATCACCAGATCGGCGAACACCGCATCGCCGATAGCGTCGAATCCCAGATCCGCATACACCCCGACCAAGACGTCGTAGAGCACCCGGGCGTCCGTGGACAGCACCCGCCCCGGGCCGTCGCGACCCCCCACCACGGGTCGCGGACCCTCGAACAGCACCGGCTGCTCGGCGGCCCCGGCCAGCGGCGTGACCGGCGGTACGGGCTCGACGTCGAACCCCAGCACGCCCTGTGCTGGATCGGCGAGCAACTCACGCGCCCGCTGGAGCAACACCCCCAACTCGGCCTCGGTATGCGCCGATCCGACATGCGCCACGATCCGCTGCCGACCATCCACATACTCCGCGACCTGCACCGCGGTGGCCCCCGACCCGGTACGCACCCGCCGGACGAAAGCCACCCAACGACCCTACGAGACACCCCTTAGTGCGTGAAAACACCCCTCCCCGCGAGCATCGTCGCAGGTCACAGGCCACCCGAGGTGAAAAACCCCTCACCGTGAGCCAACTCAGGTTTGACGACACGCCACACACGCCAGATGGCCGCCACCGGCACACCGTCAACGCCGACCGGACCTCCTTCACCGGGCTCACCGCCTTGGTGGTGCGGCGCGAACCAGGTAGCGGCGCGGGGGGTTTCCCACGCGGAGCCTCGTGCTGGCACGATGCCCCACAACTAGCGCGACACGCGGCGGTATGCAGCGCTTGTCTGACCTGTTCCTGCGGCGGCGTTCCTAGGCTCCGAAGCCGAGGAAGACGAGCAGTCGCCGCTCGAACTCGACCAATGTCGTTGTCTCGAGCCGTCCGAGCACCGTGCGAGCGTTGCTCCTGCGCACGGTGGTGATCTTGTCGACCATCAGGTAGCTGTCCTGGCCGAGTCCGTTGGTCTCGTCGGCGGCCACCGGCACCCGCAGCAGGGGTGCGTCGACCTCGGTGGTGGTGAAGGGGCAGACGGTCACCGAGTCGGTCGCATCGAACCGGTCGTCCTGAACGACGAGGGCCGGGCGCGGTTTGCTCGCATAGACGCCACCGGCGACGGTGACGATGTCCCCGCGCCTCATTGGTCCCAGTCGACCGAGACAGCCTCAACGAAGTCCATGTCGTCACTGTCGCGATCGGCGGCAGCAACGAGTTCGGACTGGCGGTGCGCCTCCGTGGCGAACTCTGGGGAGCGCACGTCGGGCACCCAAATCTGGACCGGGCGAAGGCCCTGTGCCCGCATCCTGGTCCGGTATGCGCTCACGCGCTCACGTACAGCCATGCCGGAATGTTACATGTAACGCGGCGGTTCGTCCACTACCGCCCAAACCGGGCTACCCCAACGTGCGCGATAGGCGGCGAAAGGGGGCAGGTCGTCGAGTGGGGCGATCGGAGTTGGGGGCAGGATCGACCGCATCGCCGTGAGTCCTCAGCCGGTTGTGAACGGGACGTCCACGGCCGTGGCACCCCTCGTCGTGTCGCGATCAGTTCGGGCGGGGCCTACCTGGACCCTCGGGGAGACGTGGCCGGACGGACGGTCGGGCCATCCAGCGGCAGTCTTGGGTGGAGCGGCTGTGAGCCAGCAAGGCGCAGTACGACCCCGACAACACCGAGGGGCCTGAGGCCGGGGCCTTCAGATCACCGCATCCCGAGCGTCTGGCTGCGTCGATGTCAGCCTACGGCGAGGTCGAGGGCGGCCTCGCCGCTGAGCGTCCGGCCAGCCTCGACTTCGTAGTCGAACAGTTCCCCGAGGGCGGCGCGTGCCTGGGACGGGAACCAGAACCGTGCCAGGCCCGGCCACACCGGGACGTGCACGCTCCCGGCACCCCACAGTCGAGCGGCGCGCACCGGATCGCCGCGGTCGGCGACGCTGGCCAGCGCCTGCATGACAATCTCGAACTGGGCTGGGCTGCCCCCGGCAAGCTCGTTGCTCGCGGCCCTGAGCAGCACCGAGTGCGCCGCCTCCGGATGGTCGTTGCCGAGTAGGGCCGCACCCCGCAGCAGCAGAGCGACCTGCCCCCAGATCGCCTGGGATCCGGTCTGCACGCTCAACGACTCCAGGCGTTGGGTTGCACCGATGCAGGCGTCGAAGTGACCTTCGCAGTAGGCGACGGTCGCCTGGTCCTGAACCAGCTGGAGGGGCAAGAGGGGATCACCCGAGTCGGGGCACAGTCGCTGCGCCTCAGCCAGCATGAGGTGGGTCTCCTGCGTGGGCGGTCCGATGTAGCACTGCAGCTGGACGAAGTGCGCCAGGATCCACGCCTCGACGCTCCGGGCGCCGGCGGTGTGAGCCAGCCGTCGGCCCTCCCGGAAGCTGGCCTCGGCAGCTGGGAGGTCTCCGGCGGACAGGAACAGTGCAACGCCGCGTCCGTGGCACATGGCTGCCAGGCCCGTCTGGTCGTCGGTCTCCTCGAACAGGGCCTGGCCCCGGTCGCACGCGTCGAGGGCCGCTGAGGGGTCCCCGGCCAGGTAGGCGGCGGTGACCAGCCCCAGCCATGCCCACCCTCGCAGTTCGGCGGGAGCGTCGACCGCCTCGGAGACCACCCGGCGCAACAGGGACTGCCTGGCTGCGATGTCGAGGAAGGGCCCCCATACAAGTCGACCCATCAGGAGGACGAACGCAAGGGTGCGGCTCGCGGGCTCGTGCTCCACCGACCAGTAGAAGGCCGCCTTCAGGTTCTCCAGCTCGGGGCCGAGCAGCTCCAGATCCACGGAGGCGCGGTCGGCCTCGAAGCCGGGCACCACGGCTAGCGTTCCTTGGTTGTCTGCTCTTTGAGAGTGATCTTGAGTTTCAGGCAGCCTTCGGCAGTCGTGCGGTGTCGGTGTAGGCGCTGACGTGGCGGTTGATGGTGGCCAGCGCCTCGCGGAGTTCCGGCGGTGCGGGTGGCCGGTCAGCCGCGAGGAGGGGTCGCAGGACCCGGTTGTGGACCTTGGTGTAGAACACTGCGGCGCGGATGCCGTCGTCGGTGAGCAGGTAGGTGTTGGTGTGCGGGAGGCGTTCGATCAGGCCGTTGAGCCGCAGCCGGGCGAGGTCGTAGCTCATCTGGTTGGTGGTGTAGGACCCGCCGAGCAGTTTGGTCACCCGGGCGCGCAGGCTCCGGTGGGTGAACCCGATGGTGTGCAGGGTGGCGCACAGGGCGCCGAGCAGGGCCATGACCCGAGGGTCGCCGAACCTCAGGGCTGGGGCCCTCCTGCCATCAGGGTTGACTGAGGGCATCGCGATCCGCTCAAAGGCTGGACTCGCAAGGACACAACCCTGCCCGGCGCGTTCAGTATCGAGTAGCCGGCGGTTGATGTCACGGGCCTTTCCCTGCAACTGGTCGAGGTGTTCCAGGCGTCGTTTGCAGCACAGGTCGGTCGGGGAGTTCACCACCGTTTCGATGCGCAGGGCGCGGCCGTCCTTGAGGTACTGCTTGATCCTGGAGTGCTTGAAGAACGCGTTGACGGTGACGTCGGTGTCCCGGGTGACGATCTTGGTCTTCGGTTGGCAGCCTAGGATCGGGCGTCGACCCTTGGGGTGTGGTCCGGTGAAGATCAGCTCCACGCTATCCGGGCGGCCGACGTCGAGGTTGTCGGCCACCAGCGCCTCGAAGAACGCCCGGGCGTTGCGGGGCGCGTCGAACACCATCGTGCGCGACACCTCGACCTGGCGCATCGACAGTTCCCACCAGTACCCGCACGCCCGGTCGTAGTCGTCCAGCGGCAGCGGCAGGCGGGCCATCCAACAGTCGAAGAAGGCCTGGATGTTCTGCGGGCCAAGCCGGTCGCAGAGGTTCTGCAGGCCGGTCGGGTCGGCGCAGGAGGCGAACCCGTTGGACAGCTGCGTGTACTCGATCCCAGCGTGGACCGCCTGGCGCTTGGCCCACTCATGGCCGTTGACCCACACCTTGACCGGGTACGGGAAGTACGCGCAGACTTTGATGAACGCTGGGCCGAAGTCGTCGTCCCAGAGGTAGAAGTAGTAGCAGGACACCCGCCGGTCGGCCTTCAAGAACGAGAAGCAAGGGGCACCGGTGCTGGTTTGCCGCTTGGCCGAGGCGAACACGTTCTGGAACTCCTGGGCCACTCCGACCGCGACCACCCCCGACCGGCCGGTCCGGGCCTGGGCGTCCATCAAGGGTCGCATTACCTCGATCTTGCGGTCGCCCTTGGCGAACGGGACCACCGGGACCCCCAGCGAGTCCGCGAACGCTTTGACGGAGCTGCGGAACCGGGTGCCGATCTTCTCCATCAACGCCGGAGACGGGATCGGGCAGCGCATGTGCTCGGTCATGAACGACACGACCTGCCCGGCGACCTGCAGGTTCGGCACGTAGCCGTTCAGGTAGATCCGATCCATGCACTCCAGATCCAGCGAGACGTGACCATCGAGGAGCCCACCAACCGTCACCATGCCAGCCATACCCCAGCATGACCCCAGCGGACACCGACAAGCCACCCCCAGCCTCGGCGGTCAGAGGCGAAGCCTCATTGGGAGACTGCTGAACAAAGCGGGTTCTGGGTTGCCTGGTGGGGCTGGGTGAACGGGCGGGGCGCCCCGCCCCGGAATCTGTCAAGTCAAATGAGACAGTTGCGGTCAGTTCATTTGGGGTTGGGGTTGGGGTTCGGGCTCGTTGATCCAGGATTGGGTGGGCATGATCGGGGGGTGTGGCCGACGAGCGAACCGCTCGGGGTTGGCGTGGTAGGCGGCGGTGAGGGTGTTCTGCCGGTCCTGGTCAATGGCTGCGGCGGTGCCGAAGTGCACCGACGCGGGGGTGTGCCAGGCGATGCCGGAGTGCCTGTGGATGTAGTTGTACTCGTGGAAGAAGCTGGCGCAGAACTCGCGGGCGTGGGCCAGTGAGGCGAACGATGTTGGGAACTCCGGCAGGTACTTCAGGGTCTTGAACTGGGCCTCGGAGTACGGGTTGTCGTTGCTGACCCGGGGTCGGGAGTGTGAGCGGGCCACGCCGAGGTCGGCCAGCAGCGCGGAGACGGGTTTGGAGGTCATCGACGTGCCCCGGTCTGCGTGCACCGTGTGTGGGGCGACGCCGTTGCGGTCGATCGCCTCGGCGATGAAGTCTGCGGCCAGCAGGGAATCCTCGACCGGGGAGATGATCCACGACGGGTTGAAGCGGGAGTAGATGTCGATCAGCACGTACAGCTGGTAGAAGATGCCCTTGGCTGGGCCGCGCAGTTTCGTGATGTCCCACGACCAAATCTGCGACGGGCCGTCGGCCAGTAGCTCGGGTTTCACCGTGGCCGGGTGGGTGGCCTGCCGGCGCCGTTCCCGGCTCTGCCCGGCGTGCCGGGCGATCCGGTACATGGTCGAGGCTGAGCACAGGTAACGACCCTCGTCGAGTTCCCGGGCCCAGATCTGGCCGATCGACAGGTCCGCGTAGCCGGGAGTGTTGATCAGGGTCAGCACCGCTGCCCGCTCGGTGTCGGACAGGGCCTGGCCGTTGGCCGGCACCGCGCGAGCCTGGCGTGGGCCGTGCACCGGTCCCCGAGCGTGCCGGTAGTGGGTGGCCCGGGCCCGCCCGACCAGGACACAGGCCCGCTTGATCGGCACCTCGGCGGCGCGCAGCTCGGTGAACGTGTCGTTCATCGCGTCGACGACGGCGGGTTCGTGCCCGTGCTCTCGGAGATGGTCTCCAAGAGCCCTTGAAGTTTTCCCATGATCTCCACCACCGCCTGCGACGTGGCCAACTCGCGGGTCAGTCGCTGGTTCTCCGCACGCAACCTGCCCGGATCGTCCTTCCCGGCGGCGGCGGTCGCCCGATGCGCCCGCCGAGGCGCGGAGGTGCCCCTGGTCAACGCGTCGCGGGCGATGGTCCACTCGCGGATCTGGGACTGGTACAGGCCCTCCCGGCGCAGCACCGCGGCCTTGCTGCCACGCGGGGCCGCCTCATACTCGGCCACGACCCTGGCCCGGTACTCCGCGGTGAACGTCCGGCGCACCGGACGAGCCGCAGGATCGGGCACAGCATCCATCGCGCCGGACGCCGACGAGTCACCAGCACCGGGAAGAGGAAGGCCAAGGACTGGAAAGTTGCTGCTCACGAGACTGACTCCTGTCGTGCCCTCACGGGTTTCCCGGGGCTCCGGGGTGTCTCAACACATCCTGACAGACATCCCATGCCGAGATTTGTCAAGCAGCAACTGGTTGATCTTGGGTTTGGTGAGCCCATGCGATGGTCTCGTCGTAGGCGGTGCCGCTCTTCAGG
>JAQBEX010000063.1:0-4470 GCA_032123675.1 Actinomycetes bacterium
CGGACCGCTCGAAGTGATCTGCGGCCACCCAGAGATCGACAGCGGCCTCAGCCACGTCTTCTCCGGCATCCTGGCGCCGGCACAGGCACCGGAGCAGCTCCGCTAGGTAGGCCTCGATCAGGTCGGGTACGGCCACGCCGCACCTCCCGAGATGACCGCGCTCACTGCGTCGGCGAACTTCTGCCAGCCGGCCCGCTCGTCGGCCAGGGCGGCTCGCCCCCGGTCGGTGAGTCGATACGTGCGCCTGCGGCGACCGCCCACCTCCACCCACTCACTGGTGAGTTGACCGGCCTTCTCAAGGCGGTGCAGGACCGGATAGACGGTGCCCTCGGGAAGGTCGAAGGCATCCGCGCTGCGGCCTCGCAGCTCGTCGATGACGGCGTACCCGTGCTTGGGGCCGTCGGCCAGGACTGCAAGGACCAGGAGATCGAGATGCCCTTTGAGGGCTTGCCCCTTCATGCCTAGCAAAAGTATGCCTAGAATTGCTAGGTGTCAATGGCTCTGTTGAAGTTGACCGTTGCGAGCTGCAGCAGCGCAACGTCGCCGCCCCGCGCGATCACCACTGAGTGCCCCCTTTCGGGCTGCATGCCGGCTGCCCCAAGGTGCGCGATTCGCGGCGAAAGGAGTCACCCTGCCGTCGGCAGGGTGGTGAACTGGAGGCCCGGTTCGCCCCAGGGGGAGCCGTCCTCCTGCGGCTACTGCTGGAGGGTGGGGAATAGGGGGCGCAGGACGTGTTCGACGGCGTCCATGCCCTGCTGGGCGGTGACCCTTCCCTCCATTGGCAGGTCGGGGACGTCGGCGCCCATGCCTTTGGCCGGTTCCATGACGCCGCCGAGGATGCCGAGGGGGGCTTCGAGTCGGAAGGGGGCTGGCGGGCCGGGGGGTACGGGTCGGGGGGTGATCTCGGGCCAGCGGTCCTGGGGGCGGGCGTGGTCGGTGAAGATCCCGGCGAAGTTGCGTGCGCTGGCGTCGCGGGCGGTCAGGGGTGCGCCGAGGTTCCAGCGTGCGCGCATGGTGGCGATCAGGGAGGTTGCCCGGTACTGGTCGGTGATGACGGTCCTCTCGGGGATCCACGCGGAGATGGCCAGGGTGGGGATGCGCACGCCGGATCGGTTGAACGTGAACCCCATCTGCCCGGGCTGACCACGCCCTTCGCGGTGCGTCCGCAAGCGGCGATGTGGATCGTGATCCTCCCGCCCTTCCGACGAATACCAACGGAAGTGACTTCGTGGCCCACGCCAGGCACATCACGCTGGAAGCGTAGACGGGAAGCGATCGGCCGTGGGCCTGAGGACACGCCGACGCGAAATCGTCGGCCGAACCCACCGACGCTCCAGTTGCCGAGGGGGTGTCATCGACGCTGTGCTTGCGAGTCGCCCGCCGCGGTTCCGCCACCCACGCATCGGCGAAGGGATCCGCCAATGCCGTGCGGCTCCGTGGCGCCTGGTGGCCAGCAGGGCGGGGCTAGCCTGACTTCCCGGGTCGGGTGGTGATGGCCAAGGGTGCCTTGTCGACAGTGCGTCGCATCTGCACGTGCACGGTCGTGATGGGGCTCTGGCAACCGTGCCGGACCGCGAGTCCGCTGTACGTCTTGGACAGCTTCTGGTCGAGCGATTCGGCGGAGTCGAAGACCACATAGTCCGACAGCAGGGGACCTGAGCAGTTCGCCTTGCTCAGGCCCAGATCGATCAGGACGCCGGAGAGCTGCTCTGTCAGCCAGTCGCCGCCGGCGTCCATTACCTGGCCGGTGAGCTTCGACAGCGGATCGTGCAGCAGCGTGATCCCGCCGCTCACGCCGCCGGCTGCCAACCCCACGATGACCGGAACCGCGCCGAGCCCTCCCGTCGCGACTACGGCCAGCACCGCGGCGGCGGTGTCCAGGTAGACCGGGGCCACGATCTTGGCGATTCGTTGGGTGAACTCGCTGGCGACGCGTAGCTGGTCGTCGAACGTGCCGCCGTTGAGGTTGAGCACCGTGTAGGCCACAGAGATCGGGTCGTGGCGGTTGCACACGACGTAGTCCTCGAACGGCTTGATAGGGGTGTGCCCCTCGGACTTGTCCTGTTCGCCGTGGATCTCGGTGGAGTCGTCGGGGACCGCACGCAGGGGGACGGTCTTGGTGATCTGCTGGCCGTCCGCGAGCCACACCATGGACAGCCAGTCGTTGTCGTGGAAGTCCTTCCGGGATCGCTGCTGGACGATGTCGAACTCCCAGCGCACGGAGCATCTGCTGTTCTGGGGCCGCCAGAAGCTGATGCCACGCTCGTCCGTCCAGGAGATCACGCCCTCGGTGAAGCGGACCTGCCTCGGGTCGAGCATCCGCCCGAGTTCCGCGTCTCGGACCGCTGGGCCATTCTCCTCGGTCCCGACCGGCGGTCCGAGGGTGAACCTGTAGTCCTGGAGGTACCGGTAGGCATTGAGGATCTCCCCGTACAGCAGCCACGTGCCGTGCAGCTGATGGTGGTACACGGCCCGGGACCCGAAGTCCTGGAAGAAGATGCCATCCGGGCCCTCGGTCAGCCCGCCGGCCGGGTTCCCCACCTCGGGGTGCTTCGCCACGACCTCCGCGATCGCCCGCTCTGCACCCAGTCGGGGGGTCAGCAGGCTCAGGTCGGCCGCCGAGGGAACATGGACCTGACTGCTCTGGTTGACCAACTCGGCCTGGTCGAAACGCTTGGGCTTTCCCATGATGCTCTCCTGTTCTGAAGGTCTGAATGGTGGCCAGTCGGCTGCCGTGTCCACGGCGAGCCGGCCGGCCCTGGCGATCGAAACTCTGCGACGACCCGCTGTCTGAGCCACTCGCCGGGGACGGGAAGGCGCCATCGTCGGTCCGAGTCCTCCGGATGCCCAGCGGCGGATTGTGGCGTGCTCAGCCGGGTGCGGGTGATCGTCGCGCGGTCCGGATGGGTCTCGCGGGGGCCACGGCGGCCGGAAGGCCGGATCTGTGCCACACGAGGTCGCCGAGCCCAGCTCCCAGGGCCAGCAGGCCGAGGATTGCTGCGGCGGACCAGGGGATCCCCGAACGGGGGCCGAACGGACGAGGCCGGCCATCCTCTGGCGAGGCCCGATGGTGGCGCCTCCGGTGCTGGGAGGCGCCCCGATCGTGGTCACGGTCGAGGATCACGGGTGCCCGAACCCGAGCTAATCCCGTTCACCCACCGGCGACGAAGCTGGCGATGTACAGGACCGGGGTGGCGACGACCAGGATTGCGGCGACCACCAGCCCTACGATGCCGAAGCCACGGGCGGCCCCGGTCTGCGGCTCGGTGTCCTTGGTGAGGCCGGCCATCCAGGCTGCTGCCGCGCCGAGGATCGCTGGTGCACCACTCCAGAAGAACGGCAGGGTGAGCAGCGAGAGGGAGCCCAGGACCGTTGCACCGATCCGGGCCTTGGCCGGGTCTCGGCGCAGCGGTAGGGCAATGGCCAGGGCAACGACCAGCGCGATCCCGCCGAAGAGGGCGATGCTCTTGATGCTGTCGACCGGGCCCTCCGCCCGGTACGGGTCGACGCCGGTCTGGTTGGAGACGAAGTCGGCCGTCTGGAACGCGAGGCCTGTCATGGTGGTGAGCAGGAAGACGATTGCCACCAGCACGGGTCCGGAGATGCCCCGGCGTTCGGCCACTGCGGTGGATGTGTTGGATGCGGTCGATGCGGTCATGAGTGGTGCCTTCCACTTCCGGCCCCAGCGGATCCGGGGTGTGTCGTCAGGCTGTCACCGGCGAGGTCCCGGGGGCCAGATCCCGGATATCCCGCTGGGTCCCGCTGGATCCCGCGCTTGTCCCGTGCCTTGACCAAGGCATATCGGCTTGCCGTGCCCATGGTCCATCATGGGGCAATGACCGCCCTTGCCCCTGTGCGCCCGGGGGTGCCGCGTGAAGTTTTCGCGGCTGCTGGGGCGACCACGATCGGGGTGCTGCCTGTCTTCGCGGGGTTCGGCCAGGACCTGCCCACGGGCGCCCTGTTCTGCGCGGGCTGGCCGGCACTGGGGCTGGCCGCCGCCGTCCTGCTCGACCGTGAGCCCGGAAGTCGGATCGGTCGCACGATGATGGTCCTGGCCATGGTCCCCGCCGCCTTGGTGCTGGTCGCGTTCCTGCTGGCCGATGGCCAGTGGGCGTGGGATCGGCTGGCACTTGTGGGTGAGCGCAGCGCCGTCGTGCTGGTGCTGGTGACCCTCGTCGTGCTCGGGTGGGCAATAGGCGTTCCCGCTGATCGGATGGCCCGACGGCGATTGACCTGGTTCCTGATGTGGTCCTGCGTGCTGATGACCGCCGTCACTGCTCTGTCCCTGCTGGCCTCGCCGCAGTCCTTGGCTCTGGTGACGACCCTGGGGATCTGGGCCACTGCCGCATTGGTGCTCCGACTGGCCACCTCGAGCGAGTTCCGTCCGGTCGACGAACCGTTGGTGGATGCCGCCGTGCCTCTGGCCGCACTGCTGGTCGGCGCTGCCGTGGCTCTGGCGGTCCGGACCGG
>JAQBEX010000064.1:0-11167 GCA_032123675.1 Actinomycetes bacterium
GGTGCGGTTGCGTCCACCACAGAACGTAGGTACACCTCATCAACCTCGATCGCGGCCAGCGGACTGGTGCGGTCCCCGGCCAGCGCGGTCACGATCCCATCAGGCATGTTCGCCCCGGTCGAGTTCGTCACGACCGGGCCACCCGCCGACAGGGCCGCGGCAGTCAGCGCTGTCACGGTGCTCTTGCCGTTCGTGCCGGTGATGACGGCCGTCCGACGTCCGCCCGCGACCGTGGCCAGGACGCCCGGGTCCATTCGTAGGGCCAGCCGGCCGCCGATCATCGTTCCCGAACCCCGGCCAAGGGCCTGCGACAGTGAGGCGGCAGCGCGCCCGGCTGCCAGCGCGGTTGCCGCGCGCAGCGGATCACGGGAGCGTGTGCGCACACTCATCGGACCGAGTACCTCCGCCGACCATGCCGGTCGAGGATGTGGGCCAGCTGCTCCCCGTCGAGAGCCCGCAGGACCAGATCGTCACGGCCGGCCATCGTCTCGGCCTGGAGCATGGCGTTGAGGATCGCCTCCGCCGTGGCCTCGATCACCGCGGCGAACATGGCGTCAACGTAGGGCAGGGCCAGCGTGTCAACGGTCAGGGCGATCGGCGTCTGGGCTCCGGGCCCCTGGTCGGGCAGACCGTGGGCTGCAGTGGAGAAGGCGATCATCAGGTCGCCGGAGTAGTTGTCCCCGCGCGCCCCGAACTTCGCGATCCCCAGCCCCGCGCGCTGGGCCATCCGGTTCAACTGGTGGGGCAGCAGGGGGGCGTCGGTGGCCACCACGGCCAGCACGGAGCCGGTCCCCGGGGGGACGCGGGTGATCTGCGACATCCGAGGCACCGGGACCTCCCGCCAGCCCAGGACCTGTCCCACCGGCACGCCGTTGACCTCGAAATGGCGGCGGTCACCGTGGTTGGCCTGGACCAGCACGCCGACTGTGTAGGTCTGCCCGGCCAGCGCCACGAGCCGGGAGGCAGTCCCGGTGCCGCCCTTGAACCCGTAGCACTGCACCCCGGTTCCGCCCCCGACATTGCCCTCAGCGACCTGACCTGTCCGTGCATCGTCGAACGCCTCGTGCACATGCTCGGCGCGCACGTGCTGCCCGCCGATGTCGTTGAGGATCCCGTCCCACGTCTCACCCACCACGGGGAGCATGATGGGCAGCCGTCCGGGGAGCGCCACCTCCCGGGCGATGATGGTATCGCGCACGATGCCCACGCTGTTGGTGTTCGTCAGGGCGATCGGGCTGGTCAGCATCCCTGACTCGTGCAGCCACTCGAGGCCCGTGAGCTCGCCGAAGCCGTTGAGCCGGTGGTAGCCGGCGAACACCGGTTCTGTCGAGGGGCGCCCACCATGGGGGAGGACGACCGTGACTCCGGTACGCACCGGACCCTGTCCGACGACCATCTCCCCGGATCCGGACACCAGCGTGGAGTAGCCGACCTGCACGCCGGCGACGTCGGTGATCGCATTGGTCGGTCCGGGTTCCCCGGCCCCGATCTCGATCCCGACATCGCGTGCCCGCACACTCGCCTCCATTCGGATCCCCGGCCCGAACATTAACGCAGCGGAATCCTGGCTCTCCTGAACCACGCATGGGCCAGGAGTCCTGCAGATGCGTGGGCTCCGCGCCGAGCGCACCCAGAGGACGCACGCTGCCACGCGCTTGACGGCGGGCCACTCCCGTGGCCTGATAGGTCCCATGATGGTGGCTGCGAACCGCGCGTACCCGGCCATCGCTGGGGTCGGGGTCGCACTTGCGGCCTGCCTGTCCGGTTGTGCGGGCAGCGAGCCCTCGGTCGCCACGGCGTCGACGGAGGCCTCCCCAGCGCAGTCGCCAGTTGCCGTGGAGACCCAGCGTTCGAAGCCGCCGTCCCAGCCGGCCAGTGGCTCGCCCGATCCCGAACAGTCGGAGTCCCAGGCCGCAGGCGTCGTGATCACCAGCGCCAGCAGCAACTACGGGCAGATGCTCTTCAACGACGACGGTCAAGCGATCTACATCTGGGAGCGCGAGAAGTCGGCGAAGCCCCGCTGCTACGGCGACTGCGCGCAAGCGTGGCCCCCCGTGCTCACGGACGGCGCTCCAGTGGCTGCCGGCAGGGTCTCCGCGAAGAAACTGGGGACCACGCAGCGCTCGGATGGCACGACACAGGTCACCTACAACGGCCACCCCCTCTACTACTACACCGACGAACTGCCCGGCGAGGTGCGCTGCCACAACGTCGCCACGCACGGCGGGCTCTGGTGGGTCATCACGCCGAAGGGCACCCGAGCCCCCTGAGCGAGGGCTCATGCCAGGTGCACGAGGTCAGCGGTTGTCGGGTCCCACCGGATCGGTCCGGGCACCCTGCTAGCGTGCACAGCATGGGAATCTCGAGGAAGTCCACGCTGCCCGTTGCTGCGGCCCTGCTCTGTGTGTCGTCGTTGGGCCTGGTCGGATGCTCGAGCGAGCCCGGCTTCTGCGACGAGGTCAGTGCGACCCAGACATCCTTCGATGCGCTGGTGGGCACGGACATCCTGGCTGAGGGCACCGATGTCCTGACCCAGCGATACGAGGACTTCTCGACGCAGGTCGATACCCTTCTCGACTCGGCGCGCGTCGAGTTCTCCGACCAGACGGCTGCCGTTGAAGAATCGCTGCAGCAGGTGGGTGCCGTGCTGGACGAGGCCGCCAACCTCAATCTGGGTGCGGCCGCCCAGCAGGCAGGGCCCGCGCTGGAGGGCCTGAGAACCTCGACCCAGGCCCTGCTGGACGCAGTCGAGAACGAGTGCTGAGCGTCTGCGCGGTGCAGGTTCCCGGTATGCGTTCGTCGACGTCTACCTCCAAGCCCGAGATCGTCAAGCGCTTGGCTCGACGTGGGCGGCTGGGCGGGCCGTCAGCTGTCGACACCGTGGCCGTTGCTGGCCCTGCTCACGCTCACCGAGGCACGCAGTCGTCGGGCCGGCCAGGAGGGCCCGGTCCGCAGTACGCTCATAGGGTCTGGTGACAGGAGGATCCATGTCCAGGACCTTGCAGGACCAAGCGGTGGAGGCGCTCGCTCGGCAGGTGGTGTCCGAGGTCTCCCCGGCGGAGCTCCCGCTCTTCTCGGCGTCGGCGGAGCGCTACCGGGCTGATCCGTCCGGTGCGCTGCGGTCCGGCGGGGCCGGCGACCGGGCGCTCGGATTCGGGGTCGAGACCGCCGTGGTGCTGGTCACCCCCTTCGCCCTCGACCTGGTCAAGCGCATGCTCACGCGGCTCGCCGAGAAGCTGGGCGACAACGCAGCGGACTCGATGGCGGGCCGGATCGCGCGGTGGTTCGGGGCCGAGCCGCAGACTCCAGCCGAGCCGGACGAAGCTGCGGCCCTGTCGGCAGATCAGTTGCGAGTCGTGGCCGAGGTCACCCGGACCGAGGCGGCATCACTGGACATGCCCAGCGATCAGTCCGATCGGCTCGCAGATGCCGTCATCGCCGCCCTGGCCACCCGAGCCTGATCGTCGCACCATGCGGCCGCTACGGCCCGGCTCGCTGCCCACTGACACCTCGCTGCGATTCCTGCTCGTGTTGGCAGCGGTGACTGCAGCCAGCCTCTACCTCTTCTCGGCCATGTGGTTCCTGTTCCGAGGGTGGGTGTTCGCCGATGCGGTTGCCCGGTGCGCGGATGTGTCCGGTGAGTTGGTGGCAGGGCAGATCGGCACCGGAGCCGAGCAGCTTCGCGCGGCGGCTGAGTGCCGCACCGGGGCCTCCCGCGAGCAGGCTGCCGCCGAGTTGATCGGCTCGTTGGTCGTTCTGTGGGTCGCCTATCTGGTCTATCGGATCTGGCCGCGCCTGGTCGAGCGCCGAGCGCACCTCACGGCCCCGGTCCAGGAGGAGGCCACCGCGCTGCTCGCCGAGGTGGGTCGGCTCAGCGTTGAGGCCGGGGTCGAGCCGGTACCGGCGCTGAGGCTGGACGCCACGAACCCGGCGGTTTCCGGGTTCGCCTACGGAGCAGGTCGGCGAATGCGACTGGGACTCGCCGGGGGCCTTGTCGTGACCGCCGTCACCGATCCGCCGGCGTTCCGAGCGATCGTGCGCCACGAGCTGGGCCACGTGGCAGAACGGGATGTGCCGTGGACCTACTACGCGGTCGCGATGTGGTGGTCGTTCCTCGCGCTGGCGGTCCTGCCGGTGACCCTGCTGTTCGCCGTCCGAGACCTCGGCTACCTGCTGCGGCTCGGGTGGCGGACTGTCGCACTCGCCGGGCTGGTCGCCCTGACCATCGCTGCTCTGCTCAGGGTTCGGGAGTCGTACGCGGATGCCCGAGCGGCGCAGTGGGGATCGGGAGCGGACCTTGACCGGCTCCTGGCATCGGCGCCCGATGGCCGCACCCGCCGACCCGAGGCGCTGCGGACACATCCGACCCACACCACTCGTCGCGCTGGCCTGGCGGATCCCGATCTGCTGTTCGCCGCCTCGGGCTGGGCGGCGTTCGCAGCGGGGGTCGCCGCCAGCGCCGCCCAGACCAGCGTCGCCGATCTCGTGTACCTGATTGCCCCTGGGCGGGCCGGCGGGATCGCGGCCCTGCTGGTTGCCCCGTTGGTCGCCGCGGTGGTGTGCACGTCGGCATGGCGGGTCGGCCTGCGCGAAGCAGTACGCGGGTGCCGTCCAGCAGGCTCCGGGCGGCTCGGCGTCGGGCTCGGCGTCGGCTTGGCTGTGGGCCCGATTCTGTCGTTCGACGCGGCCGTCGGGTCGTTCGCGCAGGGGGCGTCCGGATGGGCCGGGTACCTGATCTGGGCGGTGGCGCAGGCGGGTGTTGCCGTGCTCCTCGCCCAATGGGCGCTGGACTCAGCGCGGCTCCGGGTCCGGGCGGCGCTCGGTGAACCGGCGGGGCCGCGCGCGGCGTTCGCGTGGCACGTCCTGGCCATGACAGGGGTCCTTGCCCTGTGGTTGGCCACCTCCGCCCAGATGCTGACCGTGATGACCACCTTGGGCGTCGCTGGCGTGGGCCTCCTGCCGGTCCTGCACCTGGTGCCGCAGTCCGCGCTGGTGACCGGTGCCGGGGCGTGGCCGTTGGTGCTGGTCGCAGGGCTCCTGATCCAGCCGGTGCGGTCCTTGCAGCTGGCGGGCCGCCCGCCGGCGCAGTGGTTCTGGCGGGATCCAGGTGAGGTGACCGGCTCCAAGGGCGCCGGCGCTGATCCCGAGTCCGGTCCCCTCCGCTGGGGAATCCTGGGCACCTGCGCCGTGATCGGTGCGGCGGCTGGCGTCGTGGGCGCGGTTGCGGGAGCAGCCACCTTGGTTCTCGGTTCAGGTCTGGACGGAGTAGTCCAGGCCTCGGACTCGTTCCTGCTGGCCGTGACCGGGGCGATCAGCGCCGGGCTGACGGCGGCCAGCGTGTGCGCCGGAGTTGGGGCTGCCGCGGCCGTCCCCCGAGGTTGGTGGCCGATCGGCCTGCTGGCAAGCGTGGTTGCCCTGTGGGTGGCGGGCGCGGGCGCCTGGCTGACGCTCAGCGCCTACCGGTACGGGATCCTGGGCATCGGGGGCACGTCCAACCGTCCCCTGGGCTGGGCAGGAACTCAGAGCACGATACTCGAGCCCGGTCTGCGGGCCCTGATGGCTACGATCCTCGCGATGGCCGTCGTGGGGCTGCTGCGGCCGGCCCGTGCGCCGTCGACCAGCCCTGACGGAATCGGGGCACCGCGGGCCAGGTCGGCACTGTCCACCTCAGCGGTGCTGCGCACGGTCCTGGTGGGTGCCGGGGTGATGCTTGCGGTCCTGGGATGGATCGGACTACCGGTCCTCTCTGCGCTCAGCGTCTCCGCGCCGTCCGTGTCCCAACCCGGGTACACGGTGGCGGTACCGCCACCATGGGAGGCCACGTCGGATCCTGAATCGGCCTCCGCCGAGTTCCGGACCGTCGCCCAAGACGTGCTCGTCGTGATCCTTCCCACCGAGATGACGAGTCCGGTGGACCTCGGCGAGTCGATCCAGGTCGGGGATCGGGAGGCGGTGCTCATCGACGCCACTGAGGAAGGCATCGTCCTGTGGCTGACCTACGAGGTCCGGTCCGCCGACGGTCCTTTCCTCGTGGTGGTCGGCGGAACCCCGGATGCGTTGCTGGCCGGTCAACAGGAACTGCGTGAGTTGTTCGCTGGCGTCACCTGGGTGGGTGGCGGGTAGCGCAGGTCGAACAGCATCGCCGCGCTGAACGTCGCCCGGGACACCGCGGCGAGCCGGGTCAACAGCGCCGACGTCCGTAGCCGATCCTCAGCTGCCTAGGCGAGGATCGCGCTGTACACGGCGTGGGCGACCTGCTCGTTGCTCACGTCACCGTGGTTGTCGATGAACCGATCGGCCTGGAGGTTGGCCACGGTGCCCGGGGCGAAGTGGTACCCAGCACCGACGTCGAGCAGTTCCTGGTCCACACCCGCCTCGGGGGTCTTCTGTGCGCCGTTGCTGCCCATCCCGCCGTAGGGGTCGCCGGCGTCGCCGACACCCGCGGCTGTCTGCCGGGCCAGTCGCGAGGCGATCGCGTACGCCAGGCCCACGGCCCTGTCGTTGCGGGTGTGGGTGATGATCATCGGCCCGGAGAGTTTCCCGGGTGTGCCCCAGAACGCCCCGTTGTGACCCTTGCCGTCGTAGTCGGTGGCCAGGGCGTAGTGGCTGAAGGCGGCCTGCAGCAGGCTGACCGAGGACAACTGCGCGGGTGTGGCGTGCGCGGCCGCAGTGACGGCGCGGGCACCGAAGGAGTGCCCAGCCAGGTGCAGGTCGGCATCGGGAGCCGCGGCGGCGACTGCCTGCAGGACTTGGTTCACACCCACGGCCCCCGCCTTCCCGGCCCGGTCCTTCATCGTGTAGTAGGTGGTCGTGTTGAGCAGGGTGCGGGCGGCCTTCAGGAAGCCACCGACGCTGATGCCTGCGGCGCCGCCCGTGGCCGGGGCACCCGAGAGCCCGCTGGAACCACCCGCAGCGTCGAAGACGGTCTCCGCGTCACCCTCGACGAGCGTGCTGGGTGGTGGTTCCTCATCCCCGTCGGCAGCCTCGGGAATCAGGCCGCGGAGCAGGTCGAGGTACTCGGCGCGTGCTGCTGGGGACGTGTCCAGCTCGGGCACCAGCTCAACGAGCCGGGCTTGGACGGTGGGGTCCTCCACGCGCTCGCTGATCTCCAGCACAAGGGCCGCGGCGGGGTCCTCGAGGCCGGCCCCACCGCCGGCGACCGAATCATCGTCGGCCCACTTCACCGATGGCCACAGAATCCCGATGATGGCCAGCGTCCGGTCTGCTGCGTCGGCCGGCTCCACCGCCTTGAGGCTCGTGTCGAGGTTGGCGTACAGGCGACGCGCGGCGCCCATGTCGTTGTTCCAGCCGTGGACGAGCAGGAGCGCGTCGGTCGCGCCCGACGACTTGACCATGTCGACGGCGGCACTCAATTCCGCTGGGTCGTGAACGGTGCCGTCCTTGCGCAGCTGGACCTCGGCGTACGGGTGCTTCATGACGTCTCCTCACACGGATTGGATGGCACGCATGGAATCGACCAGGCCCATGCCTTGGAAGGTGCGGATGCGTGAGAGGTCCGTGGCGGTGTCCATGAGGATCCGCTTGACCTCCTCCGGGCGGCCGATGAACTCCCGGTGCACTGAGAGGAATCCAGCGGCAACACCGGACACGTGCGGTGCTGCCATCGAGGTTCCGCTGTCCTCCACGTACGTGGCGAGGGTCGACTGACCCCGCGCCCGGGTGACCAGGTCACCGGCGCCTGCGCTGACCACCCGTTCCCCGGGGGCAACGATGTCGGGCTTGAGCCGGCCGTCGCCGGTCGGACCCTTGGAGGAGAAGTAGGAGATCCCGGTGGAGTGCGGCCTGGTCGAGGTGGAGCCCACAGTGATCGCCCGATCGGCATTGCCCGGATCGTTGATGGTCATGGCGAATCCGAGGCGCATCTGGCGCTGGGAGTCGTCCAGCGCGTAGCCGTAGCCGCTGTTTCCAGCTGCGGCGACGACCACGACTCCGCTGCGAACGAGCCTGTCGACCTCGCGGCAGACCGGGGTCAGCCCGGTTCCGAACCACGCCGGGTCGAACGGGTAGCCCACCGAGAGGTTGACGCCGTGCACGTTGAGTTCCCGACCGCCCTGGTTGAGCTCCGAGATGTACTCCAAGGCGTCGAGGAGTGCTGCCACGTCGCCGGAGCCATCCCTGCGCAGGATCTGGCAGGACAGCAGGGTTGTCATGGGGGCCATGCCCGCGATGTGGTCCAACTCGAGGCTGACGCCTGAGAGCTGGGTGTTCTCATCCTGGTACCAGGCGCTGGCCACGAGCTTCTGTCCCGGCTCGGGGCGTTGCTCCCCGGCGAGGATCCCAGCCACGTGGGTCCCGTGACCTGATTCATCCACCAGGGGATCGGCTGATCCGCCGACGAAGGAACGGTGCTCGAGCTGCCCGGGCAGTTCGAGGTTCCGGTGCGTCGCGAAGTGCTCGTGGTCCGCTTGGATCCCCGAGTCCAACACCGCCCACACGATGCCTGAGCCGGTCGCGTCGAATGCCCTGCGCGATGCGTCGCACTTGGTCGTCACCACACTCCTGTGGATCAGGCCCTTGACCTCGAAGTTCGGCCAGATCCGGTGCACGGCCCACCTCGGCGTGGGTCGTGAGGTCCCGACCTGCCTGCTGGCCTCCTCAGCTGGTGTCGGAGCGGCCAGAGCGCCCTGCAGCAGCAGGGACTCGCGTGCGCGGGCGGCCAACTGCTCGCGCGACTCCTGCTGGTCACGCTTGACCAAGTCCTGGATCTGGCTGCAGGTGAGGCCTGCCGAGACGTAGCTGGAGATCGACGACATGCCCCGGCGCACGTGAGCGCTGGGTGCGATCTCCGCAAGCCAGGTGACGACTTCGCCTGTGGCCCCCCGGGTGCCACCCGGGTGATCTGTGTTGACCTCGATCACCACACCGATGACGTCATCCGCTGACGCCCGGGACATCCGTTCGGCCAGGGGCCGGGAGACCACCGAATCGGCCACGAGATCCGGGGTCGTCGGGACTGGCGGGCCCCCGGCTGCCGCCGCGCCGGACTCGTCCGGTGCGCCCATGGGTGATCCGATCGCTGAGCCGAAGGACTCATGCGGAATGCTCGGCAGGTCCATAGGAGCCTCTCCTCGTGAGCGTGCGCTCCCGATGGGCACGACAGTAGCCATGAAGCGGGGGACGCGGAACCTGAGCGCGGCATGTGCGGCCGTGTGTGTGGGGATCGGCCACCCCGGCTCCGTCATGGCGCGAGTCCTCGGGGTCGTCGTTGCTCTGGGCAGGCACGGTTGGGGGCCGCGTGGTCGGGTAGGAATGCTGCTATGTGGACGGTGTTGGCGCTGGTGCTCCTCGCCCCGGTGGGATGGGCGTTGCTCGGGGCGGAGCCGATCCGGGCGTGGGAGCCGTGGGCCGAACAGAATCTGCCGGGCTGGTTGACCGCCCCGGTGGTGGTCTCGACCCAGGCGGTGGTGGTCGCGCTGATGGTGGGAGTGCTGTTGGGCCTGGGTCGCGCCCGGGTCGCGACCACCCATCTGTCGACGTTGGCCCATGAGGTAGGTCACGGGCTGACCGCCGCGCTCTTCGGGGCCCGGATCGACCGCATCATCCTGGCCCGCGACGGTTCCGGCATGGCCCATTTCAGTTTCCCGTTCGGCCGTCCTGTGCCGTTGTTCACCGTGTCCTTCGCGGGGTATGCGACTCCGGGTGTCTTCGGGGTCGCGAGCATGCAGGTTGCCCTGGCTGGACGCGGCACGGTGTGGCTTGTCTACATGATGGTGCTGCTGGTCACGATGCTCGTTCTCGTGGTGCGCTCGTGGTGGGGAGCGCTGCTGGCTGTGGGGCTGGGCCTGGTGGGGTGGGGGCTGCTCGCCTTCGGCTCCGGCTGGGTGGCGACCGTGGTCGTGGCCGCTCTGGCTGGGTCCTTGTTGGGCGGAGGCGTCGTCGATGCCGTGGGGCAATGGCGGCTGGCGCGGGGCTCCAAAGCAACTGACGCCGCTTCGATGGCTGCCCAGACCAGGCTCCCGGTGCGGTTCTGGGCCGGCGTGCAGGTTGCCTTCGCCGCCGCCCTTGCCGGGGTTGGCATGGCGTTGCCCTTCCTCGCATGAGTCGGCCGCCGGGGGAGGGCCTGCGGATCCGGTGGCCGACCCCGGCTGCCGTGACGCCTGTGGATGCCTGTCGCTTTTGCCGGGTGCTGTCGCCGATCTCCCCTGGGGGCAGCCTTCTGCGCTGGGCACAGGCGCCATCTGCCGGCGTACCGTTGAGACGTCTGCGGGCAAGCAGATCACGTTACCGTGAGAGGTGAGCGGCATGGGTTCGATGCGTCGACTGGCAGCCTCGGTGGCCGCTGTTGCGCTGGTGGTGGCTGGAGGAATGTCGGCCACGGCCGCGCCCAAGGGGCCGGGGCCGAGCACCCCGTCCTCGGTGGTGGTGGAGGTCCAGACCTACAACATGTACTTCGGGGCCAACCTGACCCCGCTGTTCACTCCGGGAGCGAACCCGATCGTGGCGGCCACAGCGATCTGGAACGAGATGCAGGCCAGCAGGATCCCAGAGCGGGCCCGCGGGGTAGCCGAGCTGATCGCCGAGGAGGCCCCAGATCTCGTTGGCCTGCAGGAGGTCTCGACCTGGCGGTCGGCACCGGCTGCAGTCGGTGGGCCGGCCGGGTTCTACCCAACCGGCGCGTTCGAGACGGACTACGAGGCAGTCGACCTGCTGCTGGCAGATCTCGCCGCCTTGGGCACCCCGTACGAGATGGTCGTGGCGAACACGAACTTCTCCAACGCCCCGGGCCCGGGCAGCGTCGGGCCGCTGCCGATCATCGCCGGACCGGGACCGGAGTTCCGGCTGGTCACCTTCACCGATCGGGATGTGATCCTGGCCAAGAAGTCCTCCCTGAGCCGTGGCCGGATGCAGGTGGGTGACGTGCAGAGCCAGAACTTCCAGGCCGAGTTGGTCGTCAACGTGGTCGGCACCCCTGTTGCCGTGCCGCGCGGATGGTCCTCGGCGGACATCGCCGTCCGCGGGCGGACCTTCACCTTCATGAACACCCACCTCGAGGCGTATGGGGCCCCACCGCTGTCGGACCAGATCCGCAACCCTCAGGCCGAGGAGTTGGCCGGCGTCATCGACACCTGGCCGTATCCGGTGGTGCTGGTGGGTGACGTGAACGTGCGGCCGACGATGTGTGCCGAGTACCGGCCGGGCTCGCCGC
>JAQBEX010000065.1:0-11479 GCA_032123675.1 Actinomycetes bacterium
AGCCCTCATCTCCCTGGCAATGCTCAGCCTGGGCTCACCCCAACCCCCCCTCCCAGGCCGGAAATGACCCACACATCAGTCAGGAGTGCCCAGTAATGGGGGCATCAAGATCCCACCGTCCGCGCTGACGGTCCTGGACTCATCCCGGCCCCGGGATTCAGGACACCACGCCCACAGGCACTCCCAGATCCGCCAACCGAGTGCCACCGCCATCCAGCGCGGTGAGCACGAACGGCCCGGATTCGGTCAGCGCGACCGAATGCTCCCAGTGCGCGGCCACGGCGCCGCCGATCGTGGCCACGGTCCAGTCGTCGTCGAGAACCGTCACATCGGGTGCGGCCGACATGGTGATCATCGGCTCGATCGCCAGGGCCATCCCGGCCCGCAGGGTGGGCCCGCGGCCGGCTGGGCCGACGTGGGCGACCGACGGGTCCATGTGCATGGCCGATCCGATGCCGTGGCCGACGTAGTCGGCAACGATCCCGTAGCGGCCGCCGATCTCCGCCTCGCAGGCTGCACCGATGTCGGAGAGGCGACCCCCGACCTGCGCCTGCGCGATGCCGGCCCAGAGGGCCCGCTCAGTGGCTGCGGAGAGCTCGAGCAGCTCGGCACGCACCTCACCGACCGGGACGGTGATGGCGGCGTCACCGTGCCACCCCGCCACGATGGCGCCGCAATCGATGCTGATCAGGTCACCGTCGGCCAGCACGCGCTCGCCCGGGATCCCGTGGACGACCTCGTCATTGACCGAGGTGCAGATCACGCCCGGGAAGCCGTGGTACCCCTTGAAGTTCGACAGCGCACGCGCATCAGAGATGAACTGGGCGGCAGCCCGGTCCAGCTGCCCGGTGCTGACCCCGGGTGCAACCAGCTCGGCCACATGGGCCAGCGCACCGGCGACGACCAGACCGGCCGCACGCATGTGCCGCAGCTGCTCGGCGGACTTGATCTCGATCTTCGACCGACGCCCCAGCACGTCAGCCCTGGATGGCAGCGAGCACGCGGTCACGGACCTCGTCGATGGTGCCCATGCCGTCGACCCGCACCAGGACGCCCTTGGCCGCATAGACCTGTGTCAGCGGCTCCGTCTGCTCGGCGTAGACCTCCATGCGCCGGCGGATGACCTCCTCGGTGTCATCGGCCCGGCCCTGCTCGGCGGCTCGCTTGAGCAGACGGCCGATCACCTCCTCGGTGTTCGCCGTGAGCTCCACCGCGTGGTCGACAGCCAGGCCGACATCAGCGAGCATCTCATCGAGGACCGCAACCTGGTCCAGGGTCCGGGGATAGCCGTCGAGGAGGAAGCCCTTGGCGGCGTCGGGCTGGGCCAGCCGGTTGCGCACCATGGCGTTGGTGATGCGATCAGGCACGTAGTTGCCGCGGTCCATGTACATGCCGGCCGCGATTCCCAACGGTGTGCCCTGGGCCATGTGGGCGCGGAAGATCTCGCCAGTCGAGATGTGGGGGATCCCCAGCCTCTCGGCAACGACGACCGCCTGCGTTCCCTTCCCCGCTCCGGGGGGGCCCATGAGCACGATTCGCATCAGCGGAGGAACCCTTCATAGTTGCGTTGCTGCAGCTGGCTCTCGATCTGCTTCACCGTATCCAAGCCGACACCCACCATGATCAGCAGGCTGGTGCCGCCGAAGACGAAGTTGCCGGAGACGCCGATCCCGTTGAACGCGAAGAGGGGCAGGATCGCGACCAGCGCCAGGTACACCGACCCGGGCAGCGTCAGCCGGCTGACCACGTAGTCGAGGTACTCGGCCGTGGGCCGACCAGCGCGGATCCCGGGGATGAATCCGCCGTACTTCTTCATGTTGTCGGCGACCTCGGTCGTGTTGAACGTGATCGCGACGTAGAAGTACGTGAAGAAGATGATCAGCACGGCGAACGTGAACAGGTAGAGCGGCTCATTGCCCTGCTGGAAGTTCCGCGCGATGAACTGCGCCACCGACCCCGTCTGGTCGGAGAACTGCAGGAACAGTATGGGCAGGAAGAGCAGGGACGAGGCGAAGATCACCGGGATGACGCCAGCCATGTTGACCTTCAGCGGGATGTAGGTCGAGGTCCCGCCGTACATCTTGCGGCCCACCATGCGCTTGGCGTACTGGACCGGGATGCGCCGCTGGCCCTGCTCGACGAAGACCACGGCCATGATGATGAAGAAGCCCACGAGCAGGGTCAGTCCGGTGATGAACGGCCCACGCGTCGCGAAGACGCTGGCGATCTGCGAGGGGAACGACGAGATGATCGACGTGAAGATCAGCAGCGACATCCCGTTGCCGACCCCGCGGTCGGTGATGAGCTCGCCGAGCCACATCACCACGGCCGTGCCGGCGGTCATCGTGGCGATCATCATGAAGATCGTGAAGACCTGGTCGTCGGCGATCAGCTGGGCGTTGCAGCCCTGGAACAGCTGACCGGGGGTCCGGGCCAGGGCCACGATGCCCGTGGACTGCAGGATCGCCAGCGCCACCGTCAGGTAGCGGGTGTACTGGGTGATCTGGGCCTGGCCCGACTGGCCCTCCTTCTTCAGGGCCTCGAGCTTGGGGATCACCACCGTCATCAGCTGCAGGATGATGCTGGCGGTGATGTAGGGCATGATCCCGAGAGCGAACACCGACAACTGCAGCAGTGCTCCACCGCTGAACAGGTTGATCAGGCCGTAGAGGGAGTTGCCCTCGACGGTGGCGACGCAGGACTGGACCGCCTCGTAGTCGATGCCGGGCGTAGGGATGACTGCGCCGAGCCGGAACAGCGCGATGATGCCCAAGGTGAAGAGCAACTTCTTGCGCAGGTCCGGCGTGCGGAACGCAGAAGCGAACGCGGACAGGTGCACGGGGATTCCTCCTGAGGGCGCCTTCGAGCGTGCGCCAGACTGGGAAAGCCTAACAGCCGGCCGGCAGGTCGCGAGCACGCCGAATCCCCGCAATCCCCCGGCCGCCGATCACCCAAGCCCCGACCGCCCGCCCCGCCCCCGCCCCAGAATCTCCGCAAAGGGCCAGAATCTCCGCGACGGCGCGGAGATTCTGGCCCCCCGCGGAGGGTTTGCTGGGGGTGGGGGGGCGGGGTGGGGTGGGGTGGGGTAGCGCGGAGGGCTGCCGCCCCTGCTGGGGTGGCAGCCCTCCGTTGTTCGGTGCGGCTCGTCGAGCCGGTGGCGTCAGGCGGTGGTGGTGACGGAGCCGCCTGCTGCCTCGATCTTGGTCCTCGCTGACTCAGAGGCGGCGTCGACCGTGACGGTCAGCGCCACAGCGAGGTCGCCATTGCCCAGGACCTTGACCGGTTCGCCCTTGCGGACCGCGCCCTTGGCAACCAGATCGTCGACAGTGACGTCCCCGCCCGACGGGTACAACGAGGCCAGCGTGGCCACGTTGACCACCTGGAAGGCGATCTTGTTGGTGTTCTTGAAGCCCTTGAGCTTGGGCAGCCGCATGTGCAGCGGCATCTGCCCGCCCTCGAAGCTGGCCGGGACCTGGTAGCGGGCCTTGGTGCCCTTGGTACCGCGGCCCGCGGTCTTGCCGCGCTTGCCGGCCTCGCCGCGACCCACTCGGGTCTTGGCAGTCTTGGCCCCGGGTGCGGGGCGCAGGTGATGGACCTTGAGGGTCATATCAGTCGACCTCCTCGACGGTCACCAGATGTGGCACCGCCCTGGCCATCCCGAGGATCTCGGGACGGTTCTCCTTGACAACGACATCGTTGATCCGCTTCAGGCCCAGCGAGCGGACGCTGTCCTTCTGCACCTGCGTGCAGCCGACCAGGCCACGGACCTGCGTGATCTTCAGCTGGGCGGCCATCAGGCGACCACCTCAGGGGTCTTGCCCGCATTCATCGAACGGATGAGGGCGGCGGGGGCAACATCCTCCAGGGGCAGGCCACGGCGGGCCGCCACGGCCTCAGGCCGCTCCAGCATCCGCAGCGCTGCCGCGGTGGCGTGAACGATGTTGATGGCGTTCGACGAGCCCATGGACTTGCTGAGCACGTCATGAACACCGGCGCACTCGAGCACCGCGCGCACCGGGCCACCAGCGATCACGCCGGTACCGGGGGAGGCCGGACGCAGCATGACCACACCGGCTGCCTCCTCACCCGTCACCGGGTGCGGGATCGTTCCCTGGACCCTGGGCACCTCGAAGAAGTGCTTCTTGGCCTCCTCGACACCCTTGGCGATGGCCGCGGGCACCTCCTTGGCCTTGCCGTACCCGACACCGACGTGCCCGTCGCCATCGCCCACCACGACCAGCGCAGTGAAGCTGAACCGACGACCGCCCTTGACGACCTTCGACACACGGTTGATCGCCACGACGCGCTCGACGAACGTGGACTTCTCCTCGCGGGGGCCGCGATCGTCGCGACGTCCGCGTCGATCGTTGCTGCCGCTGCTGCCCTCACCGGGGCCGCCGGTGCGGCGCTGAACTCCAGCCATTGGTATTAGTCCTCTTCCTCGTCAGAAGGCCAGGCCGGCGTCGCGTGCGCCGTCGGCCAGGGCCGCAACGCGACCGTGATACTTGTTGCCGCCACGGTCGAACACGACCGTCTCGATGCCCGCGGACTTCGAACGTGCGGCGAGGTTCTCGCCAACCGTGCGGGCCTTCGCGGTCTTGTCCTGCGAGCTTGCACGCAGGTCGGGCTCCATGGTGGAGGCCCACGCCAGCGTCGTGCCCGTCGTGTCGTCCACGACCTGAACGAACAGGTGGCGCGTGGACCGGTTGACGACCATGCGCGGACGCATCGACGTGCCGGAGACCTTCTTGCGGACCCGCAGGTGACGGCGCGAGCGCGCCACCCGGGTACGGCTCCCCGAGCCGAGCTTGGTTGCGACAGCCATGGCTACCGACCTGCCTTTCCGGCCTTGCGGCGAATGACTTCGCCCTCATACCGCACGCCCTTGCCCTTGTACGGGTCGGGCTTGCGCAGCTTGCGCAGGTTGGCAGCGACCTCGCCGACCTGCTGCTTGTCGATCCCCGAGACCGAGAACCGGGTCGGCGACTCGACGGCGAAGGAGATGCCGTCAGGCGCCGGGATGATCACCGGGTGGCTGAAGCCGAGCGCGAACTCGAGGTCAGCGCCCTTGGCGATGACGCGGTAGCCGGTGCCCACGATCTCCAGCTTCTTGGTGTAGCCGTCGGTCACGCCCTGGACCATGTTGGCCACCAGGGTGCGCGACAGGCCGTGCAGGGAGCGGGCCTCGCGGTTGTCGTTGGGCCGGGTGACGGCGATGGTGCCGTCGTCGCCGCGCTCAACTGCGATGGGGGCCGGGACGGTGAGGCTCAGGGTGCCCTTGGGGCCCTTGACCGTGACGTCGGCGCCGTCGATGGTGACATCGACGCCGGCCGGGACAGTGATCGGAAGTCGTCCGATTCGCGACATGGTGAGGCTCCCCTACCAGACGTAGGCGAGGACTTCCCCGCCCACTCCCTTGGCCTGGGCCTGCCGATCGGTCAGCAGTCCGGTGGATGTGGAGATGATCGCGATGCCCAGTCCGCCGAGCACGCGCGGCATCGCCGTGCTCTTGGCGTACACCCGCAGGCCGGGCTTGCTCACGCGGCGCAGGCCGGCGATGGAACGCTCCCGGCTCGGGCCGTACTTGAGCGTGATCACCAGGGTCTGTCCGACCGGGGCATCCTCGACCGAGTAGTCGGCGATGTAGCCCTGGGCCTTGAGGATCTCGGCGATCCCGACCTTGATCTTCGAAAGTGGCATGGACACGGTCTCGTGGTAGGCCGTGTTCCCGTTGCGGATGCGTGTGAGCATGTCCGCGATCGGGTCTGTCATTGTCATGGCCGTCTGGCCTTTCTCGCCGTGGTTTCCGCTGTGCGGACCTTCGGCGTCAGATGGGGAACGGGCTGGTGGACTACCAGCTGGACTTGGTCACGCCGGGGAGCTCGCCGCGGTGGGCCATCTCCCGCAGGCAGATCCGGCACAGGCCGAAGTTCCGGTACACCGAACGCGGACGCCCGCACCGGTTGCACCGGGTGTAGGCGCGCACCGCGAACTTCGGCTTGCGGGCCTGCTTGTTGATCAGGGCCTTCTTCGCCACGTGCTCACTTCTCCTTGTAGGGGAAACCGAGCGCCTTGAGCAGCGCCCGCCCCTCATCGTCGGTCTTGGCGGTGGTGACCACGGTGATGTCCATGCCGCGCACGCGGTCGATGGCGTCCTGGTCGATCTCGTGGAACATCGACTGCTCGTTCAGGCCGAACGTGTAGTTGCCGTTCCCGTCGAACTGCCCGGGGTTCAGTCCCCGGAAGTCCCGGATGCGCGGAAGTGCGGTGCTCAGCAGGCGATCGAGGAACTCCCACATCCGGTCCCCACGCAGCGTCACGTGGCAGCCGATCGGCATGCCCTCGCGGAGCTTGAACTGCGCGATGGACTTGCGGGCCTTCGTGACCTGCGGCTTCTGTCCGGTGATCAGCGTGAGGTCCTTGATGGCCCCCTCGATCAGCTTCGAGTCGCGGGCAGCCTCGCCGACGCCCATGTTCACCACGATCTTCACCAGACCGGGGATCTGCATCACGTTGGAGTACTCGAACTGCTCACGCAGCCCGGACATGATCTCCTCGCGATACCGAACCTTCAGCCGGGGGATCGTCGTCTCCGTGGCGGTCTCAGTAGCAGTGCTCATCAGATGTCCTCACCGGAACGCCTCGCGACCCGGACGTTGCGCTCGCCGCTGTACGTCGAGCCGTCAGCGCGGGTCTTGTCCACGGTCTCCCTGCGGAAACCGACGCGGGTCGGCTTGTTCGTCTCGGGGTCGACCAGCATCACGTTGGAGATGTGGATCGGGGCCTCCTGGGTCAGGATGCCGCCGGTCTTCGCCCCACGCTGGGACTGGCCGATCTTGGTGTGCTTCTTGACGCGGTTGGCACCCTCGACCAGGACCTTGTCCGTGTCCGGGTACACGACCAGCACAGTGCCGGTCACGCCCTTGTCCTTGCCGGTGATCACCTGGACGGTGTCACCCTTGCGGATCTTCGCCATCACAGCACCTCCGGAGCCAGCGAGATGATCTTCATGTACTTCTTCTCGCGCAGCTCACGGCCGACCGGGCCGAAGATGCGGGTGCCGCGCGGCTCCCCGTCGGTCTTGAGGATCACCGCCGCGTTCTCGTCGAACTTGATGTACGAACCATCCGGACGGCGACGCTCCTTGCGGGTGCGCACAACGACGGCCTTGACGACCTCGCCCTTCTTGACGTTTCCGCCCGGGATGGCGTCCTTGACCGTGGCCACGACGACATCACCGATGCCCGCGTAGCGCCGACCGGAACCGCCGAGGACACGGATGCACAAAAGCTCTTTGGCACCCGTGTTGTCGGCGACACGCAGTCGCGACTCCTGCTGAATCACGTTCTTCTCCTGATCGTCGTGCCGGTTCTCACGAGGGCTTCCCGCGAGCCTGGCCGAACTGGACTTACTTGGCCTTCTCGAGGATCTCCACCACGCGCCAGCGCTTGCTGGCCGACATGGGACGGGTCTCCATCACCAGGACACGATCGCCCACGCCGGCGGCGTTGGCCTCATCGTGCGCCTTGAGCTTGGAGGTGCGGCGCACCACCTTGCTGTAGATGCGGTGCGTGAAGCGGTCCTCGACAGCGACGACGACGGTCTTGTCCATCTTGTCGCTGACGACATACCCCTCACGGGTCTTGCGGTAACCCCGGGCGGCCTCATCGGCCCCGGAAGCTTCCTTTTCCACGGATCCATCCGTGGCAGGTGTGGTCGATGTCACTGCCTCATCCTTCGCGCTCATGCAGAAGCACCGTCCTCGGGCTCCGCGGTGATGCCGAGCTCGCGCTCACGCATCACGGTGTAGATGCGCGCGATGTCCTTCTTGACAGCGCGCAGTCGGCCATGGCTCTCCAGCTGGCCCGTGGCGGCCTGGAAGCGCAGGTTGAACAGCTCCTCCTTGGCCTCACGCAGCTTGGTCACCAGGTCCTCGGTGTCAATGTTGCGCAGCTCGCCTGCGGTGGTCACAGCCATCAGTCCTCACCCACTTCACGCCGGACGATCCGGCACTTCATCGGCATCTTGTGCGCAGCGCGCAGAAGGGCCTCGCGAGCGACCGCCTCGTCGGGGTAGCTCAACTCGAACATGACACGACCGGGCTTGACGTTGGCGACCCACCACTCCGGCGAGCCCTTGCCCGAGCCCATCCGGGTCTCAGCCGGCTTCTTGGTCAGCGGCCGGTCCGGGTAGATGTTGATCCACACCCGACCACCACGCTTGATGTGGCGCGTGATCGCGATACGTGCGCTCTCGATCTGCCTGTTGGTCACGTACGACGGCTCCAGGGCCATCAGGCCGTACTGGCCGAAGGTGACCTGGGTGCCGCCCTTGGCCTGGCCGTGGCGATCGGGGCGGTGCTGCTTGCGGTACCTGACCCGCCTCGGGATCAACATGCTCAGGCCTCCGATGCAGGGGTCTGGGCAGCCCCGGCGCTCGCCGGGGCCTGCTCACGGTCACGACGCGGCCGGCCGCCACTGGAGGGACGGCGGGACTGGCCAAGCCGGCTGGCCGCAGCTGCGGCCTCGCGCTCGGCCCGGGTCCCGGTGACGTCGCCCTTGTAGATCCACACCTTCACGCCGATCCGGCCGAACGTGGTGCGGGCCTCGTAGAAGCCGTAGTCGATGTCGGCGCGCAGCGTGTGCAGCGGAACCCGACCCTCACGGTAGAACTCCGAGCGGGACATCTCCGCGCCGCCGAGGCGACCGGAGCACTGCACCCGGATCCCCTTGGCGCCGGCCTTCATGGTCGACTGCATGCCCTTGCGCATGGCCCGCCGGAACGAGACCCGGCTGGACAGTTGCTCGGCGATGCCCTGCGCAACGAGCTGCGCGTCGAGCTCTGGGTTCTTCACCTCGAGGATGTTGAGCTGGACCTGCTTGCCGGTCAACTTCTCCAGGTCGCCACGGATGCGCTCGGCCTCCTGGCCACGGCGTCCGATGACGATGCCGGGACGCGCGGTGTGGATGTCGACGCGGACCCGGTCACGGGTGCGCTCGATGTCCACGTGGCTGATGCCTGCGCGCTCCATGCCCTTCGACAGCAGCTTGCGGATGGCGACGTCCTCGGCGACGTAGTCGCGGTAGCGCTGGCCCACCTTGGTCGAGTCGGCGAACCAACGGCTCGCGAAGTCCGTGGTGATCCCGAGTCGGAACCCGTGCGGATTCACTTTCTGGCCCATGGGGTCAGCCCTTCTTCACGGTCGCAGGACGCTCTGCGACGACAACGGTGATGTGGCTCGTGCGCTTCTTGATGGGGTAGGCACGACCCTGGGCACGCGGACGGAACCGCTTCATGGTCGGTCCCTCATCCACATAGGCCGCCGAGACGTACAGGTTGGACGTATCGGTGTGCTGGTGGTTGTTGACCGCGTTGGCGATGGCGCTGTCGAGCACCTTGCCGACCGGCTCGCTCGCTCCCTGTGGAGCGAACTGCAGCACGGCCTGCGCCTGCGCAGCCGGCAGTCCACGAATGAGGTCCACCACTCGGCGGGCCTTCATGGGCGTGACACGGACGAACCGCGCCTGGGCCCTGGCTTCCATCGCTTTCCCCTTGCTCTTTGAGTGTTCTTCTGCGGAAGGGCCGGCGCCTAGCGGCGCTTGGCCTTCCGGTCATCCCGGATGTGCCCACGGAAGGTGCGCGTGGGGGCGAACTCGCCCAGCTTGTGACCGACCATGTTCTCGGTGATGAACACCGGAACGTGCTTGCGGCCGTCGTGCACGGCGATGGTGTGCCCGAGCATGGTCGGAACGATCATCGAACGGCGCGACCACGTCTTGATCACGGCTTTGGTGCCCTTCTCGTTCTGGACCTCCACCTTGTTGGCCAGGTGGTCGTCCACGAAGGGACCCTTCTTCAGACTGCGTGGCATGTCTATCCTCAGCGCTTCTTGCCGGTCTTGCGACGGCGGACGATGTACTTGTCGGACGGCTTGTGCGCCTTGCGGGTACGACCCTCGGGCTTGCCATTGGGGTTGACCGGGTGGCGACCACCGGACGTCTTGCCCTCGCCACCACCATGCGGGTGGTTGACGGGGTTCATGGCGACACCGCGCACCGTGGGCCGCTTGCCCTTCCAGCGCATGCGGCCGGCCTTGCCCCAGTTGATGTTCGACTGCTCGGCATTGCCGACCTCGCCGATCGTGGCCCGGCAGCGCACGTCCACGTTGCGGATCTCGCCCGAAGGCATCCGCAGCTGGGCGTAGGGACCGTCCTTGGCCACGAGCTGCACGCTCGAGCCGGCAGACCGGGCGATCTTCGCGCCACCACCAGGACGCAGCTCCACGGCATGGATCACGGTGCCGACCGGGATGCTGCGCAGCGCCATGTTGTTGCCCGGTTTGATGTCAGCGCCGGGGCCGGTCTCGACGACATCGCCTTGGCGCAGCTTGTCCGGCGCGATGATGTAGCGCTTGGTGCCGTCCACGTAGTGGAGCAGCGCGATGCGGGCGGTGCGGTTCGGGTCGTACTCGATATGGGCGACCTTGGCGTCGATGCCGTCCTTGTCTGCACGGCGGAAGTCGATCACGCGGTACGCCCGCTTGTGACCGCCACCTTGGTGGCGGGTGGTGATACGCCCGCTGTTGTTGCGGCCCCCCTTCTTCGGCAAGGGCCGGGTCAGCGACTTCTCCGGCGTGCTGCGGGTGACTTCGGAGAAGTCGGACACGCTGGCGCCGCGACGCCCCGGCGTCGTCGGTTTGTACCTGCGGATACCCATTACTGCTGCCTTCCGATATCAGGGCCGGTCAGGAGACCGGTCCGCCGAAGATGTCGATGCGATCGCCCGGGGCGACCGAGACGATCGCCCTCTTGGTGTCCGGGCGTTTGCCGAAACCGCTGCGGGTGCGCACCCGCTTGCCTGCACGGTTCATGGTGTTGACGCCGGTCACGGTCACCCCGAAGACCTGCTCCACGGCAATCTTGATCTGCGTCTTGTTGGCGCTGCGCGGCACCACGAATGTGTATTTGTTGCTGTCCAGCAACCCGTAGCTCTTCTCCGAGATCACGGGTGACAGCAGGATGTCGCGCGGGTCGTGCATCCTCATGACTCCTCCTTGGGCGCAGGTCCGCCCCGGCCGACGAAACCGTCGAATCCTGCGGCGGAGAAAACGATCCGGTCGCTGATCACCGCGTCGTAGGCGCTCAACTGGTCCGCGGACACCAACTGGATGGCCGAGACGTTGCGCAGCGAGCGCCATGCGGTTTCCTCACCACGAGCCAGCACCACGAGGACGCGGCCTTCGGTGACAGTATCGCCCAGGATCGCCAGCGCCGACTTCGTCGACGGCTCGTCGCCGTCGACGAACTCCGACACCACCGTGATCCGGCCCTCGCGGGCACGGTCGGACAACACTGCGCGCAGGGCCGCCAGTTTCATCTTCTTGGGCGTGCGCTGGCTGTAGTCGCGCGGCTGCGGGCCGTGGACGACGCCGCCACCGACGAACTGGGGCGCACGGGTCGAACCCTGGCGGGCGCGGCCG
>JAQBEX010000066.1:0-3842 GCA_032123675.1 Actinomycetes bacterium
GTCTACACGATCACCTACGCGGCCACGGACTCCGCTGGTAACACGGCGCAGGCAACGGCCACGGTGACTGTGCCGCGGAACCGGAGCACCGGGACGAAGTAGGCGACGGGGACCCGTGCCAACGGTCCCCGATGTACTCCCGTGGGATGAGATCGACGACCGGCCACATTCCGGGGGTACTACCTGGGGTGTACCAACCGGATGGACCACCTGCCCGCGCGGGCCTCACCGGAGTGCCGATCGGCCACACGCTCGGCCACACGCTCGTCGACATCGCCGACGACTACGCCACACTGATCGCCGAGGAATCCAGCTGACTCGTCGGGAGCGCATGAGTGCCCTACCGTGGAACCCGTGAACGAGACTCCTGCGCCGGGGCCCCAGCAGTCGCCCGAAGTCAGTATCCGCCAAGAGGACATGGGGGGTGTCTGGGCCAACTTCGCCGCTGTCAGCCACAGTCCGTACGAATTCACCATCGACTTCGTCCGGCTCGACTTCGGCCGCACGCCCCCGAGTGGGGTCGTGGTCTCGCGCGTCAATCTCTCGCCGCTGTTCGTATCGCAACTGATGGATGCCTTGAAGCAGAACTGGGACGTGTACGCCGACAAGGCCCTGCCAAGTGAAGTGCGCGATGGCTTCGAGAGTGGTTGAGGTCGACGTCGGTCGCGGTGAGTCGGTTTCGCACGGGTCAGGCTCGGCCTCGGCGATGGGGGCCGCATAGAGTCTCGGCGTGAGCAGCGATGAGTGGGACCAGTACGCAGCGGCCTGGGACGAGGACCCGGCAGCCCGCGCCTACGCGGCAGCGGCCTTCAGCTCGCTGGTGGCCGTGCTTGACGACCGCGGTGCCACCCTGGCCGGTGCGAGGGTGTGTGACTTCGGTTGCGGGACTGGCCTGCTGACCGAGCAGTTCGCGGAGACCGTCGCCGTGGTGGACGCGGTCGACACGTCGGCGGTGATGCGAGGGGTGCTGGAGGCGAAGGCCGAGCGCCGGGGCTGGGGACATGTCCGACTCGACCGCGCCATCCCCTGCACGCACGACAGCCACGATCTCGTGGTCTGCTCGTCGGTGTGCAGCTTCCTGGATGACTACCCCGGCACCGTGCACCGTCTGGCCGACCTGCTGGGTCCGGGTGGGCTGTTCGTCCAATGGGACTGGGAACGTCACGACGAGGACAACGGCACCCATGGGCTCAGCCGCGGCGAGGTCCGCGCGGCAATCGAGGCGGCTGGACTCGCCGACGTGCACGTGGGCACGGCGTTCGAGATCGAGGTCGACGGCCAGTTCATGGCGCCCCTGATCGGCGTTGGACAGAAGCCCGCTTCCGCGGTCAGGTAGGTCGCATGACGCCAGCATGACGTGGGCGGACAATCCGCGGGGGCGGCCGTGGCCGTCCGCGGGGGGCCCAGGGACTACCCAACCGGCTCCCCGCTCGGGCCCTGCCATGGTTCCCACGGAGGTGGCACGAGGGCTTCGGCGGCTGCCAGCAGGTTCGCCGCGTCCCGCGCGGGGATGGGGCTGCGCAGCACGGCGAGGTCCTCGGCAGTGAGGCTGAGCGCAGACGCGGGGACCACCGCGGTGCCGGCGATGCTGGTGGGAATCGCCCGCGTGGAACCCGCGCCCTGCCCGTCAGCGGTGCCGGAACCCGACGCGTCGCTGTCAGCCGCTGAGCCTGCCTGCCCGATCCACTCAGAACGGGCCTCCGGGTCGCGATCGAGCAGGAAGGCGGCCACGTACGCAAGGGCCGCCGCGTGCTTGCACCAGCCGTTGTCGCAGCCGTAGGGGCATGTGCAGTCCGCGGCGACCCGATCCGAGCCGGAGATCATGGTCCGGTCGAGGCGCACCTCGTAGGGCCTGGCTCCGGTGCCCTGGATCTGGGCCGAGAAGCCCTCGGGCGCGACCTGCACGGCAACGACCTGCCCGGCGCGCGCGTAGGTCCGCCCGCGGGCAAGGATCTGCGGCGCGCTCTCGATCTCGGCGGCTGCCACGAGCTCCACGGCCAACGGGTCAGTGACCTTGCCCGGCTTGGCCACCACGACCCCGCCCTCGACTGCCCGCCGGGGGGGCGAGTCGAAGTACGTGGGCCAGCGTCGGGTGCTCATTCCAGAACCCGTTCGCGGACGAGGGTGACCAGATCGGACAGGTCAGCATCCGACATCTCGGTGATGGCCGACTCCGTGGAGCGGACCACGGACGCGGCCAGCTCGCGCTTGGCCGTCAGGGCCTCGTCGATGCGGTCCTCGAGCGTCCCGGGACAGACCAGGACGTGCACCGACACCTTCTGGTGCTGGCCGATGCGCCACACGCGATCGGAGGCCTGGTCCTCGACCGCGGGGTTCCACCAGCGGTCGAGGTGGATCACGTGGTTGGCCCGCACGAGCGTCAGCCCGGTGCCCCCGGCCTTGAGGGAGGCGATCAGGATCGGCGGGCCGTCGCTCTCGCTGAACGCGGCGACCGTCGCCGAGCGGGCCGTCCGGCTGTCCGAGCCGGTCAGGGTGGCCACTTCCACGCCGAGGCGGTCACGCAGGTGGGCTGCGAGGTCGGGCACGAACGACGCGAACTGCGTGAACACCACAACGGCCTGGCCCTCGTCGACGATCTGCGCGCAGAGGTCGACCAGCCGGGTCACCTTGCCGGACCGATCCCCCAGTGCGTGGCGCGACTCGGTCAGCAGCGCGGGGTGGACGCAGATCTGCTTGAGCCGGGAGATCCCGCCGAGCACCGCGGCCCGGCGGCCCATCATTTCCGGGTCGGCGCCCGCGGAGGCCCTGCCCCTCCCTCCGCCGGACTTGGCACCGGAGCCACCATCGCCGCCGGAGCCACCATCGCCAGCACCCCCTGCGGCCGCGGCCTGGCGGAGCTCCTCGAGGGCGCCCATCATGTCGGCGACGACTGCCTCGTAGGCGCCCACCTGTTCCCGGGTCAACGTGCAGTCGGCGCGGATGACCTGACGATCGGGCAGGTCGGGCAGGATGCCCGGATCGGTCTTCACGCGGCGCAGCAGGAACGGCGCGACCACGGCGCGGAGCCGGGCCATCTCGGCCGGATCACCGGATGCGTACCGGGTGGCGAACTGCTTGCGTCGGGGAAGCAGCCCGGGCTGGGCGAAGGCCATCAGCGACCACAGGTCACCGAGGTGGTTCTCGACGGGCGTGCCGGTGACCACCAGCCGATGCCTGGCCGTGAGTGCGCGTGCCGCGCGGGCCGCCCTGGTGTCGGGGTTCTTGATCGCCTGCGCCTCGTCGAGCACGACCCGATGCCACTGGACCTGGGCCAGGGACTCGTCGCGGGCCAGCAGGCCGTAGGTCGTGACGACCACATCGGCGCCCGCAGCCGACTCAGCCACCGACCCCCGGGCCGCACCGTGGAAGGCCCTGATCCGCAGCCCCGGCGTGAACTCGGCAGCCTGGCGCACCCAGGTGTCCACCAACGTCACCGGGCACACGACCAGCGTGGTGCCCTCGTGGTCGGCCTGGATCCACGTGAGCACCTGAAGGGTCTTGCCCAGGCCCATGTCGTCGGCCAGGATCCCCCCGGCCCGGTTGTCGGCCAGCCACGACAGCCAATCCAGGCCGGCATGCTGGTAGGGCCGCAGGGTTGCCTGCACGCCGTCCGGGATGGGCATCGACTGCGCCGCGCGCAGCCCGGCCGGCAGGACCTGGTCTGCGTCCAGCTCGACGCCCTCGAACGCCTCGTCGGCCAGCAGGTCGCCGGGGGACACCGGCCGATTCAACCGTCGCACCAGCGCCGCCAGCCGCTGGGCGTCCCGGGGACCGATCCGCAGCCATCGCCCTCGAACGGACACCAACTCGGACTTCGACGCGGCCAGGGCGGCGAAGTCCTC
>JAQBEX010000067.1:0-10316 GCA_032123675.1 Actinomycetes bacterium
GATGTGCACGGCGTCGGGAACCGGTGGGTCCGAGTGGTCCTGCGATCGCTCCAGTGCGGAGCGCAGGTCGATCACGACGCCAATGCCCAGGGCGGCGAGCTGCTCGGCCCCTGCGGCGGTGACGTTGCTCAATGCGTCAGCCCGGTAGAGCTGGCCGTGCCGGGTGACGCCGCCGGCCGCCGGGTAGCCGCCCACCTCACGCAGGTTCGCAGTCCCCTCGATCGCCAACCGCCCACTCATGCCAACCTCCCGAACACCTCGGAGATCGGCCCCCGTGGGTCATCACGGCCCGGGCGAAGCAACCTGCGGGCACGCTGGTCCATCGCTGCCGTCTCGATCAGGATCGCGGTGTTCCGACCTGGCCGAACCGGGATCGTGATCATGGGCAACTCCACGGCGAGCAGCTCCATCCGGTCCGGCGCCCGCGAGTAGTCACGGTCCGGATTCAGCATCTCGAGGGCCACGACAAGGCTGAGCTCGCTGGTTGCCTTGACCGACCCGATTCCGTACATCAGCCGGAGGTTGACGATCCCGATCCCCTTGACCTCCATGAAGTGCCGAACGCGCCCCGGCGCACGCCCCACGAGGTCCCGATCGGAGGGGCGGCGGATCTCCACCGTGTCATCGGCGACCAGGCGGTGACCGCGCCGGATCAGTTCCAGGGCGGTCTCAGACTTGCCGACCCCGCTGGGCCCGAGGATCAGCACACCCTCCCCGGCGACATCGAGCAGGCCTCCGTGCAGGATCTCCCGCGGGGCGAGCCCAAGGGCCAGGAACCATGACAGCTGGGCTGCGAACTCGGTGGTGGGCTGGGTGGTGCGCAGCAGCGGGGTCCCGTACTCCTCGGCCAGCCCCACCGCCCACGATGTGATCTGCAGCCCGTGGGTGAGGATGCCCGCAGGCACCCCGAGGTCGGCGAATTGGGCCAGGCGCCCCCAACGCTCCTCAGGCGGGAGCGTCATCAGGTAGCCGAGCTCGGCCTGGCCTATGATCTGGATCTGCGAGCTGGGGAACTGCTCTGAATAGCCCGCCCACTGCAGCCCCGGACGGTTGAGGTCAGACGTCGTCACCATCCGCCTGGTCAGGTCGACCCCGGCGGCGGTCACCACCTCCAACTCGAAGTGGTCAACGACCTCGGACAACGGGACCCCCCGCGCCGTCCGCAGCCCACGGATGACCTGGGTGGAGTCCATTGCCCGAGCGTAGGGCGCGCTCCGGCCCGGCGCTGGCTGGCGAGGTCTCGGCGCCGCGGGTGCCGGCCCACGTGGGCGTCGACGGCTCCTGTTCCTTCTCGCAGTTGGCAGGATGGCACCTATGAGCCGCCCGGAGGACCTGATCGCCAACCGCGAGCTGTGGGACATCGTCAACGAGCAGTTCTCCGGCGCCGATGGCCTGGCTCTCTGGCGGCGCTCGGACATCGTGTGGGGGCTGTTCGCCGCGCCGGAGGCTGACGTGGCGGCAGTCGGCGACGTCGCCGGACTCGACGTGGTCGAGGTCGGCTGCGGAACCGCGCACCTCTCATCCTGGCTGGCCCGACGGGGGGCCCGCGTCGTCGCACTGGACCTGTCCGGCGCTCAACTGGCAACGGCCCGGGCCGGCCAGGCCGAACACGGCCTGCCGTTTGCCCTCGTGCAGGCCGACGCCGAGCACCTGCCGCTGGCCGACGAATGCGCCGACCTCGTCGTCAGCGAGCACGGCGCGCCAGCCTGGTGCGAACCGGAGGCCTGGGTCGGTGAGGCTGCCCGGGTCCTGCGGCCCGGGGGCCGACTGGTCTTCCTGACCAACAGCCCACTGTCGGCGATGTGCGTGCCCGCCGCGGGAGGCCCCGCCGGCAGCCAACTGCTGCGCGGCCCAGCCGATCTGCGCACCGTCCGCTGGCCCGGTGGCGGCGTGGAGCACCATCCCAGCCACGGGGACTGGATCCGGGTGCTGGTCGGCCACGGCTTCGCCGTCGAGGGGCTGCACGAGCTGCACGCCCCTGCTGACCACGACCCGGACCACTCCGCCGCTGGCTTCTACCAGATCGCCGACCTCGCGTGGGCCCGGCAGTGGCCGGCCGAGGACCTGTGGTCGGCACGCCTGGTAGTGACCCCATCAGGATGACCCCCTTTCGCTCGATGACCCTTGTGACCGATGATGGTGGGACAGGCACGAACAGGAGGCGCCCATGTCAGGTCGACGCAGATCAGCCGTCCCGCTGATCATCGCGGCGCTGTTTGGCGTCGTGCTCGTGATCGCGGTCCGCCAGTGGTTCGGTGGCGGCAGTAGCGACGAGCAGGCCAGCACTGACCCCAGCACCGGGACCGTGTCGGCACCCGAGGACTGCACGACGGTCACCGTGGTGGCCTCCAGCGAGAAGGCCGCACTGCTCGGCGAACTCGCCAACGAGTACAACGCATCCGGTCCCGAGGTCGATGGCGTCTGCATGTGGATGTACGTGGCCACGAAGTCCAGCGGCGCGGCGGCAACCGCGCTGGCGCGAGGATGGGACGAGGAGATCGACGGCCCCCGGCCCGACGTGTGGAGCCCCGCGTCGAGCTCGTGGGCAGTGCTGGTCGACCAGGACTCCACGGACCTGGACCGACCGAGCCCGATGCCCACGGAGCGCCCCTCGCTGGTGCAGACCCCCCTGGTGATCGCCATGCCGCTGCCGATGGCCCAGGCTTTGGGCTGGCCAGAGGCGCAGATCGGTTGGAAGGACCTCGCCGCGCTGGCCAAGTCCCCGAAGGGGTGGGCCAGCAAGGACCACCCGGAGTGGGGCCGCTTCAAGCTGGGCAAGACAAATCCGCACTTCTCCACCTCCGGACTCAATGCCACGATCGCCTCCTACTTCGCGGCTACGGGGGTTTCCAGCGACCTGACGACGGACCAGGTCGCAGATCAGGAGACCCGCGACTTCGTGGGCCAGCTCGAGTCTGCGGTCGTGCACTACGGGGACACCACGCTGACGTTCCTGGAGAACATGAGCCAGGAGGCTGCCGCGGGCCAGGGACTGACCTACGTCTCGGCGGTCACTGTCGAGGAGAAGTCGGTCCTGGACTACAACCAGGGCAACCCGACGGGCGATCCGCAGACCCTCGGTGCGGCCCCGCCGCCGGACCAGCAGCTGGCCGCCATCTACCCATCGGACGGGACACTGCTGTCGGACAACCCATGGATCACCCTCGATGCCGAGTGGGTCGAGGAGTCCACGGCGCGCGCCGCAGACGATTTCCTGACCTGGCTGCACGAACCCGCCCAGCAGGCGGTCTTCACCGACGCCGGCTTCCGGACCTACACCGGCGAGCCCGGGGCCCCGATCACGCTGGAGAACGGGATGCTGCCCGAGGGGCCGACCAGCATCCTCACCCCGCCGGCCCCAGCGGTGCTCGCAGACGTGCAGCAGTCCTGGGATGAGTTGCGCAAGCGCGCCCACGTGCTCTTCGTGATGGATGTGTCCGGCTCGATGGGTGAGCTGGTGACCTCCGCAGGCCGGACGAAGCTGGAACTGGCACAGGATGCAGCGGCATCCGCGTTCGAGGGATTCGCCCCCGATGACGAGGTCGGGCTATGGGCCTTCTCCACCGAGCTCGGCCCGAACCTCCAGCCATGGCTCGAGATGCAGGCGGTGGCACCAGCCGCGAGCTCCATCGGGCCGATGCAGGACGACGTGCGCTCGATGGTCGCTGGCGGCGGCACAGCGCTCTATGCGACGCTCCGCGAGGCCCAGGAGCAGATGCTGGCCGAACTGGACACGACCCGGATCAATGCGATCGTGCTGCTGTCCGACGGCCAGAACGAGTACCCGCCGGATGCCAACCTGGACAGCCTGCTCGAGCAGTTGGAGGGTGAGAGCACCGACACCAGCGTGCGGGTCTTCCCGATCGGGTACGGCGAGGGTGCCGACCCCGCAGCGCTCGGCGCGATTGCTGAGGCATCCCGCGGCAAGTACTACGAGGCCAACGACCCGGCCAGCATCGAGAAGGTCCTGGCCAGCGTGCTGTCGAACTTCTGAGCCCGGACCGGGGCAGACTGGGGACCGTGCGCGCCCAAGACGAGATCCGCGACCCGTGGGGGTGGCTGGTCGCTGCGGTCTGCGGCGGCCTGGGCTGGGCTGTCCTCGGGGCCACGTTGACCCCGGTCGGAGCCGTTGCCGCTGGCGTCGGCATCGGCGCCGCGGTCCTGGGCACCAAGGTCGCGGTGGGCACCGCCCGCGGTCACCGTGCCGATCCACCCGCGCTGGAAGAGCCCCAGGACCGGCTTCCCGAGGCCCCAGCAGGCAGCATCCAGGCTGATCTGCTGGCCCGGTCCCATGCCGCAGTCGCGCGAATGGGCGACTTGGTCGAACGCCCGTCCGACCAGTGGATCGCCGGCGAGGTCCGGCGGGTGCTCACTGACAGCCGGCCCGTGGTGGAAGCCATCGATGAGATGGCCGGTCGGATCACCGTCCTCGACACGAGCATCGCGACTGCCCACCCCAACCGCGTGGCCCACGAGATCGCCCGCCTCCAGGAACAACTGCGGCACACGACCGATCGGCACGTCCGACGTGATCAGGAGGGCGCGCTGGCGGCCCTGGACGCCCAGGCGGAGTCGATCGACCGGCTGCTGCGCCGCCGGGATTCGGCACTGGCCCAGATGCAGGCCTCCGCGGTAGGACTCGAAGGGTTGGCCGCGCGCACCGGGGAGCTGGTCGCGCTCGGTCCTGCCGGAGCGGACACCGACGAGGCAACGCGGATCGTCGGCGACCTCACCGACTCCCTGGACGCAGTCCGCGCGGGTGTCGACGAGGCGCGCTCGATCATGGATGACCTCTGACGAGCTGCTCGTGTGCCTGAGCACTGGCGCACGGGCCCCGGCGCGCCCAGGAGCCGGTGCTACCGCGCAGCCCGCGAGACGTCCCGGGCTCCCAGCGCAAGGACGGTCTCTGCTCGCTCCTCGGCAATGATCCGACGCAGCCCGGATGGGACCTCCGCTGACCCGAGCAGCGAGTCGGCGAGCGCGACGGTCGCCGCGTCGACGTCGCGCGGGAACAGCCCACGTGCAAGCGTCCGGGCCTCAGCCGGCGGTCGGGTGTCCCACAGGTCCACGATCCGCTGGACGTACTGCGCGCGATAGGGCTCGATCAGCTCGACGGGGCCATCCGGGTCGGCGAACCCCGCGACGGTCGCCTCGAGGATGTCGTTGGGAAGGCCACTGACCTCGACGGCCGCATGCCAGGCAGCAGCCTTCGCCCCAGCTGTGGGCTGGCTGGCACGCGCTCGCGCTGCCCACGCCTGGCCCTTGCTCGTGCGGTCGTCCCGAAGCACCTCATCGACGAGGTCCTCCCCCGCCACCCCGCGGCCCACCAGCCGGGTCGCGATCGCCCAGCGCAGGTCAGCGTCCACAGGCAGCCCCGGAATCGAATCGTGTCCCGAGAGCACGTCGGCCAACCGTTCCAGCCGGACGGGGTTGACAGCCGTGGCGATGTGGGCCCGGGCCAGGGCCAGCTGTCGGTCCGATCCCGGCCCTGCGGCCGTCAGGAGTTGCGCTGTCCCAGCGCACAGCTCGTCTGCGCACGTCGCGCGCAGTTCGGGGTCGACATAGCGCGCCGTGGCCGTGCGCGCCTGTCGCAGCACCGTCTCGATCGTCTGCGCCCGGTCCTCATGGCCCAACCCGTTCAGGGCGACGCGGACGAACTCCTGCGCGGGCAGCAGGCCATCCCGCACCAATTCCCACAGCGCGGCCCAGACCAGGGACCGCGGCAGCGACTCGGCCAAGTCGCCGACCGACCGGATCGCCGTGCGGAGGCTGGCCGGGTCAAGGCGCGCCTTGGCGTACGTGAGGTCGTCGTCGTTGACCAGCAGGAGGTCCGCGGCCGGCACACCGTCGAGCTGCGGGACCTCGGCCGACGCCCCCAGCACGTCCACCTCGATGCGCTGGTCTCGCACGAGTCGTTCCGGTCCCCCCGCGGCATCGCCACCCCACCGGTACACACCGACTGCCACCCGGTGCGGGCGCAGCAGGTCGGTGATCCCCTCCGGACGGCTGGCTGGCGCCTGCTCGATGCTCACCCGGGTGTAGCGGCCGTGCGCATCCACCTCGACGCTGGGCTGCAGGCTGGTCACGCCGGGGGCCTGCAACCACGCCTGCGCCCACTGCTGAAGGTCCCGGCCGCTGGTCGCCTCGAGCTAGACGAGAAGGTCCGCGAGAGTGGCACTTCCCCACGCATGGGCGGTGAAGTACCGCGTCAGCCCCGAACGGAAGGCCTCGATCCCGACGTAGGCGACCAACTGCTTGATCACCGACGCACCCTTCGCGTAGGTGATCCCGTCGAAGTTCAGGTACACAGCCTCAAGGTCGACCATGTCGGCCGCGACCGGGTGCGTCGACGGCTGCTGATCCTGACCGTAGGCCCACGCCTTGCGGCCCTGCACGAACGCCGTCCAGGCTGCGCTGAACCGGGTCGCGTCGGCCGCCGTGCCGAAGCCCGCCCACTCCGCGAACGACTCGTTGAGCCACAGGTCGTCCCACCACCGCATCGTGACCAGGTCTCCGAACCACATGTGTGCCATCTCGTGCAGGATGATCATGGCCCGCGACTCGCGAGCAGAATCGGTCACCCGGGACCGAAAGACGAGCAGGTCCTCTCGGAAGGTCACCAGGCCGGGGTTCTCCATCGCACCGAGGTTGAACTCCGGGATCGCCACCTGGTCGTACTTGCCGAACGGGTAGGGCACATCGAACGCATGCTCGTAGTGCGCCAGCCCCGCCCGGGTGATGCCCAGGACCTCGTCGGCGTCGAGGTGCTCGGCCACCGACGCCCGCACGAGGATCCCCAGCGGGTAGGTCCCGTGTGGCCCCTCGTACTGCGACTCGACGACTGCGAAGGGCCCCGCGCAGAACGCGGCGAGGTAGGTCGACAGAGGCGGGGTCGAGGGAAACGTCCACAGGGCGAGCCCGTCGCCGAGCTCGACCGGTCCCGGCGCCGCGGTGTTGGCCCGCACCTCCCAGCCGCGCGGGGCGGTCAGCTGCCAGCCGATGGGCGCCTTCAGGTCGGGCTGCTCGAAGCAGGCGAACACCCGCCGCGCATCGGCGGTGGCGAACTGGGTGTACAGGTAGATGCCCCCGTCGGCCGGGTCCACCGAGCAGTGCAGGCCCTCGCCGGTGTTCATGTACCGGCACCGAGCCCGCACGACAAGCTCGTTGCTCAGGGCCAGGGCAGGCAGGAGCAGCCGGGCGCCGTCGTACCCCTCGACATCGAGGGGTACGCCGTTCAGCTCCGCGAAGACGACCTCGTCAGCGATGAGGTCGATCCACGTCGATTCGCCAGGGGATGTGGAGGTGAACAGCACCGACGTCGTCGAGCCGAACGTCGCAGCGGCGCCCGCCGCCACGCTGCCCAGGTCCAGCGCGATCGTGTAGGAGTCCACGGACACCAGCTCGGCTCGTTCCTCGGCCTCGGCGCGGGTGATGTTCTGCGACATGACCGGAATCCTGCCTGCTCGCCCGGGAGCCCGCTCGGCCGGGCGGGCAGCCACATCTGCCACAGGCCCCGCGAGGTGCCAATCGGGTGCCCCGGGGTGCATCCAAGTGGGCGGTCCCGGCCGAATACCCAGATGACACGAGCACGCCGGAGCTCGAACCCCACTCAGACCTGACCAGGGAGGCGAATACGCCATGAGCATCATGGCTCTTTCTCCGGCAACTACGGCGAGTAAGTCCCGACATAGGTTCGCGGACTTTGGCAGTATCGCCACCATGCACTCCGAGATGACCGACATGGAGGTCGCCATAGGCTTCCGCTCCGGCCACGACGATGCACTCGCCGAGGCATACCGCCGCTGGTCACGGATGATCCACGCGACGGCGGCCCGATCCACCGGCAACTCCGAGGATGCGGCCGACATCACCCAGATGGTGTTCGTCAACGCGTGGAAGGGCCGGGAGACGTACCGCCCGGAAGCGGGCTCCCTGCCCGGTTGGCTGATGACAATCACCCGTCGTCGGATCGCTGACCACTGGGAGTCACGCACACGTGACGCGAAGATCCGATCGGCCGTCGAGGCCGTGGAGCCCGTGAGTGACTCGGCGCCTCCCGACACCGACCGCGTCGCCGCCCAGATGTTCGTCGCCGACGAGCTGGAGCGGTTGGGCGATCCCGCAGGTCGGATAGTCCGCTTGGCGTTCTACGACGACCTGACCCATACCCAGATCGCCGAACGGCTGGACATGCCGATCGGCACCGTGAAGAGCCACATTCGCCGCTCGTTGGAACGGATGCGCTCGAGGATGGAGGTGGAAGATGTCGCACTGTGACCCTGCGACCCTGGCACTGGCTGCCCTGGGCGAGGACATCCCCTCCGACGAAGCCGAGCATCTGTCCGGCTGCGAGCAGTGCACGTCCGAGGCTGCCGAACTGACCGAACTGGTGACCCTGGGGCGCGAGGCGCCCGAGGTGCTGCCCGAGGTGCCTGACCACGTGTGGGCCGGGATCCAGCGCGAGCTGTCCCTGGTGAACGCCGCCGACGGCGCCGGCCGGGCTGCCCCCTCGTTGGCAGCCGCGCCGAGTCCCGCTCCCGTCTCCGTCTCGGCGAATGTCAGCAACGTCGTGCCGCTCGAGTCACGTCGACGCAGCAAGTCGATGTGGGCTGTCGCCGCGATGGCCGCGATGGCCGGCGCTGTGGTTGGAGGCGCCGTGGTGTCCTCGGCGATCGATCGCGGCACCGGTGGTGATTCCCCCGGCTCGGAGACGTTCCTCGCCCAGGCGGTGCTCGATCCCCTGACCGACGACGTCCCCTCTCCCGGTAAGGCCTCCGTCATGGACAGCCCGGACGGCGAGGTGGTCCGGGTCGATGCCCGATCGCTGCCGGACAACGAGGGCTTCTACGAGGTATGGCTGCTCGACGCGGACGCCACGAAGCTGGTCGCCCTGGGAGCTCTGCCGGCCGGTTCGGTGGGCACGTTCACTGTGCCACCAGGCCTGGCAATCGCGGACTTCCCCGTGATCGATATCTCGTTGGAGAGCTACGACGGCGATCCCAGCCACTCGAAGAACTCGCTCATGCGGGGTGTCCTCGAGGCCTGACCCTCGCCACCGCGGTGGCCGACAGGCACGTCCTGTCAGTCACATCGGGATGCGGTCACGCCAGGCCGCAAGAACGTGCGCGTGAGCGAGGCCCTACGCTGGCGGCCATGCCCGCAGCCCTGATGCTCGCACCCGGCCTCTGGAGGGTTCCGACGGTCAGGTGGGACCTGGTCAACTCCTTCCTGGTCCGGGCCGAGGACGGCGGGGTGACGCTGGTCGACACGGGGCTGAAGTCGGCACCGGCGCGCATCCTGGCGGCCCTGACGGAGATCGGTTCCGGGCCCGTGGACGTCACCACCATCGTGCTCACCCACGCCCACCACGACCACGCTGGCGGTGCCGCAGAACTGGCGCAACGCACCCGCCATGGGATCACCGTCCACGAGGACGACGCCGAGTTCGTCCGCACCGGCACGAGCGCCCCCACGGACGGATCCATGCGCCTCGGTCGCCTCATGAGCCGGGCGCCGCGGGGCGTGCCGGCCGCCCCCGTGGAACGGACGATGGCCGATGGTGAGCTCCTGGCCGGCAGCGGGCTTCGGGTTCACCACACCCCTGGGCACACCCCCGGGCACTGCTCGCTGCTCCACGAGGCGTCCGGGACGTTGATCACCGGTGACAGCATCTGGAACATGCGCTCCCGACGCACGTGGCCGGTGCTTGCCTTCTGCTCGAACGCTGCCCTGACCGAGGAGACCGCCGCAACCCTGGCGGACCTCGAGTACACGACCGCGGCCTTCACCCATGGCCCCGACATCAAGGGGACGGGTCGGGACGCGATCCGCGAGTTCCTCGCCCGCCCGACGAGGTTCGGGCCTGGGCTCTGATCGGCTCGCGCGGGATACCCAAACGCAAAGGGGCTCTCCGACTTTGAGCGTGGTGTCCTGGTGATGTGAGGGGCTCGTGGTCCGCCACGATGGGTGTTGCGATGCATCCGTCGGAAGGACCACGAGCTGTGTCTGAGGATAGGCCGCGGGATGCGGCCACGGTGTTGTTCAACCTGCCCGGATACCGGGTGCTCGACGCTGCTGATGATCCCGGTGGGGGGCGTCGGGTCCTGGTCGAGCCGGTCGAGGTGGTGGGGCACTGCCCGGATTGCGGGTTCGACTCGGCCCGGGTGCATTCCCGGCCGGTGTCCCGGGTGGCGGACGTGCCGCTCGGTGGCCGGCTGGAGGTGCGGGTCCGCAAGCGCCGGCTGTGGTGCGACAACACCTCGTGCGATCGGGTCACGTTCACCCAGACCACCGACCAGCTCGGGCTGCGGGCCAGG
>JAQBEX010000068.1:0-58039 GCA_032123675.1 Actinomycetes bacterium
GCGCGAAGGCCGAACTGGGCCCTACCTGACGACGATGACACGGTCGGAGCCGTTCACCCTCAGGACCGCCGGCACGGTCGCGTTGGCGCCCGCAACAGCCAGGTCACCGCGCGTGGGGGCCAGGTGATTCTCCGGCGCCGCAGCACCGACGACACCCACGTTCACGCTCGGTCGCACGACGCTCATGGCGTGTCAGCCCCTTCATCGGCAATCGCAACATGCATGGAAGGAAACTAGCGGCTTCAGTGTTGCCACGTCTGTCTGGGTGGCACCCGGTCCATGGGCCGCAGTGAGGCCGCATGATCATCCGGCACTGCTGCGGAGTTCTGGTGGCGTCTTGCGCCTGACGTGCGTTGACGACGCCCTTGGCTGGCGGCACGGCGCTTCAGGAGTAGCCCCCCGTGGCCACGGCGAGCACGGTGAGGATGGCCAGCGCGATGGTGATCTGGCTTGTCGCCATCCCCACGATCGCCATGTCCCGACCTCCGGCCACACCTCGCTTGCAGTCGCGCAGTGCCATCAACCCAAGGACCAGAGCGGGGATGGCGAGCAGCACGCCGAAGAAGACCACGAAGTAGAGCACCAGTCCCAGAATGCCCAGGACCATCGAGGCCATCGACTTGCCGGTCGGCAGTGGGGGAGGGGCCGGGTACCTCGAGAGCGGCACGTGAGGTTCCGGTGCCTGGCCATTCTCGGGAGATGGCCCATCGTCATTGGTCGAACTGCTCATGTCGAGCCGTTCATGTCGAGCCGTTCATGTCGAGCCACGCTACCTGTTCCGCCCGGTGAGGCGCGGCACCGACGCCATGATGCCCGCGCCGTCCGCCCGCGCCGTCCGCCCGCGCCTTCGTGATCGCACCCGAGCCGGCCTCGACCTCGACCACGCCCCATCCGAGCCGCACGTGCGGGAGGATGTGGCCCGGGGGTCGGGCCCGCTGGACGCAGCGCCAGCCCCGGCGCCCCGGGAGGAGGATCCGATGTCGGAGTACCCCTACGAGGAGAGGTTCCCGGTCAACCGCGGGCTGCCTGCCTCGGGTCGCCCGCGCACCGAGGTGCTCGCAGAGCTGGCGACCATGGCCAGCGAGGAGGATGCGTTCTGGGAGACCGGCAAGGTCTCCGGGACGATGTACGCCGGTGACCACGAGCACTACGCCTTCCTCGTTGAGGCGTTCGGCAGGTTCGCCCATGCCAGCGCCCTGCAGCGAGACCTGAGCCCCTCGGCCACGAAGTTCGAGGGGGAGGTGATCGCCATGGCCCTGGACCTCATGAACTCCTCGGCGGTGCAGGACGCCGAGCCCGTCGGCCTGGTCACGACCGGCGGCACGGGCAGCATCCTGCATGCGCTCATCGCCTATCGCGAGGACGCGGCGATCCGGCGTGGGATCACCACGCCGAACTTCGTCAAGCCCGAGACGGGGCACCCCGCCTTCGACAAGGGCTGCCACCTGTTCGGCATCGAGTGCCGGACGGTTCCGGTCGACCCGACCACGACCCTGGTCGACCCGGCGAGCATTGCCGAGGCGATCGACGAGAACACCATCGCGGTGATGGGGTCCGCGGGCAACTACCCGTACGGGACGATCGACCCGATCGCCGACCTCGGTGCGCTGGCCCTTGACCGCGGTGTCGGGTTGCACGTCGACGCCTGCCTCGGCGGGTTCATCCTCCCCTTCGGTGAGGAGCTCGGCTACCCCATCCCTCCGTTCGACTTCCGGGTCCCCGGTGTCACCTCGATCAGCCTGGACACCCACAAGTACGGCTATGCGCTGAAGGGCTCCTCGACCGTCCTGTTCCGGGACCGGTCGCTGCGCAACTCGCAGTACTTCCGGGTCATCGAGTGGTCCGGGGGCAAGTACATCTCCCCGGGTATCGAGGGATCCCGGTCCGTGGGCCTGCTCGCGGCCACGTGGGCGGCGATGGTGCAGTTGGGCCGGGAGGGCTACCGAACCTACGCAGCCGACATCTTCAGCACAGCCGAGTTGATGATGGAGGCGGTCCGGGCGCACCCGGAGCTGCGCCTGATGGGAAGCCCGACGTTCTGCTTCTCGTTCACCTCCGACGAGTTCGACATCTACCACATCGCGGACTTCATGAAGCCGCGCGGCTGGCGCTTCAACGGCCAGCAGTACCCCAATGCGATCCACATGGCCGTGACCCGGCCCCAGGCCCAACCTGGTGTCGTCGAGGCATTCGTCGAGGACCTCGCCGAGGCCGTCGTCTACGCCCGAGCTGAACACGCAGCCGGGTCCGGCACGGTCTCCGGGGCTCTCTACGGAGGCGTCGCCGGCGGCCTGACCTCCGACCTGGAGGAGTACATCCTCATGATCATGGACAGCATGCTCGATGCCCAGACCTCGCTGCCGCCGGTGGCCGAGCAGTGACAGTCGGGGCAGACGCCGACCTGGTCCTGGCCATAGATCTCGGGTCCAGCGGACTGAAGGTCGGGTACACCACCCTCATGGGCGAGCCGCGGTGGTGGCAGTTCGAGACCATCCCGACGACGTACGAGGGTCGCGCCGTCACGCAGGACGCCGACGAGTGGTGGCGGTCGATCGTGCGGATCGCTCGCCGGGGACTGGTCGAGGGTGGCCTGGACGGCACACGCGTGGTCGGGGTCGGCATCACAGGGCAGTGGGGGTCTGTCGTTCCGGTGGACTCCGAGGGCCTGCCCGTGGCCGAGGCCGTCATGTGGAACGACGAGCGCGGGTCGCAGCGCTCGGCCGCGATCGTCGGTGGACCGGTCGTCGGCTACTCACCCCGGCCCGCCCTGGCCTGGCTTCGTCGCACGGGCGGGGTGCCCAACCCGACCGGCCAGGACGCGATGTCCCAGCTGCTGTACCTGACCCACGACCGACCGGAGGTCTCCGCGGCCGCCCGCTGGTTCCTCGAGCCGGTCGACTACCTGGCGATGCGCTTCACCGGCCGGGCCGCGGCCACCCCGATGTCGGTGCTCTCCTCGTGGCTGACCGACAACCGGGACCTCGCGCGGATCGACTACGACGCCCGGCTCGTGCGGATGTCCGGCGTGGACGGGACCAAGCTCCCGCCCCTGGTCCCGAGCGGGACGATCGTCGGGACGGTGCGCCCGGACGTCGCCGACCTGATCGGGATCAGCCCCGCGGCCCAGCTCGCGACTGGTGCCCCGGACCTGCACGGCGCCGTCGTCGGCTCCGGGTGCGTGCGACCGTTCGAGGCGCACCTGTCCATCGGGACGACCGGCTGGATCAGTTGCCCGGTGCCGTTCAAGAAGACCGACGTGCTCAACCAGGTGGCCTCGGTGCCTGGGATCGGCGACGGCCAGTACGTGCTGGCCAACAACCAGGACAACGCCGGCCGCTGCCTGGAGTGGTTCCGGGACACCCTGACCGGGTTCGGCGCTCCAGTGTCCTTCGAGGACCTGCTCGCGCTGGCGGTCACCGCCGCACCCGGCTCCGGCGGCGCTCTCTTCACACCGTGGCTGACGGGTGAGCGCAGCACGCTCGACGACCGGAACGTGCGCGCGGGCTTCCACAACGTCGGGATGCAGACCGGCTCGGCCGAGCTCGCGCGTGCCGTCCTCGAGGGGGTCGCCTTCAACGCCCGCCTGCTGCTCGAGGTGTCGGAGCGGTTCGCGGGCCGTCGCTTCGAGCCGCTGCGGATGGTCGGTGGCGGCGCGCGCTCGGACCTCTGGTGCCAGATCGTGGCCGACGTCACGGACCGGACCGTCGAGCGCGTCGAGAGCCCGATGGTCGTGGGCCTGCGCGGCGCCAGCCTGATCCTGGCGCTGGCCCTCGGAGCCGTGTCCCACCACGAGATCCGCTCGTTGGTCCCCGTCGACCGAGCCTTCATCCCGGATCCGGGAACCCGGGCCACGTATGACCGCCTGCACGCGGAGTTCCCGAAGCTGCACTCGCGGAACAAGGCGATGTTCGCCCGCCTGAACGGGTGACCCGGCGACCGGGCGCCGATCTGGCGCCGACCCAGCCGCATCAGCCCCAGTCGAATCAGCCCCAGTCGCATCAGTCATTGCCGCATCAGCCCCGGCCCGCATCAGCCCCGGCCCGCATCAGCCATCGCTGACCGGCGGCATTGCCGACCACCGCCATTGCTGACCACTGGCATTGCTGACCACCGGCATTGCTGACCACGGTGAATACCCCGGGGGGTATACTGCCGGTGTTGGCAGAAGCCCGGTCCGAAGGAGCACCATGACCACCAGCGATTCCGCACCCCCTGCGCAACTGGCAACCCGGGGTGCGTTCGACCTGAGCACGTTCGCGCCGAGTTGGGGGGCCTCGGTGATGGGCACGTCCGCCCTGTCCGTTGCCCTGCTCGTGGTCGGCGAGGGCACCTCAGCGGCGAACGTGACCCAGGCAGCTGCCCGGATCATCCTGGTGGTCGCGGTGATCGTGGCGGCCCTGGTTCTCGGGGCGACCGTCGCACGATGGGTTCGGTACCCGACGCAGGCACGAGCCGACCTGCGGCACCCGATCAAGGGTGGGATGACCGCAACAACGGCCGGCGCCCTGCTCACGATGGCGGTGGCGATCGGCAAGGTCGGTCCGGGGCTCCTCCCGGAGGCGCTGATCGAGCCCGTTGTCGTCGTCCTGACGGTCCTCGGTGCACTGCTGGCGCTGCTGATCGGGTGGGAGTTCCTCGGGGAGGTCTTCACCTCCAATGATCCGGCCCTGGTGCAGATGTCCGGTGCCTGGTTCGTGCCGCCGGTCGTCACGATCATCGTCCCGTTGGCGCTCCTGCCGATTATCGCCGCCCACCCGAGCGCGGCTGCCGATCTCCTGGCGGTTGCATGGGCCTTCCTGGGCATGGGCGCCGTGCTGTACCTGGTGGTCACCGCGACGCTGTTCATGCGCAGCATCAGCCACCCATTGCCTCCGGCGGGGTTGGCGCCCACGCTGTTCATCGGCATGGGCCCGGCCGGCCTCATGGGCCTGGACATCGTTCGCCTGTCGCAGGCCTCGGTGGCTGTGGGCGTCGCAGAAGCCTCGCTCGTGACGAGCATGCTGCCGGTGGCCACCATGATGTGGGGCTTCGGGCTCTGGTGGATGGTCAGCGCCCTCGTGGTGCTCCAGCGTGGCTACGCGAGGTTGCCCTTCTCGTTGTCGTGGTGGGGCTTCACCTTCCCGCTGGCCGCGTGGACGATCGCCACCATCGTCATCGCCCGGGCCTGGGACTCGGGTCTGCTGACCGGCATCGGCTGGGCTGCCACGGGGGCGCTGGGGGTGCTGTGGACCTACGTCGCGACCCGGACGCTCCTCGGCATCCGGTCCGGCTCGATCTGGGCCCACTGAGCGCGGGTTCGTGGCGGTCAGATGAACAGGTTGGCGTTCGACTCGTTGGCCTCGCCGAGGAACATCGCGACGCCGCCGAACTCCACACCGTCGATGAGCTCCTCCTCCGTCAGGCCGAGCAGGTCCATCGTCATGGTGCACGCGACGAGGCGCACGCCGGCGTCCTGAGCCGACTTGATCAGCTCCGGCAGGCTCGGCACCTTGTTGTCCCGCATGATCTTCTTGATCATCGCTGTACCGCCGCCGAGCATGTTCATCTGCGACAGCTTCATCTTGTCCGGACCGGCCGGCATCATCTTGGCGAAGGCCTGATCCATGAGCGGCTTGTCCACGGGGGGTGCGTCGGCACGCCGCAGGGCGTTCAGCCCCCAGAACGTGAAGAACATGGAGACCTCGTCGCCCATGGCCACCGCACCGTTGGCGATGATGAACCCAGCCAGGACCTTGTCGAAGTCCCCGGAGAAGACGACGAACGACTTCTTGTCCTTCAGCCGTGCGGCAACGGGGTTCAGCGTCGCGCCGCCCCCGGCGGCGACCGCACCGCCCTTGCGGATGCGTGCGACGATCCCCGGGCCCTCGGGCTTCAGGTCGAGCACGTCGTGACCGTTCTTGGCCGCCCACGCCGGGGCGTCGAGGCGGAACCCGATGTCCGAGACGTGGGCGATGACGTCGTCGCCGGGATTGAGCTCGGCCATCTTGGACTGCAGCGCCATGATCGGTCCCGGGCAGGCCAGGCCCGTGCAGTCCAGGTCGATCTCGATGCCGGTGCCGACCACCTCAGCCTCGGGCAGAGCGCCGGCGTCGCGCAGTGACTGCTCCTCGGCGTAGGACGTGATCGGGACCAATGGGTCCGGGACGTCCTCAGGAGCCACGGCATGCCACGCCCGGAAGGTCTGGCTGCCGCCGACCAGCATCTTCACGTCGGTGAACCCGCGCTGGACCAGGCTCCGGTGGGCCAGGTAGCTCCGGAACCCGATGGCGCAGTACAGCCGGATCGGCGTGTCCCGGTCCCAGTCAGCCTGCGCCTGGCGAAGAGTCCCCAGCGGAACGTTCTCCGCACCCGGGATGTGCCAGATGTCGAACTCGCTGGGTCCGCGAACATCGATGATCCGGGCGCCGACGCAGTTCTCCGGATAGTCGGTCGAGTACCAGGGGTCGAGGTCTCCGCTGAGGATGTTCGAGGCCACGAAGCCGACCATGTTGACCGGGTCCTTGGCCGAGCTGAACGGTGGTGCGTAGGCCAGCTCCAGCTTCTCGAGATCCTGCACGGTCGCGCCGAGCCGGATCGCGGTGGCCATCACGTCCAGGCGCTTGTCCACGCCGTCGAATCCGGTGATCTGCGCACCGAGGATCTTGCCGTCGTCCGGCGAGAACAGGCACTTGATGTCCATCTGGGCCGTGCCGGGGTAGTAGCCGGCATGTCCGGACGGATGGACGTGGGCGCGCAGGAACGGGATCCCGGCGGCCTTGAGCTGCTTCTCGGTGGCGCCGGTTCCCCCGGCGACCATGTCGAACACCTTGACGATGGACGTGCCCTGCGTGGACTCGTAGACCGTGTCCCGCCCGCAGATGGACTCCGCGGCGACCCGGGCCTCGCGGTTCGCCGGGCCGGCTAGGGGGATGATCGCCGGTCCGCCGAGCACGGTGTTCTCGACCTCGACGACGTCACCCGCGGCCCAGATCTCGGGGTGCGAGGTCAGCATGTGTGTGTCGACCTTGATGCCACCCATGGGCCCGAGCTCGAGCCCGGCATCGACGGCCAGCTGCGTGTTGGGTCGCACGCCTGCCGACATGATCACCAGGGAGGTCTTGAGGAACCGGCCACTGGTCAGCTCGACGGTGAGCTGACCGTCCCGGGAGTTCGTGAAGGCGGCGGCGGCGGTCGCCAGGTGCAGGGCGATCCCGTGCGCGCGCAGGTAGTTCTCCATCGGGATGGAGAGCTCCTTGTCCAGCGGCGGCATGATCTGGTCGGCCATCTCCACGATCTCGACGGCCAGCCCGCGGTCGTGCAGGTTCTCGGCCATTTCCAGGCCGATGTAGCCCGCCCCGATCACCACGGCGTGCTTGGCGGCATTCGGATCGGCCACGATGGCATCGACCTTGGCCTTGATCTGGTCCATGTCCTCGATGTTGCGCAGGACCATCACGTCTGGGTTGTCGATGCCCGGCAGTGGGGGACGGACCGGCGAGGAGCCGGGACACAGGGCGAGCTTGTCCCACGTCTCGGTGTACTCCGCACCCGTGACCAGGTTCCGCACTGTGACGGTGTGCGCCTGCGGGTCGATCGCGGTCACTTCGCAGGAGACCCGGACGTCGATGTCCAACGACTCGCGCAGGCTCTCGGGGGTCTGCAGCAGCAGCCTCGAGCGGTCCTTGATGATCTCGCCGATGTGGTACGGCAGGCCACAGTTCGCGAACGACACGTTGCCCGACTTCTCGAAGACGATGATCTCAGCGAACTCGTCGAGGCGACGGGTCCTTGCCGCAACAGATGCTCCTGCTGCCACTCCTCCGACCACGACCAGCTTCATGACCACTCCCGTCCTCGTCCGTCCCCGGACCACGACGCTAGTCAGGATGGCCGGGGTTTCGCCCGTGGGGGAGGCGCCGGAGCCGGACTATGGGGCGCCGAGCTCGTGCAGGTCGTACGGGGTCTCCTGGTAGACGCAGTAGTTCAGCCAGTTGGTGAACAGCAGGTCGCCGTGGGCGCGCCAGCTGACGATCGGCGGCTGGTCCGGGTCGTCGTCGCGGTAGTAGTTGCGGGGCATCCTGATCGGCAGCCCCGCGGCCAGGTCGCGGCGGTACTCGTTGTCCAATGTGTCGGAGTCGTACTCCGCGTGTCCGGTCACGAACACCCGTCGGCCGTCGCGGGACGCTGCCAGGTACACACCGGCCTCCGGCGAGATCGCGAGCAGCTCGAGGTCCGGCTCGGCCTGGATGTCCTCGATGCTGACCGTGGTGTGCCGGGAGTGCGGGGCGAGGAACACCTCGTCGAAGCCGCGCGTGATCTTGTTCTTGGGGTCGGTCACCTCGTGCGGGAACACTCCGAAGACCTTCTCGGCCAGGGTGTGCTTGCCGATGCCGTAGTGGTGGTAGAGCTCAGCCTGAGCGCCCCAGCAGATGGCCAGGGTGGAGAAGACATGCTCGTCAGCCCATTGCATGATCCCGACGAGCTCGTCCCAGTAGTCGACGTCCTCGAACTCCATGAGCTCGACGGGTGCCCCGGTGATGATCAGCCCGTCGAAGCGCTGGTTGCGGACGCGCTCGAACGTCTCGTAGAAGACCTCGAGGTGGGTGTGGTCGGTGTGCTTGGGGGAGTAGGAGGCGGTGTGCAGGAAGGTGACCTCGACCTGCAGCGGTGAGTTGCTCAGCAGGCGCAGGATCTGGGCCTCGGTGGTCTGCTTGGCCGGCATCAGGTTCAGCGCGAGGATGCTCAGGGGTCGGATGTCCTGGCTCGCTGCGCGCCGGTCGGTCATCACGAAGACGTTCTCGGAGGCGAGAACGTCGGCGGCCGGCAGGCCCTCCCGGATCTTGACGGGCATGGTGTGCATCTCCCTGAGGCGGTGGGGGCGATTCTACGGGGCCGGCCCGCCACCGGCCGATTCGCAGTCCCACGCCGATCCCGGCCGCGATCCCGGCGCGATCCCGGCGCGATCCTGACGAGGTGACGGCGCGTTCCCGGCGCGAGCCTGACGAGGTCACGGCGCGTTGGGGTGGCGCCACCCGCACGCGGCTGGCACGCTGCGGACATGGACTCTCAACTGCGTGAGATCGTCGACCGGGGCGGACGGGCGCAGTCAGCTGAGGCCGCCCGCCTGCTGATCCGCCTGGAGTCGCATCCCGACGATGCCGAGGCCCGCGACCTGGCCCATGCGCTCGTGGAGGCCTACTTGCACGATCCCGACCTGATGCGCTGAGTGCGGCAGCCAGTTGGGTCAGCCTGCCAGTCCCCGCAGGTCGATGTGGAACCGCACGGCCGGCCCGCCGCCGCTCGACTCGAGCTTCGTGAACCGCTCGACCGGGACCCCGCCGGCAGCCTCGACCACCCGCTGGGAGGCCACGTTGGCCGCATCGGTCGTGACCTCGACGAACGGCAACCCCTGCGCCGCGGCGAGCGGGAGCATGGCCACCAGCGCGGCGGACGCATACCCCCGCCGGCGCTTCCACGGCACCACCGCATAGCCGATGTGACCCAGGCAGGTGGGTGGCAGGTCGGTGCTGCCGGGCTGCCAGCGGAGGTTGATCGAACCGGCGAACTCCCCGTCCCACATCCAGCGGGTCAGGCCGGGCAGGCGGGGGACCGTCGTGCCGTCGGGCAGCTCGATCGGGTCCCCGACTGCCTCAGGATCGTCACACAGCTCGAGGAAGCGATCCGGATCAGCCACCACATGATCGATCGCGGCCTGGTCGAACCCCACGTGCTCGGTGTTCGGGGACCACCCGCGGCACAGGGCGTCGAGATAGCTGTCCAGGTGCTCGGTGCGTGGGCGGATCAACTCCATGAACCGTGATGCTCCCAGAGATGGCTCGGCTGGCTCAATCCATCCGGAGGATCCGCCAGGCTCCAGAGGCCACCAACGCGGCGATGGCCGCGCCGATGGCGAGGTCCGGGATGGCGGATCCCGTGACGGCGACCAGCACCCCGGCGACGATGACACCGAGGTTGGCCAGGGCGTCGTTCGTGGTGAAGATCCAACTGGCGCGCAGGTGCGCCCCGCCGCCCCGGTGCCTGGCGAGGATCGCCACGCAGGCGAGGTTGGCGACCAGGGCCAGCAGGCCCACCAGCATCATCACCGATGACGTGGGGTCGGCCCCGCTGCTGGCCCTGCGGATCACCTCGACCAGCACAAGCCCGGCGAGCGCGAGTTGCAGCCACCCACTGGCCCGAGCCGCCCGCCGCTGACTCGCGAGGTCGGCCCCGGCCAGCAGCGCGACGGCGTAGATCGTGGCGTCGGCGAGCATGTCCAGGGAGTCAGCGACCAGGCCGGCGGACCCGGACAGGAGGCCGGCGATCAGCTCGACAATGAACATGGTGGCGTTGATTCCCAGGACCCACCACAGGGCGCGTCGCTGCTGGCCAGCACCAGCCGACGGGCCAGCACCAGCCGATGCGGGCGGGGCGGCTGTGGCGTCGTTGCGGGCGCCAGGGGAGCCGAGGGGTTCGCTGGAATCCAGGCGAGCGCCGAGGCGCAAGGGGGTCAGCGCGGCCAGCAACGCTTCGCCTGGTCCTTCGTGGATGGCCTCGAGCTGGCGGTCCGCGAGGTCGAAGTCCAGCGACTGGATGCCGTCGGTGCGCGCCAGTGCCATCCGGATCAGCTGCTCCTCGGTGGGGCAGTCCATGCCCGGGACGCGGAACACCGAGCGGGTCAGTTGCACGTCGCCAGGCACATCTGTGATTCTGGCACCCGAGCGAGTGCTGCCTGCGGCGAGTGCTGCCTGCGCCGAGTGGTGTTTGTGTGGCCTCGTCCCGGGGTACTCTGCGTATGCACCGCGTTCACGGTGCGTGTTGCCCGCGGCATCCTGCTGCTGGCGAGGTCGTCTGCTTCGACGCCAATGGCGTCCCCTTCGCGAGTTGGGCCCAGCACCTGCGGCCATCCCTCTCGACGTTCAGGACCCTTGTGACCTCTCCCACCCGTGCTGCCTCCGCGCGCACGCCCCGCACCGCCGGCCGTGCTGCGGACTCCTCCTCCTTCGCCAGCCTCGGGGTCGCCCCTGAGCTGGTCGCCTCGCTGGCCTCCGGTGGCATCACCGAGCCGTTCCCGATCCAGGCCGCGACCCTTCCGGACTCCTTGGCCGGGCGCGACCTGCTCGGCCGTGGACGCACCGGCAGCGGCAAGACAGTCGCGTTCGCGCTCCCGCTCGTCTCGGCGCTGTCCGGGCGTCGTTCATCGGCTCGCCGACCACGCGGGCTCGTGCTCGTCCCAACCCGCGAGCTCGCCGTCCAGGTCGACGAGACCATCGCTCCGCTGGCCGCGGCCATGAGCCTGCGCACCCGCACGATCTTCGGCGGGGTCGGCCAGAACCCGCAGGTCCAGGCGCTGGCGAAGGGCGTGGACATCATCGTCGCCACCCCCGGGCGGCTGGCGGACCTGATCAAGCAGGGGCACGCCAGTCTCGGGGCCATCGAGGTCACCGTCATCGACGAGGCCGACCACATGGCCGACCTGGGCTTCCTGCCCGAGGTTCGCCGCCTGCTCGACCAGACTCCCGGCGACGGCCAACGCCTGCTCTTCTCCGCGACGCTGGACTCCGGGGTGGACGTCCTGGCGAGGCGCTACCTGCACGACCCGGTCACCCACGAGGTCGATTCGGCCGCGTCGCCGGTCCCCGCGATGGACCACCACGTCTTCAACGTCGACGCCGCCGAGCGTGGCGAGATCGTCACGCAGCTCGTGGGTGGACACGGGCGCACGCTGGCGTTTGCCCGGACCAAGCACCAGGCCAAGCGCTGGGCCCGCATCCTGACCGCGTCGGGCATCCACGCTGTTGACCTGCACGGCAACCTCAGCCAGTCAGCCCGCCAGCGCAACCTCGCCGCTTTCTCCGACGGGGATGTTCGCGTCCTGGTCGCCACGGACATTGCCGCGCGCGGGATCCACGTCGATGACATCACGCTCGTGGTGCACATCGATCCGCCAGCTGAGCACAAGGCCTACCTGCACCGTTCCGGGCGGACCGCTCGCGCGGGTGCTGCCGGAGTCGTGGTCACCGTCGCGACGCATGACCAGCGTCGCGATGTTGCCGACCTCATGCGTCGTGCTGCCATCAGGCCCACCCAGAGCCACGTGCGCGTCGGCGACCAGCTCATCAGCGACATCGCCGGGCCGAGCGCCCCGCGCGTCGTGGTGGCCAATGCCCAGCCGGTTCCGGCCGAGCGCACCGGCCGTGGGTCGGGCAGCGGTTCGGGCGGTGGGTCAGGCAGCGGTCGCGGCCGGTCGTCGGGAGGTCGGTCGGGCTCGTCCGGCTCGAGCGGTTCAACCCGCTCCGGTGGTTCCTCGGGGGGATCCTCCGGTTCCCGCTCCGGGCAGCAGACCCGCGGCAGCCAGCCCCGCTCCACCCGCACGAACTCCTCGTCGGGCGGGCGCCCGGCATCGTCGGGGTCCACCCAGGTCTGGTCCAGCAGCGGGAGCAGTTCAGCGCCCTCCGCCACCCGCGGCGGGTCGCGGCGCGCCACCCGGCCCGCCGGATCCTCGGGCTCCGCCTCCTGACGATGCGGCTGCCGAAGGGGACTGCCCACCCGTACGTCATCGACGGCCACAACGACCTCCCGATCGCGCTGCGTGAGGCCTACGGCCTGGATCTGGTCGGCGTGGACCTGCATGCGGGTGTTCCCGACCTGCAGACTGACTTGCCCCGCCTGCATCGGGGCGGGGTCGGCGGCCAGTTCTGGTCGGTCTTCGTCCCGGCGTCCTTGGGCGGCGAGAAGGCGGTCACGGCCACGCTCGAGCAGATCGACCTCGTGCACCGGCTGGTGCGGCGCTACCCGGATCAGCTCGCGCTGTGCACGTCGGCCGACCAGGTCGAGGCCGCTGCCGCCGCCGGCAGGGTCGCCAGCCTGATCGGCATCGAGGGCGGGCACAGCATCAACGACTCCCTGGGGGTGCTGCGGATGATGCATGCGCTCGGGGCCCGCTACATGACGCTGACCCACAATGAGAACGTCTCCTGGGCGGACTCCGCCACGGATGACCCGGTGCACGGGGGCCTGACCGAATTCGGCCGCGAGGTCGTGCGGGAGATGAACCGCCTGGGCATGTTCGTCGACCTCAGCCACGTCAGCCACCAGGTGATGGACCAGGCCCTCGACGTGGCGTCCGCGCCGGTGATCTTCAGCCACAGCTCGGCGCGGGCCGTCTGCGACATCGAGCGGAACGTTGCCGATGACGTGCTGGCGCGGCTCCCCGCGAACGGTGGGGTCGCCATGGTGGCCTTCGTCGGGCCGTTCGTGAAGCAGGAGATCGCCGACTGGTACCACAGCGTGCTGGACGTCGTGCGCGAGCGGGGCGGCGATCCGCGTGACTACCCGACCGTCATGGCTGTCATCGCCGAGCGCACCGAGGTGGCCCCGCCCCCGACCTGCACGGCCGAGGACGTGGCCGACCACATCGAGCACATCCGCGAGGTCGCCGGCGTGGACCACATCGGACTCGGCAGCGACTACGACGGCGCCCCGAGCTTCCCGACCGACATGCCCGATGTGGCTGGGTACCCGCGCCTGTTCGAGGTCCTGCGCGCCCGCAGGTGGTCCGATCCCGAGTTGGCGTCAGTAGCCCACGGGAACCTGCTGAGGGCGATGCGGGAGATGGAGGCGGTCGCAGATTCGGCCGCGCGGATCTGACGGCCCCTGGTGCAGGGTGATCGCGTGGGTCGCGCACTAGTGTGGGCGCCGACCTGACGGGAGGCCAGTGGTGACCCGGTTCGACGAGTGGGTGCGATCGGTGGGCACGAACCCCGACCCGCGCTTCACGCTTGCCAACGAGCGAACCTTCCTGGCGTGGGTGACGACCTCGTTGGGCCTGCTGGGCATCGGTCTGGCCGTGGGCACGATCATCCCGGGGGAGCACTTCTCGATCAACGTGCTGGCGGTCCTGTGGATCCTGCTGGCAGCGGTCCTGGCGATCCGGGCTGTGGTCCGGTGGTTCAAGCTCGAACGGGCGATGCGCCGCAATGTGGCACTGCCGCTGTCCGCCTCCATCCCGATCGTCGGCGTCTCGCTGGCGGTCCTGGCTGTCGCGACCGGCGTCGCGGTCCTGCTGGCAGCATGAGCGGCGCCGGGCCCTCTCGGCCCTCGGACGCGGGGCTCGCCGGCGAGCGCACGACGTTGGCGTGGACCCGGCTGGGCCTGACGCTGCTGGGCATCCCGGCGGCCGTCCTGGCCTACGCGGCGGGACGTAGCGTGCTGGCCTTCGTCGCTGCCACGGTGGCGATGGCCCTGGGTCTGGTGGTCCTGGTGGTCTCGCTGCGCCGGCAGCGCACCGAGCCCGAGCACGTCGCCGACGGAACCCTGACACCAGCGGCATCACTGGTCGTTGCCACCTGCGGATGTGTCGTGATGCTGGCCGTCTCCAGTGCGTTCCTGGTCGGCCTCTGACCCTGCCCGAAGCGCCGGTGATCCACCAGTCGATCGGCACGTCGTGCCACCCGAGGACTTGCCACAGCCTGCCCGATGACGGCACGCTCGGGGGGTGGCAGACCGGGCGGACGTTGTCGTTGTCGGGGCGGGGCTGGCCGGGCTGCGAGCGGCCCAACTGCTGACGGCCGCTGGGCGCGAGGTGGTCCTGCTGGAAGCCTCGGACGGGATCGGTGGGCGGGTCCGCACCGATCGGGTCGACGGGTTCACCCTCGATCGTGGGTTCCAGCTCTACAACCCGGCCTACCCCGAGGGCCTGGCGGCGTGGCCCGATCTTGAGCTGCGACAGTTCGCCCCCGGCGTCGACGTCGTCCGCGATGGGGTGGCCCATGCCCTGGTCGATCCGCGGCGCGATCCGCGCTCCTTGCCCGCGACCCTCCGCTCGGTCCAGTCGCTCGGGCTGACCCGCGGGGTGGCGGCCTTCGGCGCCTATGTCGCGCAGCTCGGGACAGTGAACCATCCCCGGCGGACCCCTGCGGACCGATTCGACGATGCGTTCGTCGACACGCTGCACGATGCCGGGGTTGAGGGCGAGGCGCTGGACAGCGTGATCCGCCCGTTCCTGTCGGGCGTGCTGGCCGACGATGAGCTGCAGACCGCACGCGGAGTCGTCGACCAGATCCTGCGGACGTTCCTCTCCGGGACACCTGGAGTGCCCCCGGAGGGGATGGAAGCGCTGCCGCGGCTGCTCTCACCCGGGCTATCGATCGTGACCGGGGCGTACGTCGGTGCCGTCTCCCCGGGCCGGGTGAGCACCGCGCACCACGAGTGGCGGGCCGATGACGTGATCGTGGCCGTCGGCGACGCGTCCCGCCTGGTCCGCACGGCACCCGCGACCCGGTGGCGGGCCCTGACCACGTGGTACTTCGCGGCTGAGGACCTCCCGCGCCGGCACTGCGCGCTGCTGGTCTCGGCAGCAACACAGCTGGCCAATGTGGCGGTCACCAGCGACATCGCCCCCTCCTACGCACCCCCCGGCCGGCGGCTCATCGCCGCGTCGGCGGTCGGGTTCCACGACTCGGTCGGGGCCGAGCACTGGGCCCGCCGGGACGCTGCGTCGATGCTCGGTGTCGACGAAGCCGACCTGGAGCTGATCGCCCACTACCCGATCGCTGAGGCGCTGCCCGCGGTGTCGGCGGAGTCCGGCCCCGTGGTCAGCTCCGGGGTCGTGCTGGCCGGTGACCATCGGCAGGGGCCCAGCATCAACGGCGCCCTGGCCAGTGGTCGGCAGGCCGCCGAGCTGCTCGGCGCCTGATCGGGCGGGTCGTCCTGAGGGTGCTTCGGGCCAGCGCCCGGCTGTAGCGTCCCAACATGTCCTCGTCCGCAGCGCGGCCCCAGGGCGCGGGTGGTTCGCACGGCGCCGGGAGCGCTGAGCTCCATCTCACCCGGCGCACGACTGTGGCCTACGCCTTCGGATCGGTGGGCACCGGTGTGTTCGCGACCGTGCCCGGGTTGGTCCTGGCGTACTACCTGACCAACACCCTTGGCGTGGCCGCCGGGGTCGCGGCATTCGTCGTCGCCGTGCCCAAGGCGTGGGACGTCATCGTCCTGCCGATCGTGGGCCGGTTCTCCGACCGAGCCGCTGCGAATGTGGGCAGCCGGCTGCCGTTCCTCAAGCTCGCCGGGATCCTGCTGCCGCTATCGTTCGTGCTTATCTTCGCGGTTCCGCCAGCGCTGGGTGCGTGGGGCGCCGCGGCCTGGGTGTTCCTGACATTCATCGTCGCATCGACGGCGTTCGCGCTGTTCCAGGTGCCCTACATCGCGCTGTCCGCGGAGCTCACCGACGAACCGGAGGAACGCTCCACGCTGATGGCCTGGCGGGTGGCGTTCCTGACCGTCGCGATCCTGCTCGGCGGTGCGCTCGCCCCGGTCATCCGCGATGCGCTCGGTGGGGCCTACCTCGGTCACTTCGTGATGGGGCTGTTCATGGCCGGGCTGATGCTCGCCGGCATCTGGTTGTGCATCATCGGGCTGTCCAAGGCGGGGGCCCGGGTGGCACCGGCGGCCGAGGGCTCCCTGGTGGACCAGCTCAAGGTGGTCCGGCACAACCGGGCGTTCGTCGCCCTGCTAATCGGTTTCGTGGCCCAGGCGCTGGGGTTCGCCGCGATGCTCGGTGCGGCCCAGTACTACGCGACCTACATCGTGGGCAGGCCGACGTCGATCACCATCCTGTTCGTCTGCCTGGTCGCGCCAGCCATCGTCGTGATGCCGCTGTGGAACTGGATCGCCCATCGGTTCGGCAAGACCCGGGGATTCCTGGCAGCAAGTGGGGTCTTCCTGGTCGGCGCGCTGATCCTGTTCCTCGGCGGGCGGGAGATGAGCCTCGCGACCGCAGCGGTGGCGATCGCCATCTGCGGCATCGCCTACGGAGGCTGCCAGATGTTCCCGCTGGCGATGATGCCCGACGCCGTGGCCGCTGACCGGGAGCGCACCGGCGAGGCCCGGGCGGGGGTGTTCACCGGGATGTGGACCGCCGGGGAGACCCTGGGCTTCGCACTCGGACCAGGTCTGGTCCTGGTCGTCCTGGCCCTCACCGGCTTCGTGTCCAGCAAGGCCGACGAGCAGGTGACCCAGCCGGACTCCGCGATCACCGGCGCGCTGATGGCCTTCAGCGCCGTGCCGGCCATCCTGATCCTGATCAGCATCCCGTTCATCCACCGCTACGGCGCGGAGTCCGCACGTCCCGTCGTCCCCGAAACTGCCGGAGGAGATCGTCCATGACGCAGTCGCTGCCCCCCTCGTTCCCGGACCAGGGCCTGCCCGACGATGTGATCCTCGGCACCCTGGCGGCGCTGCGCGAACTCGACGTTCCCACGAAGGGTGGCCGGACCACCTCCTACGTGTACGACTCCGGGCTCGATGAGCTCGAGGACTTCGGCGTGAAGGCGTTCGCCATCTCCCAGCACGTCAACGGCCTGGACCCCACTGCGTTCCCGAGCTACGCCGCCGTGGAGAACGACCTGGTGGCCGCTGCGCTGAGCCTTCTGGGCAGCGGCAGCCCGGACGAGGTCGGGACGATGACCAGTGGTGGCACCGAGTCGTGCAGCCTGGCGGTGCTGTGCGCGCGCGAGCGGTGGCGGGCCAAGAACGGCGACCCGCGCGGGCACCCGACGGTGATCCTGCCCGACACCGTGCATCCGGCGTTCCTCAAGGCCGCGCACCTGTTCGACGTGGTGCCCGTCCGGGTGCCGGTCGATCCGGACACGTTCCGCGTGGACGTCGAGGCGGTTCGTGCGGCCATCGACGAGCGAACCGCCCTGGTGGTGGTGTCCGCCCCGTCGTACGCCCATGGCGTCATCGACCCGCTCGAGCAGGTCGCGGCGATCGCCGCCGAGAACGACGTGCTGTGCCACGTCGACGCGTGCATCGGTGGCTGGACCCTGCCGTTCATCCGCGAGGCTGAGGGCCTGGCACCGATCGGGCTGATGATCCCCGGCGTCACCAGCGTCTCGGTGGACCTGCACAAGTACGCCTACACGCCCAAGGGTGTGTCGGTGCTGCTGTTCAAGGACATCGGCCTGCGCCAGTTCACGTGGTTCGCCACTGCCGACTGGGCCGGGTACCCGGTGGTGAACCCGACGCTGCTGAGCACCCGCGGAGGTGGCGCTCCGGCCATCGCGTGGGCCTACGTGCACAAGATCGGGCGTGCCGGATACCGCGAGCTCGCACTCTCGGCGTGGCGCTCCACGCAGGCGATCCTGGCCGGGATCGAGGCGATCCCCGGGATCCATGCGGTGGGTACGACCGAGTCCACGATGTATGCGTTCACCGACGACGGCGGTCCCGACGATCCCGACGTCCGGGTGATCGTCGATGAGATGGTCCAGCACGGCTGGATCCTGGGTGCCCAGCCAGGGCACGGTGGGCCGCCGACGGCCCACATGTGCGTGATGGCGGTGCACGAGCCGCAGGTCGAGACGTTCCTGGCTGACCTCGCCGCCTCGGTGGAGTCCGCACGGGCGCTCGGGCGCGTGCAGATCGACCCGAACCTGCTGGCGCTGGCGCAGTCCATCGACCCGGCGAACCTGCCGCCCGAAGCTGTCGGGATGATGCTCTCAGTCGCCGGGATCTCCCTGGATGGAAACGACCTGCCCGAGCGTCGGGCGACCCTGAACGCGATCATCGACGCTGCCCCCGGGCCCCTGGTGGAGAGGTTGCTGGTCGAAGTCCTGGGCCAGGTGCTGCTGCCGTCCACGCCGGCTGGTGGTGGCCAGTGAGTGGCGCCATGAGCATCCAGCCGGGCGCAGTCGACATGCGCTCGGCGAAGGCCCTGCGCGCGGCGTTCCGATCCGCTCCGGAGCCGACCGTGGATGATCTGGTCGGCGAGTTCCGCAGTGAGTACATCGGGCCGGGGTGGCTGCGCGCCGTTGCGCCGGCGACGATGCGGCTGGGTCGGATGCACGGGTGGTGCGGCAAGCGGTTCGCCCGTTCCGAGCTGGGCAACCCGCCCTTGTCCGGCGTGAACCTGGTGTGCTCCGGGGCAGTGGTCAGCGACTCGGTGCCGATGGTCGCCGACCTCGGCCCCTCGCGGATCGACGGCCGCGCGTCGCTCATCATCGGCTACCCCATCGACGCGCCGTTCCCGTGGCCGCGGGTCATCGACGAGCTGCGCCCGTTCGGCGAGTCGGCGTTGTTGGGGATGACGTTCGGCATCCCCGGATCGCTGCCGGGCGGGACCCCGTTCCTGCTGCACAGGACTCCGCTCGGCCAGGGATCCGGAGCCGCAGCCACGTCCTGAGCCCGCGCAGGGCGGGGGTAGGCGTGCCGGATCTGACAGTTACGGAAACGTGACCTTTCGTGGGGCTGCCGATCAGCGATCGTTCAACGCGTAGTGGAATGCTCGATCTGTACGGCGGGAATCCGTCGAACAGAAGGGTGGAATCACATGAGATTTTCCGGAAGACCATTCACACTGACGGCGGTTCTCTTGTCCGGCGCCTTGGCGTTCGCGGGCTGCAGCAGTGATTCGACGGCAGACACGGAGGCCGCCAGCCCGGCGGCAGGCGAATCCGCAATGGCCCCCGAGATCGACGTCGCCGCGTTCACGGCCGACTTCGCGGAGATGGGCAAGCTGACGGACATCGCGGCCCAGGGTGAGGGCTTGATCCAGGTCCTGTTGCCGGACACGACGACGTCGACGCGCTACGTGCAGTACGACGCGCCCTACCTGACGCAGGCCTTCGAGGCTGCCGGGCTCAGCTCTGACCAGTTCAAGATCGACAACGCGCAGGGAGACGTCCAGACGATGCAGACCCAGGCCGATGCGGCAATCGCATCGGGTGCCTCGGTGCTGCTGGTCGATCCGCTCGACTCCGGCAGTGGTGCCGCCATCGAGCAGAAGGCCGTGGACGCAGGCCTGGCCGTCATCGACTATGACCGGCTGGTCCTCGGTGGCCCAGAGGACCGGTACTACGTGAGCTTCGACAACGTGAGCGTCGGCGAGAAGATCGGCCAGGGCATGGTCGAGTGCGTCGACGCGTGGGGCGTGGCGGACCCGAACATCCTCGTGATGGCCGGCGACCCCAAGGACAACAACGCGAAGCTGTTCAAGGAGGGCTACATGTCCGTCCTTGACCCGAAGTTCTCTGACGGCAGCTACGCCAATGCCGGCGAGCCCGCGGGCACGTGGGTGCCGGCGGATGCCGCCACGACCTTCGAGCAGCAGTGGACGGCCGACGGCACGATCAATGCCGTGGTGACGCCCAACGATGACAACGCAAACGCCGTCATCGCTGTGCTGAAGAAGAACAAGATCGGCGCAGAGACGTTCCCGACCACTGGTCAGGACGCCTCGCTGCCCGGGCTGCAGAACATCCTGACGGGATTCCAGTGCGGCACCGTGTACAAGCCGATCTACCTCGAGGCGCAGACTGCTGCCGCCCTGGCGATCTACCTGCGGGCTGGGCTCGAGCCGCCGTCCACCCTGGTGAACGCGTCGACAGCCGACTCCGAACTCGGAGTTGACATCCCGTCGGCGTACGCGGTCCCGATCTGGGTCACGTCGGAGAACATGGCCGAGACGGTCGTCGCAGATGGTGCTGTCGAGGTCTCGGAACTCTGCGCGGGTGACGTGCAGGATTCGTGCACGGAGGCAGGGATCAGCTAGTAGGTGACGGGTCAGGTCGGATGGCAGCACGCCATCCGACCTGACCCAGATCCCTCATCGAAGACTGCACGGAGGGTTGCATGGACACCAGTGCGCAAGACGCTGCCGGCGGAGTGGCCGTCGATGAGCAGCAGCCGCTGCTGAGGCTTCAGGGGATCACCAAGAGGTTCGGCGCCGTGCAGGCCCTGACCGACGTCGATCTCGACATCCCGGCGGGCAAGGTGACCGCCCTCGCAGGGGACAACGGGGCCGGGAAGTCCGTCCTGATCAAGTGCATCTCGGGGATCCATCCACCGGACGAGGGCGAGATGCTCTGGCAGGGGCAGGCGGTGCACATCCACCGTCCGCACGACGCAGCCGCGCTCGGTATCGAGACCGTCTACCAGGACCTCGCGCTGTGCGACAACCTGGACATCGTCCAGAACATGTTCCTCGGCCGGGAGCGCGTGCGCGGCATCGCCCTGGATGAGGACGGCATGGAGCGCTCCGCAGGCGACACCCTCAAGAGCCTGGCGGTGACCAGCGTGCGCTCCATCCGGCAGCCGGTCGCCTCACTGTCCGGCGGGCAGCGACAGTCGGTGGCGATCGCCAAGGCGGTCCTCTGGAACTCCAAGTTCGTCATCATGGACGAGCCCACTGCCGCGCTCGGAGTGGCCCAGACGCGGATGGTCCTGGATCTCGTGCGCCAGCTCGCCGACCGCGGGCTTGCCGTGATGATCGTCTCGCACAACATGAACGACGTGTTCGAGGTGGCAGATCGCGTCGCGGTGCTGCACCTGGGACGCATGGTGGCGGTCAAGCCCGTTGCTGAGATGGACCGGCAGATCGTCGTGGACCTGATGACCACTGGCGAGATCCTTCGCTCGGCCGAGTTGAAGACGGAGGCGGAGAAGCCATGACGAGCCCCGGACGTGCTGTTCCCACGGCCCCTGACGAGGTCGACCCGACGGCCGCGCCAGCCACGTACGCGAACTCCGACGGGACCATGACAGCCCGCGAGTCCATGACTGCCGGATGGCAGCGGATCAAGGGTGGGGATACGGGCATCCTGCCCGTCCTCGCAGGCCTGGTGCTGGTGTCGATCCTGTTCCAGACGCAGAACGAGAACTTCCTCACGGTCGCCAACCTGGTCAACCTCCTCGTGCAGGCGGCGGTGTTCAGCCTGCTGGCAATGGGGCAGATCTACGCATTGCTGCTCGGTGACATCGACCTGTCCGTCGGCTACGTGGCCGGCCTGACCGCTGTCGTGATGGCGACCCTGGCCAAGCCCTCCGGCGCAGCGTGGCCCTGGTGGGCCGCTATCGGGACGGCCCTGTTGGTGGCCTGCCTGATCGGTCTGCTGCAGGGCAGCCTGATCACGCGGCTGGGGCTGCCGTCCTTCGTCGTGACGCTGGCTGGCCTGTTGTTCTGGCAGGGGGTGATGCTGCGCGTGCTCGGCAGCGGCGGGTCGATCCTCATCCAGGACAGGACGATCGTCAACATCGTCAGCGGCAACCTCAGCAAGGCAGCTGGCTGGATCGTGATGCTGGTCCTGGTGGCGATGTTCGGCATCAGCACCTGGCGCAAGGACAGCCGCCGGCGCACGTCGGGCCTCATTGCCCCGCCCGTGTCGCTCACCCTCCTGAAGGTGGCTGGGGCACTGGCTGGTGGGGTGGTCCTGGTCCTGATCTGCAACGCCGACCGTGGCCGGATCCGCGAGGTGTCCGGAGTGCCCTGGGTCGTTCTCGTGGTCCTCGGCGTGCTCGTCGCCTGGACCTTCGTGCTCGGGCGGACGCGGTTCGGACGCTACATCTACGCGATCGGCGGCAACGCCGAGGCGGCCCGTCGGGCAGGCGTGAACCTGATACATCTGCGGACGGCCGCGTTCGTGCTGTGCTCCTTCACGGCGGGCATCGCCGGAGTGGTCTTCGCCTCCCGGCTGCGGTCGATCTCGACCGCAGTGGACGGTGGAACGCTGGTCCTCTACGCGGTGGCCGCGGCGGTCATCGGCGGGACGAGCCTGTTCGGCGGGCGCGGCAAGGCCGTGCACGGCGTCCTGGGTGGCATCGTCGTCGCGGCGATCTTCAATGGCATGGGCCTGCTGGGCTTCCAAGCCGCCGTCCAGTACATGGTGACCGCGCTCGTGCTCCTGGCCGCAGTGATCATCGACGCCGTCAGCCGCAGGAACCGACCCGCTGGAGCACGCTGACCACGGTCGGTCGGTGGGCTGCAGGTGCCGAGATCGAACCAGTCCGGCGCGCCCTCCTTGTGGAGGTTCCCGAGCAGGGCCGTTCAGAGCGGGAGCATCCCCAGTGCGCCCCGCCCGCGAATTGCCCTTCACGCGGCCGGTGGCGAGATGTCCGGCGCCGGTGCGATCGGCGTGCCCCCAACTGCAGCGCGGTAGGCCCACTCAAGTTTGGTGAACACCGCCGTGGGTGCCGGGATGACCTGGTCGGTGAGCCGCGCCTGCAGCAGGTCGGGCCGTCGGGACAGCGCCTCGGTGGGGATTGCCCTTCCCAGGAGTAGAAGGTCACCGCGCTCATACCCTTGGTGAAGGGCCCGCAGGTTCAGCTCGGCGATCTCCGCGAAGGACGCGGCGAACCGGCCGAGCGTCCACGCGATCTCGGGGCGGGTGCCCCCGCTCGCGTCAGTCGCTACCCTGGCCAGGAGTCGATCGATCTCCAGGCGCTCGACCTGGATGGGATGACGGCCCGGGTGGGGCGTGCGCAGGTCCCGCAGCTGTTCGGCGACGAAGCGCCAGGCAGATCCTGCACTCTCCGCCCGCGCAGCGGCATCAAGGTGCCGGCCGCGAGTGCTGCCTTGCCGAGCGCGGTGGGCTTCGCGGCGGTGGGCCGTGGCTGCGCCTCGGTTGAGCGAGATGCTGATCGCCGCGATGTTGCTGTGCACCACGGCGGGCGAGGTGCCCGACTCGGCCAGGGCCCACGCCAGGCGGCGCAACCGGTCGACCCGGTCGCCGAGCACGTCAAGGGCTGGCTGCCCGCGGAGGGGGACCGGACGGGCAACGGTCAACTCGAGGAGCTCCAGGGACGACTCAGAGGGCTTGGCCGCTCCCGTGAGTCGGCTGATGGTGTCCACTGCCTCGCTCTCGGGCGCGGTGAGGCCAGCCGCGACGTCGGGATGGGACGTGATGGCACCAGCAAGAAGACGAACGAGCAATCGCCATTGCCTGGACGCGGCACCCAGGGTGGACGGGTGGCGCAGCCTGGCCGCTTCGGGGCTGCGGGGTTGACCGTCGGCGGTGTGGTGGGTGGCCCAGAGGTCAGCCGCGGCCCGGATGCGGACGGAGGCATCGGCCAGAGCCCCGTGGGGCCCGATCGTGGGCATTGGCGTCTCCCAGTCTCGCGGCGCGGCCACGACCTCCAGGCATCGCAGTAGCCTGCCCTCGGTTCCGCCGCGACGACGCGTCGAGCCGCGTGGCGCCGTGCCGGCAAGCGGTCGGGCCAGCGTCCTGCCCAGGTGCGCCAGGGCGGCCGCGAGGTCCCGGTGAGCATCGAGATCCCGGTGCGCGTCGAGGTCCCGGTGCGCGTCGAGATCCCGGTGCGCATCGAGGTCCCGCGGAGCATCGAGATCGACGGCTTCGGCGCTGGGGGTGCGCCGCGTCCGCCCGCCTCGCGCTGCTTGGACGGCATGGGCAAGGGCAATGCCCCGACCGGCTCGCTGCGTCAGCTGGGCGTAGGTGGTGGCAGGTCGTGGCGTCTGAGCCGGCTGCACGCACCCGCTCATGACCGGTCCCCGATGGCCGCAGTCCGCGCCGTGCACAGGGCACTGACCGCGCAGGTGATGGCCAGGATGTCGCCGGAGTCCAGCGGCTCGTGCTCATTGCCCAACACCTCGACCGCCAGCTCGATGCAGCCGTCGGTCAGGGCGCCCAGGTCGAAGTCAGGATGGCGGGGCTCCCCGGCCACGGGGTACGAACGGTCGCCACCGTCGCCAAGGAGGTCCGACCGCGACGACGAGAGCACGTCCGAGGCCTGCGCGCACTGGAGCGCCACGGTCGCGGCGTCCACGACCCCGGCATCCCCAGCCGTCGCCACGACTGCGTTCTCGCCCGCATCGGCGCCGGCATCCGCGCTCGAGCGGCCCCGAGCCGGAGGGCTCTGGGCAAGGTGTGCAGCGATGTTCTGGGTCATCGTCACCGCGGTCCACAGGCCAGCCATGGTCGGCGGCAGGTCTGCGAACAGGGCAGCGCGTTGAGGTGTTGCGTGGGCGGTCGGTGTGTGCGGGGTCATGAGGAGCCTCCGGATCAGGCGGCCGTCCGGGATCGCGGCCGTCATCTATCCCAGTGCCATCGTCAGAGGGCCATCCGAGTTGCCGGGGGCTGTGGGCCGGCGTCGATGGGTTGCCGGGCAACGCGGCAACTCATCGGACCCCGTCCTCGGACTGTTCCGCACTGGCCTGGTCGGCCAGCTGTGCCGCTGTGCGCCGTGCAGATCGGGTGCCACCCGCGTGTTGCCGTACTCCGGCAACCCATTGACATCGCAGGTCACGGGCCATTCACCACTGGTCATCACTGCCCCGCCAGGGGCCCATGCAGGCCAATGCCCTGGGCCCGGCAACAGATCCGGCAATGCGGATGCGGCACCGTGCGCCGCATCAGACGCGGGCAGATTCGTCCGGACCCGAGAGGAGTTGCCCGACATGGACCTCACCCCCGAATCCATCCGCAATGCGCTTCACCTGGTGGACCTGCACGGTTGGGATGGCGCCGATGGGCGGGCGCTGCTGGAGTGCGTGCGCCGAGCCGTTGTGGTTCCGGCCGTTCGTCGGTCCGGGTTGCGCGGCCCGGTGGCAGATCAGGCCGAGGCGTCCGGGTGGGAGGCGGCCTGGGATGCCCTGCGGCGACCGTCAGCTCGGACCGCGGTGAATCCCGGGGGCATGGTCTGGGTCGCCGTCCGACGCGCGGTGGCGACCGAAGGGCAACTCGTCCGTGGCCCTGGACCGGGCAGCGCGCTCGGGCCTGCTCCGTCTGTGTCACTGGACCACCTCATGGCGTCCGGCTGGCAGCCCGGATATGCCCCGCGTGCGGATGGCGAGGAGCTGGGCCCGGCGGTGTGCGCCGTCGTGGCTGCCCTGGTCGAGGCCGGCTGGGAGCGCCTGGATGCGGTGGATGCGATCGCGATCATGGCCGACACCGCCGCCCGGGCGCGGACCGGAGCACCGGCAACTCGTTGGCGATGGGCTTCCCTGCGCATCGGCATCCCGGAGTGGCAGGTCCGACGCCTCGCCGCGCTGCTGCTCGGAGGCAGCGACTGGTCGGGCGTGCTGGCGCTCTGCGTCGCCCACGGTCCCGGAGTGATCGACGATCCAGACGTGCGCTGCGCTGTTGGCTCGACCGCGCGGCGGTCCTCGGCAGGCCCGCGCACATGGCTGGCCTCGTGGGGTGGTGGCGGGTCCGAGATGAGGATCGCGTGACGACTGCAGAGAGCCACTCACCGAAAACCCGTGCAGAGTGGGCGAAAACGGCGGATTTGGATCAACAAGGGCCAATGCATAGCATGTCGCCGTCCGAGCCGGCCGCATTGCCGCCATCACGGCGTGTCGGTGCGCTCATCGGATGCGCCAGCACGCGTGACGGGGGAGGCGCACGGGGTCATGCACGGTCCGGGCTCTCCCACGCTCCGCATCTGGAGCGACACCACGACTCGCCTCGACCGACCTTGACATGGACACCTGGGGAGTGATCATGCCCACCTCGCCATCCTCGACCGCCGGAGCCCGAAGCAGGGACCGCGTATCTGGGGCCGAATCGTCGTCGGCCGGCCGCACCGCAGGCCTGGCGCCCGTGCGGGGCCGTCGGCGTCCCTGGCTCCTGGGGCTCGGAGCCCTGCTGGCCACGCTGGGCGGCCTGACCGTGGTCTGGCTCGTCGGAGCGGCCGGCGACCGGCAGGAGGTGCTCGCTGTGCGCAGCGATGTTGCCTACGGGCAGGCGCTGACCGCCGATGACCTCACCACTGCACGGGTGTCGGTGGACCCGGGCGTCGCGGTCCTGTCGACGCAGGACGCAGATGCCGTCATCGGGCTTGTTGCCAGCACTCGACTGTCCCCGGGGATGCTGCTGACCTCGGACATGGTCGAGCCGTCCGGCGAGCCGGGGGCGGGGCGGGTGCTCGTGCCGATCGCCGTGCCAGCCGACCGGATGCCCGCGGGCGGACTGCGTGCCGATGATCGGCTGCTCGCTGTGGACGCCGAGGGGGCCGGGGACATGGCGCCCACCCCGGCGACCGTGGTCCGCGTGGGTCCGGCCGACATCAATGGCATCACCGTGGTCGATGTGACCACCGCAACCCAGGCGGGGCCCGACCTGGCCGTGGCGGCCGCGAACGGCCACATCGCACTGGTCGTCCAGCCGAGTGGGAACTGACATGGCGCTGATCAGCCTGCTGAGCGCCAAGGGCTCCCCGGGTGTCACCACGGCGACAGTCGGGCTGACGATGGCCTGGCGCGGGGCGCACCCGGACCGCGGCGCCCTCGCGCTGGACTTCGACCCGATCGGTGGGGACACCGCCGGCGGCGTCCTGCGCGGCGCTGTCTCGGCGTCGGCCGGGATTCTTCCCCTGGCCACTGCCCGTGACATGGACCCACACGACGCGCTCGACAAGGCGTCCGTGCACTTGCGTGCCGACGGGTCGGCTCGCCTGGTTCCCGGGGTCCCCGACGAGGCTCGCGCAGCCGCCCTGCCGCTGGCGTGGGACGTCATCTCCGAGGTGCGCGCGGATCTGCATCAGGGGGGCACGGATGTGCTGGTCGATGCGGGCAGGGTCGATCGGGCCGGGCTGAGGGCCCCCTGGCTCGCGGACGCCGACCTCGCTGCGCTGATCGTCCGGCCCACTCTTCCGGCGGTCATCGCCGCCCATCGCCTGTCCGCCCAATGGCCGGCACAACGCACTCCGCTCCACCTGGTCGTCGTCGACGGCGGCTCCCCGTACACGACCAACGAGGTCGCTGCTGCCGTGGGACTCCCGCTCCTGGGGGTCGTACCGTTCGACCCGGCCAGTGCGAGGGTCCACTCCGAGGGTGCGACGCCCGGGCGGGGTTTCGAGCGCAGCGAGTACGCCCGGTGCGTGCGCCATCTTGCTGCGGGGCTCGGTGCGGCAGCCACCGCCCGAGTGGACCTGCTGATGCCGATCGCTCAGGTGCGCGCAGAGTCCGCTGGGACTGCCGGGGAGGAGCGCGGGCCCGCTGCCTCCGCGCCGGCGAGCCTCAGCGGGTCCGGACTCGGTGTGCCCGGATTCCGTAGGCGTGGACGGGGCGGGCGTGGGTTTGGCAGGCGTGGGTTGGACAGGCCTGGATTGGACGGGCCTGGATTGGACGGGCACCGATGATCCCGCCGACGCCAGTTCCCGACCACGTTCCCGCGGCTGAAGTCGACCACGCCCTGGTCCACGAGGTCCGCCGCGAGGTCTCCGACGCACTTGCGGTGCGCCTTCGTGAGGCCCCCGTGGCGGATCCGCGGGCCCGGCGGGAGCTGGCCCGGAGCCTGTTGACCGGGGTCCTCGTCGCCCGTTCGCGGGATCGGGTTCACGCCGGGCTCGCTCCGTGGTCCGTCGATGATGAGTTCGCGATTGCCGACAGCGTCATGAACGCCATCTTCGGCATGGGGCGGCTCCAGCCGCTGATCGACGACCCGTCCATCGAGAACATCGAAGTGAACGGATTCGACCAGGTCTGGATTGCCTACGCAGACGGTCGGGAGGAGCGCGGCTCGCCGATCGCGGGCTCGGATGCGGAGCTGGTCGAGTTGGTCCAGGCCCTGGCAACCCGCACCGGCCAGGCTGAGCGGTCCTTCTCCACGGCCAGCCCCACCCTGCACCTGCGACTCGACGACGGATCCCGGCTGACCGCCATGGCATGGGTGACCCCACGGCCGATCATCGTCATCCGTCGGCACCGGATCCGAGATGTGTCCCTGGACCAGATGGTGACGTGGGGGTCCATGACCCGAGCAGTTGCCGACTTCCTCGGGGCAGCGATCCGGGCTGGCAAGAACGTCATCGTGACCGGCCCGCAGAATGCCGGCAAGACGACGATGCTGCGCGCTCTCGCAGCGGAGTTCTCCCCCATGGAGAGGTTCGCAACGATCGAGCGCGAGTACGAGCTGCACCTGCATGAGCTCACCGAGCGGCATCCGCGTGTCGTGGCGATGGAGGCCCGGGTCGGATCCTCGGAGCGGGACGCGACAGGCCGGGCATCCGGCGAGGTGTCGTTGTCAGACCTCGTCGTGGATGCGCTGCGGATGAACGTCCGTCGGGTCATCGTGGGTGAGGTTCGCGGTCCGGAGGTCGTCCCGATGCTCAACGCCATGAGCGTCGGCGATGGATCGATGTGCACCCTGCATGCCCGTACGGCCGCCAAGGCCCTGGACCGGATCGTGAACCTGTGCCTCGAGCAGGGCGGCGGGATGACCGACTCCTTCGCCTATCGGGCGGCTGCCGACGGGATCGACTTCATCGTCCACCTGTCGCTGCGTCACGATGCGGACAACGCCGGTGCCCGCCACCGGTTCGTCGCGGAGGTGATCGAGGTCGACGGTGTGGGGGAGGCGGGGCGACCCGTGGTCACGACGGTCTTCACGCCGGGTCCGGACGGCCATGCCGTACCCGCCCATCACCCGCACTGCCTGCCTGACCTCGTTGCGGCGGGCTTCGACGCGGCGCAGCTCGACCATCGGCACCTCGACCCCGTCCGGGCCGCTCGCCGGGTGGCCCTGTGACCGCCGCGCAGGTCGTGGCCGGCGTTGCCGCACTGGTTGCCGCCAGTGGCATCGCGCTGATGATGGCCGCGGTTGGGGGCTGGCAACCGCGCGAGCGGGTGCGGCGCGCCACGGGCCGCTCGTGGTCCTGGACCGCGGTGCGCCTCCCGGCCGCGGCTGGGGTTGGCGCGGTCGTGTGGGCGCTGACCGGGTGGCCCGCGCTGGGGCTCGGCGCGGCCACCGCGACCATCGGGCTGCCCGCGATGGCTCGGGCCGGTACGAACGCTGAGGATCAGATCGACCGGGTGGAGGCTGTCGAGGAGTGGACTCGTCGGCTCGCCGACGTCCTGGCGATCGGCATCGGACTCGAGCAGGCAATCCAGACCGCCGCGCGTACCGCACCCCCGTCCATCGCCGCCGAGGTCGCCACGCTGTCCGCCCGGCTCGCGGCTCGCACGCCGACCGAGACCGCGCTCCGGCGATTCGCTGACGACCTCGATGACCCGACTGCGGATCTGGTTGTCGCGGCCCTGATCCTGGCCTCGCGGCGCCGGGGCCCGGGTGTCGCCGCGGCGCTGACTGCCATCGCCGACTCGGTGGGCGAAGAGGTGGCTGCCCGTCGCCGCATTGAGGCCGACCGGGCGAAGCCGCGGACGACAGCTCGGGCTGTCACGGTCATCACCCTGGCGATCATCGCCGCCGGGCTGTTGAACCGCAGCTACACCGGCCCCTACGGAACGATCCTGGGCCAGGTGGTCCTCAGTGCCACCCTGGGGTTCTTCGGCGCGGCCCTGTGGTGGATGCACTCGATGACCCGCAGCACCCGCCCGGCCCGGATCCTCGCCGCCGCGGAGGGCCGGACATGACTGCGATGCTCGTTGCCGGGGCACTGGTCGGCCTCGGGATGACCCTGATCGTGGCCGGCTGGCACCGGCCGGCGCCCGACCTTGTCGCGGGTGTGGCCAGGCTCTCCGGGTCTGTGACCACCTCGGCTGCTGGCCCGGACGGCGCGACGCTGCCAGGCGCCGTCAGGAGCGCCGCCATGCAGGCTGCTGCGCGGGTCGCGGAGTCGTTGCACCTCGACCGCCATCGCGCGGACCTGGCCATCATCGGCATGACCCCCACCCGGATGGCCCTGGAGAAGATGGGCTACGCGTTCGTGGGCCTGGCGTTCCCCGCGCTGCTGACCTCGATCCTGTCGATCGCAGGGCTGGCCCTGCCGGTGGTGATCCCGGTCATCGCCAGCCTCGCACTGGCGATCGGCATGTCCTTCCTGCCCGAGGTCGAGCTGCGCCGGCGAGCAGCCGCCGCCCGCGTGCAGATGCGCCGCTCGGTGTGCGTGTACCTCGAGTTGGTGGCCCTGGAGCGGGCAGCGGACGCCGGGGCCGTCGAGGCGCTCGAACGGGCTGCGGCCATCGGTGCCGGTCCCGGCTTCGGCCACATCCGCGACGCGCTCCTGCGGGCCCGGCTCGAGGGACGCACACCCTGGCAGCAGCTGTCCGAGTTGGCCGACGAGCTGGCCGTCCCCGAACTGGGTGACGTCGCGGACATCATGCGCCTGTCCGGCGAGGACGGCGCGGCGGTACTGCCCACGTTACGGGCTCGGGCGGCCTCGCTGCGTACGTGGCTGTTGCAGGCCGAGGTCGCCGCAGCCAACGAGGCAAGTGAACGCATGTCCATCCCGGTCGCGCTGCTCGGTGTGGCCTTCATGGCACTCCTTGGTTTCCCCGCCTTCTGGCGGATCCTGTTCGGCTGACACAACAACGGAGCACGACAATGAATGGAGCACAGTGATGAATGAACTTCTGACCACCACCCTGACCGTTCTGGGGGCACTGACTGGGCGGATCCGCGCAGGCGTGGCCAATCGCGGCACCGACGACGGGGCCAGCACGCTGGAACTGGTGATCCTGGTCCTCGGCCTGATCACCGTCGCGACGCTGCTGGTCGCGACTCTCACCGCGGCGGTGAAGTCGCGCACGGACCAGATCAACTGATGTCCGTGCGGGACCGGGGATCGGTCACGCTCGAAGTCTCGATCCTCGCCCCCGTGCTGCTCCTGGTGGTGTTCACGATCATCCAGGTAGGTCTGTGGTCGTACGCGCGGAGTCTCGCTCTGGGTGCTGCCCAAGAGGGGGTTGCCGCCGGGCGGGCCTATCGCGCCCCGGCCGAGGCCGGACGCATCCGGGCGCAGGCCTTCCTCGAGGCAACTGCCGGGGACTCACTCCTGGGCAGTTCGGTGACCTCGCGCGCCACGCCGGGAGGTCTGCGGGTCGAGGTGACCGGCCGAGCCCTGAGTGTCCTTCCGGGCGTGCCCGGGCTGCCCGTCCGGCAGCATGCCGAGGGCCCCATTGAGCGGTTCACCATCCCATGAGGACTGGACTCCACCAGGGCGCTGACCGGGGGTCGGCGACCATCGAGCTGGCGGTCCTGGCCCCCGCGCTGCTTGCCGTTCTCGGTCTGGTGATCGTCGCCGGTCGGGTCTCTGCGGCGGGCAGCGCGGTGGAGCAGGCGGCTGCGTCCGCAGCGCGAGCCGCGTCGATCTCGCGGGACGCGCGAAGTGCTCAGGCCGGCGCACGGTCGGTGGCCCGGGACTCGCTGCGCGACCAGGGGATCACATGCCGGAAGTTGACGACCACGATCGACACCAGCGGGTTCGCGGTTGCCGTGGGATCCCCCGCCAGCGTCAGTGTCACCGTCCGATGTGCTGTTCCCCTGGCCGACGTGGCCGTTCCCGGGATGCCCGGGGTGCGCACCGTGACCGCAGCGATGACCAGTCCGATCGACAGTTTCCGGGGGCGATCGTGATGACTGCGCGGCGGTCCGCTGCACCCGGGCAGGGGGCTCGCGAACCCGAGGTGCTGGTTCGGCTCCGGGCGTCTGGCGAGGGGCCGTCGGGGGATCGAGGAGCCGTGACGCTCTTCGTGGCGATCGCCATGGTGGGCCTGATGGTCCTGGCGGGACTCGTCGTGGACGGCGGCGCCAAGGTGCGGGCCGCCCAGCGGGCCGACCGGATCGCGGCCGAGGCCGCACGGGCTGCCGGGCAGGCGATCGACCTCACCAGGGTCCTTGAGGGCAGTGCCGTGCGGGTGGACCGGGGAGCGGCACTACGGGCAGCCGAGGCCTATCTGACATCCGCGGGGGTGGACGGCTCGGCTCGAGTCACCGACCGCGGGGCGGGCATCTCGGTGTCGACCCGGACCTCGGCACCCACAGTCTTCCTCGGCCTGATCGGCGTGCCACACCTGACGGTTGATGGCGCCGCACACGTGAGTCTGGTCCATCCCATGGGAGGAAATCGTCCATGACGTCGCCCAACTCGAACCACCCGACCCAGCTCGGGAGCATCGTGCGGGCATTGGCCGCGGTCGGTGCCCTCGCAGTCCTCGTGATGGGTGTTCCACTGCTCCTGGTTGCCCTCGGGGACGCCCTTCCCGTGGACCTGGGGTCACTGGCTCCGGCCGCGTGGGGCAGCGCCGATGACGGCCGGCTGCTCCTGCTGGCGATACTCGGAATCGCCTGGGCCGCGTGGGGCGTGACGGCGCTCAGCGTCGCGGTGGAGGCCATGTCGGCCATCCGTCGGGTCGCGACCCCGTCGATACCCGGCCTGGGGATGCCCCAGCGGATGGCCGCGTCGCTGGTCGCGGCGATTGTGGTCGGCCTGAGCCCCGGGGTTGGTGGTGCGGTGCCGGCGACGGCGGCGGACGGCCCACCTGGCGCATCTGCCACTGTGGGTTCTGCGTGGTCGGCGGGCTCGGGTCAACCGGCCGGCGAGCACCCGTCCGGTGTCGGCCACTCGTCCGATGCGGACGTGCCTGCGGAGCGCGGATTGGTCCGACCGGTCGCGGTCCGGGCAGCCCCGGCCGGACCAGTTACGGCCGGACCAGCCCCGGTCGGACCAGCTACGGCCGGACCAGCCCCGGCCGGACCAGCCGCGGGGAGTCTGGCGGCCGCCGTCACGATCGCGACCAGCGACAGCCCTGACGCGCCTGCGACCGCGTTCCGCGGGACCATCGCGCAGGGTCACGGATCCGGTCGCGCGGCCTCCGATCGGTCCAGCGACCAGTCCGACCTGCCGGCTGTCACCACGAAGCGCCACGACACCCTCTGGATGCTGGCTGAGCAGCACCTCGGTTCCGGCGAGCGGTACGTGGAGATCGAAGCCCTGAACCGAGACGTCCCCCAGGCTGACGGACGGGTGCTCGGTGGGGATGGCCGCGTCTACCCGGGTTGGCGGCTCCTCCTGCCCGCCGACGCGAATCTGGACGTCGAGCGTCCCGAGCGGCATCGTGTGGTTCGCGGCGACACCCTCTGGGAGATCGCGGACGACGAGCTGGGCGATCCTGGCCGCTACGCCGAGATTGCCGAGGCCAACCTCGGCGACCTCCAACACGATGGCCGTCGACTCACCGATCCGGACCTGATCCTGCCCGGTTGGATCCTGGAGATCCGGGCTTCGGGAGCCGGATCTGACGATTCCGCGCCGACCACTGACCGTGTCGACCCAGGGGCCGACCCTGGTGCTGAGGCCCAGGCCGACGCGGGTTCTGAGGCGGGTTCCGACGCGGGTTCCGAGGCCCAGGCCGACGCGGGTTCCGAGGCGGGTTCCGACGCGGGTTCCGAGGCAGGGGCCGAGGAGGAGCGTCGGCAGCTGGCACCGCCGATCGACCGGGCGTCCACGGCTCCCGAGCTCGACCCCGATCGGCTCCCACTCATCGATCGGGGAAGCACGGAGCCGTCGGCGTCCGTCCCGGGTCCAGCTCACTCTGAGGCCGGTGACCCGGGTCCGCTGATGCCGACCGCAACCAGCGGCGTGGCCGTGGATCTGCCGGCCGGCGGCACTGTGGCGGCACTGCTCCTGACCGGCGTCGGCGTGGAGCTGCTCCGACGCCGACGCCAGTTCCAGCGATTGCGGGGACCCGGGGAGCGGATGGCCCCGCTGGTACCGGGAGCTCAGGAGATCGAGCGCGCCGCCCGCGAGGCGCTCCACGATCCGGGTCTCGAGCTCCTGGACCGGGCCCTGGCGCAGTTGGCCGCCGAAGCAGCATCCGGCGGCCACGAGCTTCCGGACGTCCGAATGGTGCGCGCCGGCTCCGAGTCGGTGATCCTGGATCTGGCCGCACCCGGCGGACCGGCCATCGCCCCGTTCAGGGCCGCTGACTCGACGCGCTGGGAGCTCGACCAACGCCTGTTGCCGGACTCACGCCCCGAGGTGCCCAGGGCGCTGCCCGGGCTGATCACACTTGGCGTGTCCGGCCCGGAGGCCGTGCTGCTCAACCTCGAGTCGGTGGGCACGTTGGCTGTCTCCGGAGCCCCGGACGACGTTGCCGATGTCCTTCGCGGGCTGGCCGTGGAGCTCGCGTTCGGGCCGGCGAGCATGTGCACCGAGCGCACGCTCTGTGTGGCCGACCCCGCCATCGCCGATGCGGTCGAGGCTGGTTCCATGGGGGTCGAAGCCGATCCCGCGCGCGCGTGCGCCGCCCTCGAGGCATCTGCCAGGTCGAGGGCGCCCCTGGTGGGCGACCCGCTGCTCATCACCCTGTCGGACCGCCCCCTCGCGGTCCAGGTGTCGCCGCGATCAGGCTGCGCGCTCATCACCGGCGCGGCTGTTGTCGGGGCCGGGGCGACACTTGCGGTCCAGGGGCCGGGGTCCGCCCTGCTGCTGCCCGAGCGGGCACACCTCGTGCCACAGGGGGTGAGTCGCCGGGCGACCGCTGACCTCGTCGGCATGCTCACCAGCACTGACCTGCCGGATCCGCAGGGGCACGATCAGCTTGCCCTGTGGTCGTCAGCGGCCGGACCAGAGGTCATCGACCTGCGCGAGATGCCCACCCTGCCACCGCGCCCGCAGCCGACTGAGGGACGTGACGCCTTGCCCGATCTGGGACCCGATCCCACGGACGACCTCGGCGCTGAACCGTCGGTTGGCGCCGCGTTCGCACCCGACCCGGAGACCACGGGCAGGAGCACGACTGCCAAGACGAGCGCGGCGCCTCATGCCAGCGGCGTGCCCAGGGTCCTGATGCTCGGGGAGGTGATCGTTGCCGAGGCCCATGGCAAGGCCGAATCCACGCGGATCGGTCGGCTCGCCGAGACCGTGGCCTTCATCGCTCTCAATCCCGGCGCTCGTCCCAGCGAGTTGCAGAGCGCCCTCTGGCCCGGCCGCCGCTCGAACCCGCAGACCTGCAGGCAGATGATCTCTCGGGCGCGGACGTGGCTGGGTCGCGCCGATTCGGGGGAGCCGTACCTCATGATGTTCGCCGAGTCCGAGGGTCGGCTGCGCCTTCGGGAGGAGGTCTCCTCTGACTGGGTGGACTTCCAGCGGCTGGCCGAGATCGGCCTGTCCGACTCGGACGACACCGAGCACCTCGCGGCGGCCCTGGCGCTGGTGCGTGGGCGGCCCTTCGGCTCGCTGGCCAGCCGCGAGCTTCCGTGGGCGGACTTCCACATCAACGAGATGATCTGCCAGATCACTGACGTCGCCCACGAACTGGCGCTGCGCCACGAGCGCGCGGGCCGCCGGGCAGCCGCCCGGGATGCAGCCCTGCGAGGGTTGCGCACCGAGTGTGAGTCGGAGCTGCTGGAGGCGATCGTGGCCCGGACCGCCGGGTAGGGCGCCCGCCCCGCGCACGTCGACACCCTCGCATGTCGACACCCCTGCGCGCCACAGCCCTGTTCCGCAGCACCCTGTCGAACAACCGGTCCGGCGCTACGCCCCCGAGTGGACGCGCAGCAGCGTGATGACGTAGATCCCGTAGGTCGCCAGCAGCATCACGCCGCGCCAGGGGGCCAGTCGGTTGGACGGTCCGGGGATGATCATCAGCATCGTGATCACGCCGAACACGATCGCGACGATGAACTCGTTCCACGTGATCCGGATCGGGTGGATGCTTGCAGCGACACCAACGATCAGCAGGCCGTTGAAGATGTTGCTGCCCAGGACGGTCCCGACGCTCACGTCGTCGTGACGGCGCACCCGTGCGGCCACCACGGTGGCCAGCTCGGGCACGGAGGTGGCCACGGCCACGAGCACGGCACCGACGGTGAACGTGTCCCAGCCGAGGATGCGACCGAAGTCGGCGGCAGCCAGCACGATCAGCCGCCCAGCCAGGACCAGCAGGACCAGACCGAGGATCCCGTCCCGAACGATCGTGCCCACGCGCCGGTCGGAGAGGACCTCGGCGATGTCGGAGCGTTCGCGCGCGGCCTGGGTGATCGTGAACCCGAGCCACCCTGCGAAGCACAGCAGCAGGATGACGCCGTCCCCCCGGCTGAGCGTGCCATCCAGTCCGAGCGCCAGGATCAGCACCGGGGCCGCCAGCGCCGGCGGGATGTCCCGGCGCAGGTCGCTGCGCCGCGCGGTCAGGCCGCCCAGCGTGATGGCGATGGCAAGCACCAGTGCGATGTTGATGACGTTGCTGCCCAGCAGGTCGCCCAGGGCGATCTCCGGTTCCCCGGCGGTGGCCGCGTTGACGGCCACCGACATCTCGGGGCTCGACGTCGCGAAGGCCGCCACGGTCGCGGCGATGATCCCGGGTGCCACCCGGGCCCGGGCAGCACCACCCACGGTGCTGCGGACGAACAGCTCACCGCCCAGCCCCGCGGCGATGACCCCGGGGATCAGGTAGAGAGCGTCGGTCATGGCCGTATTGTCCTTTCCCGCGGTCGGCGGTCCGCACCCGGCATGCCTCGAGAGCCTTGCACGCTCTTCAGCTGCCCACTGGTCGACTACCTGCCGAACCACATCCCGAGCGGTTCGCGCGGTTCCGTCGGGCGGGATTCTCCTGGCCGGCGGCTACTGCTGCGGGCCGGACTCGGAGTCCGGGTCGACCTCGGCTTCGGCTTCGGAATCGGCGGCCACCTCCGCCTCGGTTGCTTCATCATCCGCCGCGAGGTCCTCGGACGGCTCGGGTGCGAGCCCGGCCTCGAACGTCATCCCGGCTGCGCGCAGTCGCTCGACCAGCGGCATGCCCAGCCCGGTGGCCGGGGTGAGCACCCCGGCGCGATCGGGCAGGTCCGGATCGCCCGAGGCGGCCAGCAGGACGGCCTCGGCAAGCATCAGGGACGTGGCGGCATAGCCCGGATCGCCGTCTGCGGCGACGGTCGCGACGTAGTGCTCCCCATCCAGGCCCCATCCGTGGATCTCCAACCGGAAGTACCCCGCCGCGCGGTCCTCCGCGCTTGGCCCCTCGCCGGGCTTGGGCAGCACCTTGCCCATCCCAGAGCGGATCGGTCCGAAGCCCAGTGCTGCCCCAACCGCGCCCATCCCGGCGGTCACGCCGGTCGCCTTGGCCCGTGCGGAGATGCCCTCACCGAAGGACATCGCCTCCTGGTACCGGAACGTCCGCGAGTACGGGTAGCCGGCCAGCGCATTGGAGCGCCGGACCACCCGCGTGTTCGTCGGACCCATCACGAACGGGGCCAGCCAGCCGAGTTCGGGGTGGTGCACCGCGCTGTTCAGGTCGGCCTCGGAGTCCGAGTCGTCCTGGCTGCCGCCGTCGGGCTCGGCCGCGCGCTCAGGGCTCAGCGAGTAGGGGTCCGCAACGATCTCGCGGGCGGCGGGGTCAGCCGCCATCGCGATGGCCTGTTCCCGGCCTGAGGCCAGCGTCCCTCCCGAGAACCCGCCGCGGGCGTCCTTGACGAGCAGGGTGGTCTCGGCCAACGGGCCCGCGACCTCGTGGAGCACCAGCACCCCGAGGTCTGACGGGATCGAGTCGAAGCCGCACGCGTGCACGATCCGGGCACCGGTCCCGCGGGCGGTCTCGTCGAAGGCATCGATCGAATCGCGCATGAACAGCACCTCGCCGGTCAGGTCGACGTAGTGCGTGCCCGCCTTCGCGCAGGCCTCGACCAGTGGCAGTCCGTACTTGGCGTACGGCCCGACGGTCGTGGCCAGCGCCACGGTCGAGCGGGCCAGCTTGGTCAGGGTCGCCTGGTTGGCGGAGTCGGCCAGCAGCAGCGGCCAGCCAGATGCTCGGTCCCCGAGCCCGTCGCGCACTGACCCGAGCTTGGCCAGCGACCTGCCGGCCAGGGCGATCCGGGTCCCCTCGGGAGCGCGCTGCGCCAGCCGCTCGGCCACGAGCTGCCCGGTGAAGCCGGTCGCCCCGAAGAGCACTACATCGAAGTCACGATCAGTCATGGGGCCAAAGTAGCGTGACTGGGCTGCGCACGGGTGCCCGCCTCGCGTGCCCCGAAGAACGACGAACGCCCCGGGTGATCAACCGGGGCGTTCGTGGATCTGTGGACCGCAGGGCAGCGGTGGTGCGACGGGCTGCGTCAGCCAGCTGGGTACGCGGCGGTCGGGGTGATCGGGTACACGTCCGAAGTGCGCACGATCGTCTGCCCGAGCGGGGTGAGGGCCAGCGGAACCATCTTGAAGGCTGCGATCCCCCAGGGGATGCCGATGATGGTCAAGCACAGGCCGACGCCGTAGACGATGAGCCCGAGTGCGATCCAGATGCCGCCGAAGATCATCCACAGGATGTTGCCGATCAGGCTGGCGACACCGGCGTCAGGGTTCGGGACCGTGGTGCGGCCGAAGGGCCACAACGCGTAGTTGGCCAGCCGGAACGAGGCGATCCCCCAGGGGATCGTGATGATGAAGATGAACATCAGGATGCCGGCGATGGCGAAGGCCAGGGCGATTGCCCAGCCGGCGAGGATGAACCAGATGATGTTGCCGATTGTCCGCAGCATCCTGGGGTCATACCCGGTTCGGCACGGGGCCAAACCGGACCGGACTCGTGGCCGGGCGTGTGGTGGTCGGGCGTGGTCCTTCGGCCCTACCGGACGGCGCCGTTGCGGGGTAGTGAAGGGAGTATGAACGGTGCGAACGGAGCCGGGTCGGTCGTGGTGGTGCAGGGCCTGTGCAAGGACTACGGCGGGGAGCGGGCGGTCGATGACCTGAGCTTCACGATCGAGCCCGGCGAGGTGTTCGCGCTGCTCGGGCCCAACGGTGCCGGCAAGACCACGACGGTGGAGATCCTCGAGGGGCACCGGAAGCGGACGTCGGGGACGGTCAGCGTCCTCGGGGCGGATCCCGCGACCGGCGGGACCGCCTACCGGGGACGGATCGGGATCGTGCTCCAGGACGCCGGGTTCGACGAGGAGTTCAGTGTCCGCGAGCTGGTGACCCTCTACGCCGGGCTGTACCCGCGGCACCGCGACGTCGATGAGGTCATCGAGCGCGTGGGGCTCGCCGACAAGGCCGGAGCCCGGACCAAGACCCTGTCCGGTGGCCAGCGGCGGCGGCTCGACCTCGCCCTCGGCCTGGTCGGCGACCCGGAGCTGCTGTTCCTCGACGAGCCGACCACGGGGTTCGATCCGTCCGCCCGGAGGCGGGCGTGGGACCTGATCGCCTCGCTGCGCGGGCTGGGCACCACGATCCTGCTCACCACCCACTACATGGAGGAGGCCGAGCACCTGGCCGACCGGGTCGCGGTCCTGCAGGCCGGGCGCCTCGTTGCCCTCGACACCCCGGCGAACCTGGTCCGGACGGAGGGCTCCGACGCGGTCATCGCCTTCGTGCTGCCCGAGGGGGTGCGGCCCGAGAACCTGCCGCCCATTGGGCTCGGGTCGGTGCGCATGCACGGCCAGCAGGTCGACATCCGGTCATCGGACCCCATCCGCGACCTGAACGCGTTGACGCAGTGGGCCATGTCCGAGGGGGTCGGCCTCGAAGGGCTCACCATGGCCAGGCCCACGCTCGAGGATGTCTACCTGGACCTCACACAGGGGGACAGCCGTGTCTGAGGGTGGGTCGGCATCGTGGGGGTCGATGCTGGTCGGCCAGGTCCGCTACGCGAACCGCGGGTTCTGGCGGACCCCGATCGCGGCGTTCTTCACCATCGTGTTCCCGTTGGCCTTCCTGGTCATCCTGTGCTCCATCTACGGCAACGAGGTGATCGATCCGGACAACGGCCTGCGGCTGGCGCAGTACACGACGCCGGTGTTCGCGGTCTTCGGCGTCTGCATGGCCTGCATGGTCTCCCTGGCCCTGGCTGTCTCCTACGCCCGGGCAGCGGGCGTGCTCAAGCGACTGCGGGGCACGCCGCTGCCGCCGCCCCTGTACGTCGCTGGGAGGGTCGGCTCGGCCCTATGGATCTCGATGATCACCACCGTCGTGCTCGTGGGTGTGGGCGTGGCGTTCTACGGCGTGCAGATCATCTGGGCCAACGTCCCGGCACTCGTGCTGACCTTCGGGGTCGGCATCGCCTGCTTCTGCGCCGTGGGCCTGGCGATCGCGGCGCTGGCCCCGACGCCGAGTGCCGCCCAGGCGATCAGCAACGGCGGCCTGATCCTGCTGTCGTTCATCTCCGGGATCTTCGGCTTCGCCGAGCTGCCGACGTGGATGGAGCGGGTGGCCCTGTTCTTCCCGCTCAAGCACTTCGTGGACCCGGTTGCGGCCGGGTTCAACCCGTACCTGGATGCCTCCACCCCGGCGTGGGGTGACCTGGGGATGATGGCCGCCTGGGGGATCGCGGCCGCGCTGGTGGTCCGGTCGACGTTCGGCTGGGACCCGACGCCGGGTCGCGGGGCCAAGCCCGGGGCTGAGTCCGTGTCGGAGTTCACCGCTGCCCTGGTGGGGGGTGGGGGAACGGCGCAGGCCGGAAGCCTCGACGCCGTTCCTGCCGCGGCTACCGCCCCCTCCGCGGACAGCACGGCGCCGGCGGTGATCAGCACGGGGCGCCCGGGCCTGCCCACGATGATCGGCGCGCAGACCCGGTATGCGGTGCAGCAGACGCTCCGCGACCCGGCCTCGGTCTTCTTCGCCATTGTGTTCCCGGTGCTGCTGGTCACGGTCTTCACGCTGATCTACGGGCCCGAGGTGGAATGGGGTGGTCTCCCACTGCCGCAGTACCTCGCGGCCGCCTTCGCCGTGTACGGCGTCGCGACGATGGCCTTCGTGAACCTGCCGGGGACCATCTCCGACCAGCGTGGCAACCGCGTGCTCAAGCGGATCCGCGGCACACCCCTGCCGTCGTGGTGCTACCTCGCGGCGCGGATCCTGGCAGCGCTGGTCCTCGGCGTGACGACGGTCGTCCTGGTCTTCGCCGTGGCCGTGGCCTTCCTCGGCGTGACCCTGCCGCCCTCGACCTGGGCTGCAACCCTGCTCACCTTCACGCTGGCGATCGTCTGCTTCGCCGCGTGCGGGCTGGCCCTGGTGGCCGTTGTCGACGGTCCGCAGGCCGTGATCGCGGTCGGACTGTGCGTGCTGCTGCCGTTGTCCTTCATCTCCGACATCTTCATCTCCACGCCGACCCTGCCCGCCGTGCTCAACGCCGTGGGGTGGACGTTCCCACTGCGGCATGCGGTCCACGCCGCGGTCACGGCCACCAGTGGCGGTGCCCTCGACGGCGGCTTCTGGCTCGACCTGGGCGTTCTGCTGCTGTGGACCGCGATCGGGCTGCTGGCGGCGTGGCGCCTGTTCCACTGGGAGCCCAGGGCGTCTCGCGCGCGGCGGGTGTCTCACGCCCGATGATCGACCCGAGTCGGCTGCTGCCCTGCGGACTCCCACGCCCGACCAGGGCGCACGCCGGAGAGAATCCTGAGCGAGCCCAGCGAGATGGTGGTCCTCGGGGACGCGAACCCGGCTGGCGTGGCGACGCCGTGGGGCTGAGATCGGCACGTATCCGGCCGTAGCCTGCTAGTCATGCCGCCCGCCGCCGCTCCGCGACCGATCACCGGGATCACTGTCGATCCGCCGCCGAGGGATGTGCCTGAGTTCGCGGAGAAACTCGACCAGTCAACTGTCGGCGGGATCGGCTACCGCGCGCTGCGCCGCTACTCGTACGGCAAGGTCGGCCTGTTGGCCAACGGGACGGCCTACTACCTGTTCCTGTCGCTGTTCGCGCTGCTGGCCCTCGCCTACGGGATCATCGCACTGGTCGGGGCCGACGACGTGGCCCAGACCCTGACCGAGGCCCTCGACAACGCCTTCCCCGGAGTGGTCGGCGACGACGGGATCGACCCTGAGACGCTGAAGACCGCTGGTCTCACCGCGGGGATCGTCGGGCTGCTCATCCTGCTGTACTCGGCCCTGGGTGCTGTGAGCGGCGCCACGAAGTCCATGCACCTGATCTTCGGGGCACCGCCGGACCCGCGAAGCTTCCCGAAGGCCAAGGCCCGAGCGCTGGGCATCCTGCTGATCATCGCGCCGCTCGTGCTGATCTCATTCGCGTCGTCGGCCGTCGCGAGCCAGCTGACCGATCCCCTGCTCAAGTTCATCGGGCTGGACAGCGGAGCGGGCCGCCTGGGCATCGGCGTCCTCGGATTCGCGATCGGGTTCGCCGTCGACGTCCTGATCCTGTGGATCCTGCTGGGCATCCTGGGCGGCATCCGGCCGCACACCCGACCACACCTGATCGCCAGCCTCGTGGGCGCGGTTGCGATCGGGCTGATCAAGCAGCTCCTCGACGCGATCATGTCCTGGGCGCTCGACAAGCCGCAGTACGGCGCGTTCGCAGCCCCGATCGCGGTGCTGTTCATCTTGCAGCTCCTGTCGCTGGTGCTCTACGGCAGCGCCTGCCTTGCCGCCGGGATCAGCGACTCCGAGGTCGCGCTCGAGGACCTCGAGCCGACTCGGGAACAAGCCGCGGTGCAGCTGTTGGCCAGCGGGGACCAGTCCGAGCAGGCAGTGGCTCAGTCGACGGTGCAGTCAGTGGCGGACGACCCTGGGGACGCGTCCGAGGAGCGCGCGGAGACCTGATCGTGGATGCGCTCGACCTGCGCGACGTCCTGCTGGGCGAGGGCCTCAGCCGGCGGGTCGTCGATGCCGTGATCAGCGTGCCGCGGGACCGGTTCGTGCCATGGCACCAGCGGTTCCGCGCGTGGGAGGACCACGCCATGTCGATCGGGCACGGCCAGACGATCTCCCAGCCTACGGTGGTGGCGGTGATGACCGAGGCCGCGGCCGTGGGGCCAGGTGACCGGGTCCTCGATGTGGGCACCGGCAGCGGCTACCAGGCGGCCGTCCTGGCAGCGTGCGGTGCGACGGTGCACTCCATCGAGCGGATCCCGGCGCTGGCAGATGATGCGCGGGCCCGGTTGGCCGGTCTGGGGCTGGAGGTGGACGTGACCTGTGGCGACGGGGCGACGGGTCGCGCGGAGCATGCCCCCTATGACGCGATCGTGGTCGCCGCCGCCACGCCGACGGTTCCACCGGCCCTTGTGGCTCAACTCCGCCCACCCGAGCAGGGGCGGCGCGGTGGGCGCCTGGTGATCCCGATCGGGGACCCGGCAGCACGGTTCGGCGGGCAGGAGCTGGTCGTCCTGGAACGGCTGGCCGACGGCCTCGACCGTCGCAAGCTGCTCGACGTGGTGTTCGTCCCCCTGATCTGGGGCGGCCGGGCTGGCTCATGAGCGCGTCACCGACCGCTGACGACGAGCCCGTCAGGCCAGCCGGTGCACCAGTACCACTGAGTCCATCGCCGTGACCTGCCCGTCCTGCTCGCGTGCCCGCACCTCGCGGATGAGCACCTCATAGCCGTTCGGGAGGTGCAGCGCCGCGAGGATGTCGTCGGGGGTGAGCAGGCGGGCCGCTGGCGGGCCACCGAAGCCGAGCAGCCCGTGCTCGGGGTCGTGGGTGATCACGAGCAGGTGTCCGCCCGGGCTGATCAGCGCCGGCAGGTGCGCGTAGGTGCGCTCGCGCTGGTCAGGTTCAGGGTGGATGTAGCCCACGGTGATCAGGTCGAAGGTGCCGGCTGCGGCCAGCCCGGCGAGGAACTGCGCGTCGGTGGCGTCGCCCTGGGCGAAGCGGGCATCCAGACCAGCGGCCCTGACGGCCGAGTCGGCCCGCTCGAGGGCGACATCGGACCAGTCCACGCCGGTCACGTCCCAGCCCTGGCTGGCCAACCAGAGCGCATCGGCGCCTTCGCCGCAGCCGACGTCCAGGGCCGTGTGCGCTGCGTGGTCGCGGCCGCCGGTCGCCGGTTCGCCGAGACCGCTGACGACGCCCACCAAGGCGGCATTGGGTTCCCCCGACCAGACCGTGCTGGCCACGTACCGTGCATTCCATCCAGCTGCATCCATGCCGCCAGTGTCGCCCATCGGCGGTTGACGATCGCGCGGGCGCCGGTATGGTCGTTGCACACAGCGCGTGTGGCCGTGGATGGCCAGGCCGGGGGCGTGGCGGACCCGGCCAGCCCAGGGCCCGGCCGAGATGGAGGTGGAGTGTGGCCGCGGATCCCCGCCACACCCTCAGCACCGCTCTTGGCTCCGCACCAGGTGCTCTGGGCGGATGCCTCACCGACGCCGTCCCCGAGGTCGGCGAGGCGTTCCACCTCCTCGCCGAACTGGGCCAGGTCAGGATCGAGCACATCGTCAGCTCCGAGACGCCGGACTCCGGTGCGCAGGTCCAGGACTGGCATGAGTGGGTCCTGCTCCTGGCTGGTGCCGCCGAACTCGAGGTCGCCGGCGTGCTGGTGCCGCTGAGCCGTCGGGACTGGGTCGTGATCCCCGCTGGCACGACCCACCGGGTCCGCAGCACGCAGGCGGGCACCCAGTGGCTCGCCGTGCACGGACCCCCGGTCGGCCAGCAGCCGTCGGCCGCGTTGCCACGTCCCGCGGCCCGGGCCTAGCCTGAAGGCCCCGGCCGTGTCCACTTGCCGGGTCAGTGGAGGGCGAGCCAACGATGCACGACGAGAACATCAACCATGCGTTCCTCGATGGTGCGCTGACTGGCGAGTACGCCGACGTCTACTACCACTTCGGCGTGAGCAGCGCCGATCGGGTGCTCGAGGAGTTCCGGGACGTCCGCGCGATCGTCCTGGCTGGACCGGGCGGCCGGATCACCGAGTTCGCGCAAAGATGGAGCGACGAGCGCGGCGGGGCCGCGGTGATTGCGCTACCGAAGGAGGACCGCTTCGTCGTGCGCTACTGCGACGGTGTGCTCTTCGCGTCCCACGGGATGGGGATGCCCAGCGCCTCGATCGCCGTGCAGGAACTCATGCGCATGGTCTTCTTCCTCAAGCGTGGGGATCACGACGCAATGTCGCAGGTGATGTGGGCCCGGGTCGGGACCAGCGGGGGTGTCGGCCTGCCAGCTGGGACGGTGGTGGTGAGCACGGATGGGGTCATGGCGGACCTGAAGCCGCACCGCCTCCTGCAGGGCGGGTCGGGCGAGTACTGGTTCGATGGCACGTTCCCGCGCTCGGTTGCCGAGGCGATCGAGGCGGCCAGCCGGGGCAGCGGGATCCCGATCGAGCTGGGCCGGACGGTCGCGGGCAACGAGTTCTTCCTCGAGCAGTTCCGACTCGACGGTGCGATCTGCATGGAGACGTCCGAGTCGAAGATGGCGTGGCTGGAATGGATCAACGCAGCGGGCGTGCGCAACATCGAGATGGAGGGGGCCATGCTCGCCGGCTACCTCAACTACTGGGGCTTCCCCAAGTTCGCGATGATCTGCGTGACAATCGTCAACCGCCTCCAGGGCGACCAGGTCACCGCCACAAGCGCCGAGTTGGAGTCCTTCAGGCATCGTATCGGCGACGTCCTGTTCAACTACCTGCACGCGACCCTGGGGTAGGGGCGGCACTCTTGGACGTCTACCTGATGCAGCATGGCGAAGCTGTGCCAGCGGATGTGGATCCGGATCGCCCACTTTCGGATGTGGGGCGGCGCAGCGTGCAGCTCGTGGCCGGACATGCGGCACTCTGCGGCGTGCGCGTCGACAGGATCGTGCACAGCGGCAAGCTGCGTGCGGAGCAGACCGCCGAGATCCTGGCCGACGCACTCGGCTGCCCCGTGGTCGACCAGGTGGACGGGCTGAACCCGAACGGGGACGTCCGGCACGCGGCCCGCAACCTGGTGGATCCGATGGCCGAGGGATCGCTGGCAGTGGTGGGCCACCTGCCCTTCCTCGACCGGTTCGCCTCCCTGCTCGTGGCGGGCGAACCCGAGGCCCAGGTCGTGGCGTTCCGCAACGCAGGGCTGGTCAAGCTCGTGCCGTCGTCGCTGGGCGGCACGTACGCCGTTGGCTGGGTGCTGACGGCTGAGCTGACCGGGTGACCGGGTCGAGTGAGTTGACCGGGTGACCAGGTCGAGTGAGTTGACCGGGTGACCGGGCAGCTCCGGTTTCGCGCCCGGCAGCGAACTCAGTGCGTGATGCCGAGCCGGTCGTAGAGGCGGCGCAGGGGTGCGGGCGCCCACCAGTTCCACTCGCCGAGCAGGGTCATGGTCGCCGGCACGAGGATGATCCGGACCAGGGTCGCGTCGATGAAGACGGCGGTGGCCAGGGCGATCCCGTTCTGCTTGATCGCCAGCAGGTCGCCGAGCGCGAACCCGAGGAACACGATGATGATCAGCAGGGCCGCTGAGGTGATGATCCGACCGGTGCGCTGCAGGCCCAGGCGCACGGAGTCGTCGTTGCCGTGGCCCTGGTCGTGGAACTCCTTGATCCGCGAGAGCAGGAACACCTCGTAGTCCATGGACAGCCCGAAGGCGAACGCGAAGATGATCACCGGCAGCGTGGCCTCGATGCCGCCCGTGGATTGGAAGCCGAGCAGCGACTCGAACCGGCCGTCCTGGAAGATCATCACGAGGATCCCGAACGTCGCCCCGAGGCTGAGCAGGTTCATCAGCAGGGCCTTGACCGGGATCAGGACCGACCCGGTGAGCAGGAACAGCAGCACCAGCGTTGCCGCCACGATGAACAGCAGGGCGATCGGGACGTCGGCACGCAACTGCTCGGTGAAGTCCACGAGGATCGCCGCCTGCCCGGTGACCCACGTCTGCGGCTCGTCGGGCCGGACATCCCGGATCAGGTTCACGACCGCGGTGGCGTCGTCGTCGGAGGTGTAGACGGCCAGCTGGGAGACCTGTCCGGTCGTCTCCACCTCACCGACCCGCTCGACTGACGGCAGTCCCGCCACGGGCCCGGCGAGGCCGGTCAGGGCAGCGGCGTCCCCGGCGTCGGCGACCACGGTGATGGTGGGCGCGGCCAGGGCGGGGAAGTCCGCCTGGATCTGCTCGAACACGACCCGTTGCTGGGAGTCGACCGGAAGCAGCTCGACCCCGGAGCTGACCAGGGTCATCCGCCAGGCCGGGGTGGACAGCAGGACCAGCAGGGTGGTGATGCCCAGGAACGCGGGCCACGCATGCCGCTGCACCCTCGTGGCCCAGCGCGCGAACCAGCCATCATCCGACGGCGTGTGGTCGAACGTCTTGGCGAACCGCCTGAAGCCCGGCGCCCGGGACAGCATCCCCCTGCCGGCCACGTGCTTGGTGGACAGGACCACCAGGGCAGGCACGAACGTGGTCGCCACGACCACCGCGATGAGCACGACGCTGACCGCGCCGGCGCCGACCGACTGGATGATGGTCATGTCGATGAACAGCAGGCCGGTGACGGCGATCGCCACCGTGACCCCGCTGAACAGCACGGTGCGACCCGCGGTCTCCATGGTGATGGCCATGGCCTGCTGGCGCGCGGCAGCAGGCACCTCCCGATGCGCGTCCGGTTCGCTCAGGTCATGAAGGTCATGCAGCTGCTCGCGGTACCGGGAGACGACCAGCAACGAGTAGTCGATGCACAGCCCGAGCCCGAGGACCGTCACGACATTGACGACGGTGATGTCCAGGTCGATGACGTAGGTGAACAGCATCAGGGAGATCAGGCCGCCGGCGATGGACGCGATGGCACCGGCCAGCGGGACCCCTGCTGCCGCGAACCCGCCGAAGATCAGGACCATCACCACCAGGGTCATGGGCAGCGACAGCCCCTCGCCCTTCTTCAGGTCGGACTCGACCTGCTTGGTGATCGTCTCGACGAGCTGCTCAAGGCTGGTGACCTGCACCGTCGAGCCGGCAACATCCCGAGGCAGTTGTTCGAGGCGCTCCCTCACGCCTTGATGGGCCTGATCGAGCTCAGCGTCGGTGAGGGCGGGGTCAAGCACCACCGTCACGAGCGCGGAAGCGCCGCTCGTGGAGACCGCGGCGGATCCGATGGTCGTGGGATCGAGCACCTCCGTCACGCCCGGGATCGCCGCGAGGTCCGCGTTGGCGGCAGCGGCGCCAGCCAGGAACGCCGCCGATCCGGCGTCGACCTCCTCCCAGAGCGCCTGCACGCTGGACCCGGTGGGGTCGTTCTCGCGCAGCAGGTCGCGGCCCTCGAGCGCCTCGCCGGCAACCACCGGCTCGCCGAGCTCCAGCCGGTCGAACAGGGACTGTCCCCCCACGCCGAGTGCCGCCACCAGGTAGGCGCCGACCGCCAGGAGCGTCCCGATGATGACCACCACCTTGGCGTGCCGGGCCATCGCAGCCCCATGTCGGGCCAGCAGGCCATGCGGGGCTTCGTCGGTGTGCTTCTCGGGGGCAGGGGCAGCGTTCACCACAGGCCCAGTCTCTCAGGGCGACGCGGACGTTCAGCCGCCGGATCAACTGTCCGATGGCCAGGGGACAGTCCCGAGCCCGGGGGTGCGCCATGGTGCCGGACTGGGATCCCGAGGCCCAGTTGCCTGCATGCGCACCTCCACCTGGTTGGGCCCCTTGCTCATGGCGCCCCCGGGCATTCCCAGGGCGATCGTGAGCTCGAGGACCGCGCGCGGGTCGTCGAGGCGATCGCCGAACAGCTCGCGGATCTGACCCATCCGGTAGCGGATCGTCTGCGGATGGACGAAGAGGGCGGCGGCCACCTGGTCGCGGCGGCCGCGGTGCAGCAGCCATGAGCGCAAGGTCTCGGTCAGTCGATCGACCTGCGCGGGTCGTAGTTCGGACAGGGGGGCCAGCGCCCGGGTGCGCAGGTCGGCCAGGGCCTCGGGATCGGCGGTGATGACCAGCTCGGCCAGGACGTCGTCGGCATGCACGATCAGCCCGGTGGTCCGCTGATCGACCTCCCCGGGACCGCCCGGCAGTGCGGCATCCGCCCGTGGACCCGCCACCCCCAGGCGCCAGGCGCGCACGGCGCGGGCGAACGAACGGTGCGCCTCCAGCCACGGGCGGGCGGGACCCACCACCGCGGGTGCCCCGGCCAGCCCGCGGGCCAGGCCGGTCCCGAACCGGTCGCCCCCGTGGGGCACCAGCAGCACAGCCTCCCCGGGTTCGAGTCCCGGGACGTCCTCCAGCGGCTGCAGCGTCCGCGGATCGATGCGGGCCAGGACATCGTCGACGTGCTCGTCGGGCTGCACGACGGGGACCACTGTGGCCGGCGGTGTCCAACCGGCGCGCTGTGCTGCGGCGGCCAGCGACTCCTCTGGGGCGCCGGTGACCAGCCCGTGCGCGAGCCGCTCGAGGTGTCGCTGGCGGGCTCGACCCTCCACGGCCAGCTCGTCGGCGTGCCCGGAGACGCTGGCTGCGGAGAGCTGGTCGATGTAGGCGAACACGAGTTCGGCGAACGAGACCAGGCTGTCGGCCGGCAGGCCCGCAGCAGCGGCCTCGCCAGCCATGCCGCGCCACGCGACCCGGGCACCGACCCGGTACGCGGTCAGCAGGGCATCCATCGAGCGACCACTGCGGGCCTCGCCGCGACCGAGCGCGTACGCGCCCTGAAGCACCGGGGTCAGGGGGGCGCTCGGGTCCTGCTCCTCGGCGGCGAGCGCGAGGAACCCGCTCAGCGCGAGCTCCACTGCCTGGGCCAGGGTCGAACGCGCCTGGGCGTCCAGCGACCCCCGATAGCCGGGGACCTCGGTGGCCACTGCCTCGATCGTCTGCAGGGCAACACCGTGCAGGGCGGCCCGCATCGCCCGCAGAACGGGTTCCGGCACGTCCATGACAGCGCCCTGGTGGGTGGGACGGATTCCGTCGGCCATTGGGTTCCTTTGTTCGGTACGAACAGTATTGCCCGCACGATTCACCCACGTGAGATACGAGGTTATCCGAACTGGCGGGGAGACTGGTGACATGACGATGATCGAGGCAGGGGCGCCCGGGCGGGGCACCCACCTGCGAGGTGGGGTGGAGCGCGCCCTCGCGGCGGTCACCACGCCACTGCTGCCCTCGGACTACCTCGACGTGATCGATCCGCTGCGCAGCGGTGCGGGCCTGCGCGGGCGCATCGAATCCATCACCCCGGAGACCGCCGACGCGGTCACGGTGGTGATCCGCCCCGGGCGCGGCTGGCGCGGCCATGTGCCGGGCCAGTACGTCCGGATCGGGATCGACGTGGATGGCGTGCGGCTGTGGCGGGCCTACTCGTTGACGTCGGGCCCACGCGCCGACGGCCGGATCTCGATCACCGTCAAGGCGATCCCGGACGGTGTGGTCAGCACCCACATCGTGCGCCGAGCGCGGCCCGGCACGATCATCCAGCTCGACCAGGCGACCGGTGACTTCCACCTGCCCGCCGTCGCGCCGCGCAGGGTCCTGTTCATCACGGCCGGCAGCGGGATCACGCCGGTGATGGGCATGCTGCGCCATCGGCTCGCCGAACTGGCCGACGTCGTGGCCGTGCACTGCGCACCGAGTCCGGCCGATGTCATCTTCAGCGCCCAACTCGCCGACATGGCCGGGTCCGGCCGGATCCGACTCATCATGCGGCACACGAGCACCGACGGGATCCTCGACCCGGCCGAGCTGGACCACCTCGTCCCCGACTGGACCGCCCGACAGGCCTGGGGCTGTGGGCCCACCGGCCTGCTCGATGCCCTCGAGGAGCGGTGGACCGCGAACGGCGTCGCCGACCAGCTGCACACTGAGCGGTTCCGGGCGCACGTGCTCGTGACCGGAGAGGGTGGCGAGGTCTCGTTCGGCCGCACCGGCACGGTCGTTGCGGCCGATGGATCGACGCCACTTCTCGATGCTGGCGAGGCTGCAGGTGTCCTGATGCCGTCCGGATGCCGCATGGGCATCTGCATGGGCTGCATCCTGCCGCTGGAGTCCGGAGCAGTGCGCGACCTGCGCTCCGGAGCCGTGACCACGGCCGTTCCCGGGGACGGCGTGAAGGTCCAGACCTGCGTCAGCGCGGCCGCCGGGCCGTGCGAACTCGACATCTGAACACCACACGACCACCGACGAAGGCGATTCCCATGACAGTCATCCAGAGGCGCACCGACAACCCGGTCGAGCACCTGACCGACGCTGACATCCAGGCCATCGGCCGCGAGCTCGACGCCCTTCGGGCCGAGGTCTTCGCCAGCCTCGGGGAGGAGGATGCCGCCTACATCCGGCGGGTCATCAGGGCCCAGAGGCTGCTCGAGATGGGCTCGCGCGGCGTGCTGCTGTTCTCCGTGTTCCCGCCGGCGTGGATCGTGGGCACGGTGGGCCTGTCGGTGGCCAAGATCCTGGAGAACATGGAGATCGGGCACAACATCCTGCATGGCCAGTGGGACTGGATGCGCGATCCGGACATCCACTCCACAACCTGGGAGTGGGACAACGCCGCGCCGGCGGACATGTGGAAGCACTCGCACAACGAGGTCCACCACCGCTACACGAACGTGGTCGGGCGGGACAACGACCTCGGCTACGGCATCATGCGTGTCGACGAGGACCAGCGCTGGACGAAGCTCACGCTGGGCCAGCCGCTCTACAACGTCGTCAACATGATCCTGTTCGAGTACGCGATCGCCGCCTACGACCTCGAGCTCGGTGCGTACTACAAGGGCAAGAAGCCCGTTGACGAGGACTTCACGCGCGATGGGCGCAGGGTCCTGGGCAAGATCGGTCGCCAGGTGCGCAAGGACTTCCTGCTCAACCCGGCCCTGGCTGCGCTCGTGAACCCGTTCTCGGCCGTGCCCGCGTTCGCCGCCACCCTCGCCGCGAACGTCGTGGCCAACCTGGCGCGCAACGTGTGGACGCACTCGGTGATCATGTGCGGGCACTTCCCCGAGGGGGTCGCGACCTTCTCGAAGACCTCGATCGAGGGCGAGACCACGGGGGAGTGGTACGTCCGGCAGATGGTCGGCTCGGCCAACATCTCCGGCAGCTCGGCCCTGCACATGATGACCGGCAACCTGTCGTTCCAGATCGAGCACCACCTGTACCCGGACATGCCCAGCAAGCGGTACAAGGACATCTCCCCGCGGATCAAGGACCTGTTCGAGCGCTACGACCTGCCCTACGTCACCGGGCCACTGCCCAAGCAGGTGTTCTCGGCATGGCACAAGGTGGTCCGGCTGGCGCTGCCGAACAACGCCTTCGGACGCTTCAACCGCGCCCCGGCGTGGGTCAAGCCGTCCAGCGCTCAGGCTGCTGCCCTGACCATGACTGTCGGCGAGACGCCGGCCCCTGAGGGGGATGACTCGCTGGCCGCGTGATCCACGTGAGCCGCCTGCTGCGGGCATGGCCTCGGCTGATCTGACGGGTCCCGCACGTCCCCAGGTGGGCGCAGTGGCAGGGTGGAGCCATGAGCTCTCCTGCTGCTCCTGCCGCGTTCGACCACGCCGACGGGATCGTCGAGGTCGTCGGCCTGTCCAAGAGCTTCGGACCCGTCCATGCGGTCTCGGATCTGACCTTCACGGTCGAGCCGGGCCGGGTCACCGGCTTCCTCGGACCGAACGGTGCCGGCAAGACCACCACCTTGCGGATGCTCCTGGGCCTGGCCACGCCGGACGCCGGGACCGCCACCATCGGTGGTCGACCGTACTCGGACCGCTCGCAGCCGGCACGGCACATCGGGGCCGCCCTGGAGGCCTCCTCGTTCCATCCGGGGCGCACGGCCCGGGACCATCTGCGGGTCTACGCACCGCAGATCGGGGTCGGGGACGCCCGATGCGACGAGGTCCTGGCCACCGTCGGGCTGGCGGAGGCGGCGGACCGGCGCGCCGGCGGGTTCTCGATGGGCATGCGCCAGCGGCTGGCGCTGGCCACCACGCTGCTCGGGGACCCGCAGGTCCTGCTGCTCGACGAGCCGGCCAACGGGCTGGACCCGGAGGGGATCGCCTGGCTCCGGCACTTCCTGCGCTACCTCGCAGCCCAGGGCCGGACGGTGCTGGTGTCCAGCCACGTGCTCTCCGAGGTCGAGCAGACCGTGGACGATGTCGTGATCATCGCCCGTGGCCGGTTGGTGCACAGGTCCTCGCTCACCGAGCTGGAGGCCCTTGCCAGGCCGGCGGTCCGGATCAGCTCGCCGGATGGTCCAGGTCTCGCGGCGCTGGTGACCGAGCAGGGCTGGGGGCCGCTCACCCGGTTCGACACTCCCACGACGGCCGTCATCTTCGACCGGGAGTGCCCGGCGGTCGGCGAGGTGGCCTACGCGCGTGGGCTGGCGCTGCACGAGCTGGCCCCGGCCGGGACCAGCCTCGAGGCGCTGTTCCTGCAGCTGACCGCTGATCCGGGAGCACCGGGAGCACCGGGCGGACCCCCGGTCGGCGGCCCGTCGACCCCCACGATGCCGGGAGTGACCCGATGAGCGCCGCCCTGCGCACGGAGCTGCGCAAGATCTCCAGCACCCGCACCTGGTGGCTCACGGCCCTGGTCTTCTTCGGCTACATGATCGTGATGGGCGTGATCATGGCCTTCTCCCTGGTGATGGGGATGCGCGAGGTCGAGGAGTCCGGGGGGGCGAGTTCGGGGACCGGCGGCTTCGGCGAGGCGGTCCTGGACCAGACGGCGATCGCGACCTCGGTCTTCACGCTCGCCGTGGCCCTCGGGTACATCTTCCCCGCGATCCTGGGAGCGCTGAGCGTCACCGGCGAGTTCCGGCATCAGACGATCACCCCCACCCTGCTGGCCGAACCACGCCGCAGCCTGGTGCTGGGCGCGAAGCTCGTGGCCGTCGTTCCGTTCGCGATCGTGGTGGCGCTGGCCGGCGTGGCTGGCACGGTCCTGGGTGGGGCCGGCACGCTGCTGGCGATGGGTGAGCCGACGCTGCTGGGCGACGCTGAGGTGCAACGCACGGTGGCGCTGTCCGTGGTGGCACTCGTGCTCTGGGCGCTGGTCGGAGTCGGATTCGGATCGGTGCTGACCAACCAGGTGGCGGCGATCGTCGTGCTGCTGGCGTTCACGCAGTTCGTCGAGCCGCTGCTGCGCATCCTGCTGGCGCAGTTCGACGTGACCGAGAGCCTGAGCAAGTTCCTGCCCGGGGCTGCCGGCGAGGCGATCGCCGGGTCGAGCCTGTACGTGAGCACCGGTCTGGCGGACCTGCTGCCGTCGTGGCAGGGAGCCCTGACGCTGCTCGGCTACGCGGTCGTCCTGGTCCTGATCGGCCGGTTCACCACGTTCCGTCGCGACATCGGCTAGGCCCGGCCGAGGACTGCCCGGGCGGCCTCGTTTCGGCAGTCATCCATGCGGTCGGACCGGGCCCGCCCGTCACGCGTTGGCTGGGCAGCTGTCAGTAGCCGGTGGCGCCGTCGAGGCTCTCGCGCACCAGGTCCGCGTGGCCCACGTGCCGAGCGTACTCCTCGATCAGGTGTGTGTAGACCCACCGCAGGTTCACCGGTTCACCGTTGCGCTGACCCGGCAGGGCAGCGTCGAGGTCGGTGACCTCCGCGGCGCGCTCACGGGAGGCGACGACCTCCGCGTCGTAGCGCGCGAGGTCATCGAAGGCCTGCGCCGGGTCGAGGTCGGTGAAGTCCCCGTCGCGGTCGTGCGCGCAGTACACGGACGGCAGCGTCTCCCCGGCGACGACTGCGCCGAACCAGTAGCGCTCGACCTCGGTCAGGTGGCGAACGAGCCCCAGCAGCGTGAGGTTGGACGGCGGGACGGACGCGATGCACAACTGCTCGGCGGTCAGGCCACCCAACTTCAGGGGCAGGGTGTGTCGGTACATCTCCAGCCAGTCGTGCAGCGACTCGCGCTCGTCGGCCATCATGCTGGCGCCGGATCGGTCGTCCTCAGGGATCGCGGTTCGACGGGGCTCGGCTGGAGTGCTCATGGCCGAACCCAACCATGCGGACCGGTGCGCACGAAGCACCGCCAGTCGGAGGGATGGCTGGCGGGAGCGGGATCCGGGCTGGCTCCGGGCGCGCTGGCGGGAGCGGGATCCGGGCTGGCTCCGGGCGTCTGGTCGTGAATCGCTAGCCTGCCGTCATGGCCAACCTCGCCGATGACGCGCCTGCCCCTGACCCGATCGACGTGTGGCGCGAGGCGATGGTTGACCTGCGTGATGCCGCAGCCCGCGCCCCCTGGATGCACCCGTCGGTGCTGCCGGGGTGGTCGGTCGGCGATGTCCTGGCGCACTGCACGTCGATCGAACGCGCGCTGTCAGGTCAGGGCGACCCCGCGCATGAACCGGATTGGGGCTCGTTGCCGCACGTCACGAGTCCGTTCGGGCGGATCACCGAGGTCCCGGTCGACCTGCGGCGATCTCGGACCCGCGCCGAGGTGCTGGCCGAGTTCGATCAGACGATGACCGCCCGCGAGGCCGTCCTGCGCGAGTTGCGTGCGTCCAACCCCGGCCTGGTCATGAGCCCGCTGGGCACGATGATGCCGCTGGACGACATGCTCGCCATGCGCGTGTTCGACACCTGGGTCCACGAGCAGGACATCCGGGTCGCGGTCGGGGACCCCGGCCATCTGGGGACCGCCCCCGCGCACATGGCAGCGCAGCGGATGCGTGCGGCCCTCGGCTTCATCTGGGCGAAGAACGTCGACGCCCCGCTCGGCGCCACGTTGCAGGTGACGGTGGATGGGCCCGGGGTGACCTTCAGCGACACCGTCCTGCGCGCCGAGGACGGCAGGGGTCGACTGATCGGAACGATCCCTGAACCGACCGTCGCACTGACCATGACGTTCCCCGACTTCGTGGCCCTGGCCTGTGGTCGGGGTCCGGTCGACGTCGATGCTGCGGGCGACGAGGAACTGGCCGGGCGCACAGTCGCCGGGTTCAACATCGCTCCCTGACAGACCCGACCCGGTGCGCCAACCGGGATCTGATGCAGCACAGTGGAGCCATGGGCCTGCATCGGACCCCAACCACCTGGGCGATATACGGCGTGAATGGTGCGTGGGCGTCCTTCATCTACCTCAGCGGACCGGTCAGCCCCATCCTGGCTGAGGACCTCGGGATGTCGTTGGCCTCGGCCGGCCTGACTGGCACCGCCCTGGCCGCTGGCATCACGACGGCCTCGGTGACCGCGCCCCGCGCGGTTCGCAGACTCGGCCGGGATGGCACGACGAGGGCCGGGCTGGTCGTGGTCATCGCCGCGCTGGCCGCGATGGTGCTGGTGCCCCTGGTGGCCAGCGGGTCCGTGGCGTTCGCGGCCATCCTGGGGCTGATCTGGATCGCCGCGACCGGTGGCGGCACCTTGCTGAATGCCTCGACGGCCCGGCTGTCGGACCTGCACCCACGTCAGAGCGCCCGAGCCATCACCGAGGCGAACGCGGCGGCCGCGTGGGTGGGGCTGCTCTCGCCGCTGCTGCTGGGTGCCGCGCTCGGTGCGGGTCTCGGCTGGCAGGCGGGCATCGGCGCCTGCCTGATCGCCGCACTGGCGGCGCTGGTTGGCCTGGTCGTGGCCGATCGGATCGGGTCCCGCCGGGAGTCTGCGGAGAGTGCAGCGAAGGCTCCGGCCGAGCTCCCGGTTCAGCAGGCCCTGGAGCCGGTCTACGAGCCGACCCCGGGGACACCGGCCGTGGGCAGCACACTGCCCCGGGTGTTCTGGTGGGCCATGCTGGCCCTGTTCTCCGCCGTGGCCACCGAGTTCTCGATCAACTACTGGGGGTCGACCCTGATCGAGCAGCAGACCGGATCCACTGCCTCGGCCGCCACCTCGGCGATGGCGGCAAGCGTGACCGGCGTGGCCGTCGGGCGAACGATCGGATCCGGGCTGACCGTCCGGCTGGGGTCCCACCGGATGCTGATTGGTGGGTTCGTGGTGGCCCTGCTCGGCTTCGGGATCCTCTGGACCGCCACCACCCTGAGCATGGCTGTTGCGGGCCTGTTCGTCGCTGGTTTGGGCATAGCCACGCAGTTCCCGCTCATCCTCGATCGTGGGATCATCCTGTCGGCCGGGAAACCTGATCTGGCGATGGCCAGGGCCTCGCTCGTCCTCGGCCTGGCGATCGCCAGCGCACCCTTCGCCCTGGGGGCGCTGGGGTCGGTCATGTCGGTCAGCTCCGCGCTGCTACTGGTGCCCGTCGTCGTGGTGGTCGGGCTCGGGGCTGTGCTGGCCTCCCGTCCACCGACCGTCCGGATCGCCGCGGAGGCACACTGAGGGCCTGTCCGTACCCAGCCCGCAGGAGGAGTCACGCTGATGAACCCCGAACGATCCGTGCGCGCAGTCGTCTTCGACCAGGATGGCACCCTGATCAACACGTTCATCCCGGCGCTGCACGCCTACTCGGTCGTGACCGGTCGCGAGATCACCCTCGCCGAGCTGGAGCCTGTTGCGCACCTGGGAGCTGCCCGGAACCTGGTCAGCGCGCTGCTGGGCCGGGAGGCGTCCGATGCCGATGACGATGTCTTCCACGACGCCCTTGCCAGGCAGGTGTCGGCGATCGACCCGTACGACGGGATCGTGGACCTGCTCAACGCGTTGCGTGAGCGCGGCATCACCACCGGCCTGGCCACCAACTCCGACGCGCGGTCGGCGGCTGTGGTGTTGGGAGCCCATGGGTTCGAGACGCTGCTGGACACCATCGTCACGGTCGACCAGGTCCGCGGGCCCAAACCATCGCCTGAGTCGATCGAGTTGGCTGTGGCCAACCTGGGCTGTCACCCCGACGAGGTGGCGTTCGTCGGCGACAGCAACGCGGACATGCTCGCCGCGCGAGCCGCCGGGGTGCTCGCGGTTGCAGCCGGCTGGGGCCATCAGGCCCCGGACATCGACCGGGCGCATGTCGATGTATGGATCGAGACCCCTCGCGAGGTCCTCGATCTGCTGACAGCAGGCTGAGCGGTCGATGACCTGCGGGCGGCCGCTGGGGTCAACCTTCGGTGTAGCGCAGGGCTCCACGGCGGTGTGAGCACTCGTCGCCGATCCGCATCGGGGCGATGGCGCCGGCTGCCCGCAGCC
>JAQBEX010000069.1:0-8320 GCA_032123675.1 Actinomycetes bacterium
CTCGGCGACGACCCCGACTGCTGTGAAGCCCTCCGGCAGTTCCACTGAGGCGGGGAAGGTCGCAGCCACGGCGTGGTCCTCCCCGCCGGTCAGGATCCAGACCATCGGGTCGGCGTTGAACGCCGCGGCGGCCGCGGACACCGGCTCGGCCACGTCGATCAGCGTCGGGTCGATCTCGATGACCACCTGCGAGGCCCGCGCGATGTGCCCGAGGTCGGCCACCAGCCCGTCGCTGACATCGATCATGGACGTGGCTCCGGCCACGCTGGCCGCAGCGGCAGCCGCGTAGGGCGGCTCGGGGCGCCGATGGGCATCGACGAGCGCCCGAGGGGTTCGGAAGCCGCGGGACAGGATCGACAGCCCGGCTGCGGCCCACCCCAACCGACCGGCCACCGCAACCACATCGCCGGGCTCAGCACCGGAGCGCACGACGGGTGACTCAGCGGTCATCTCGCCGATGGCCGTGACCGAGATGACCACGCGGTCGCTGCGGACAAGGTCCCCGCCCACGATGGTCGCGCCCTGCTCCTGCGCCTCTGCTCTCAGCCCGGCGAAGAAGTCCGTGACCCACTCGACGTGGAGGTCTGCGGGCAGCCCGAGCGCCACGACGAGCGAGGTGGTGCGTGCGCCCATGACGGCGACGTCGATCAGGTTCTGGGCGGCGGCCCGGGCGCCGACGTCGGACCCCGTGGACCAGTCGCGGCGGAAGTGCCGGCCCTCGACGAGCATGTCGGTGGAGACCACCACCCGTCCGCTGGAGGCACCGACCACGGCGGCATCGTCGCCGATCCCGACGTGGACGCCGCGGGCCTGCTGGCCGTCGAGGGCAGCATCGATGCGCGCGATCAGGCCGAACTCCCCCACATCGCTGATCAGTTCGCCACTGCCCGTCATTGATCCTCCGTCTCGCCGTGCTTGTGAGTGCGCACGCTAGTCTGGCACCAGCGCCGCCCGGCACCCGGGTGGTCCCGAGGGAAGGGCTCGATCGTGGTGCACGCCTACATCCTGATCCAGACCGAGGTGGGCATGGCCCCGTCGGTGGTCGCTGAGATCGCCGATATCGAGGGTGTGACCATCGCACACGACGTGACCGGACCGTACGACGTGATCGTCCAGGCGCAGGCAGCCTCCATCGATGATCTCGGACGCCTCGTGGTGGCCAGCGTGCAGAACGTCCCCGGCATCACTCGCACCCTGACCTGCCCGGTGGTCAACCTCTGAGGCGGTCAGCCGCGGCCGGCACGGCGCTGGTGACCTGCGCCGGCGTGGTAGCCGGGTGCACCCGCGCGGTCCAGATCACCGAGCCCACCCCTGATCCAGGCGCAGCCGAGGTCTGCGCGCAGTTCACGGCCGCGCTGCCGAGTGAACTGCCCACGGTCGGCCAGCGTCGTGAGGTCGCGCCCACGTCCGACTTCACCGCGGCGTTCGGGGATCCAGCAGTCGGCGTGCGCTGTGGCGTTGCGGACCCAACGGCACTCGGACCGACCTCGACGCTGGTCACTGTGGACGGCATCACCTGGTTCGCCGAGGAGCTGACCGCGGGCTGGCGCATGACGACCGTGGATCTCGTCGCCAACGTGGAGATCACCGTCGGAACCGACCAGGGCCCCGCTCCCTCGGTGGCCTCGGACCTCGCGCCCACGATCACCGCGACGGTGCCCGCGGGGACGTGACGCCCACGACCGGACTGGGCCAGTGCTGGCCGCCGTCAGATCCCGGTCGTGCTGCGTGGGTAGGCCGCTGCCGGATCCGTGATCACATTCACCAGGTAGGGCACCCCGGAGGCGTAGGCGCGGTCGAGCGCCGGGCCGATCTGCTCCGGGTCGGTCACCAGCTCCCCCGCCCCGCCGAGCGCGCGGACGATCTCGTCGTACCGCGTTGCCGCCCCCAGGTCGGTGGCGACCTCATAGCCGTGCAGCATCTGCATCGGGCCACGCTCCAGTCCCCACCCGGAGTTGTTGCCCACCACCATCACCACGGGCAGGTCGTGGCGCACCAACGTGTCGACGTCCATCAGGGAGAAGCCGGCCGCGCCATCACCAAGCAGCAGCGTGACCTGCGCATCGGGCCGGGCCACCCGGGCACCGATGGCGTAGCCCAGACCGGTGCCGAGGCATCCGAAGGGCCCCGGGTCCAACCAACTGCCGGGGCGCCCCGGTTCGACGTACTTGCCGGCGAAGGACACGAAGTCCCCGCCATCGCCGATGGTCACCGCGTCGTCGTCGAGCCGGTGGAGCAGCTCACCGTAGATGCGTGCGGGGTGGATCGGGTCGGTCGTGCTCGACAGGAGGTCGCCGTCCCGGGCCCGTGCCGCCCGATCGGCGGTGCGCAGCCCCTCGATCCACTCCGGCGCGGCCCCGGTGCCCGTCGGTCCCAATCGCTGGGCCAGCCCTTCCAGCGCGAGCGGGAGGTCGCCCCGCACGGCGACCTCCACGGTCGCGGGCTGGGGCAGGTCCGAGTGGTCGGTCAGGTGGATCACCCTCGCCGGTCCCGCCGGGCTGCCGAAGATGCCGTACCCGAGGCGGAAGTCCAGTGGGGCGCCGACGACGACCACCACGTCGGCCCCGGAGAAGGCTGCCGACCGGGCGCGCGTGACCAGGTTCGGGTGGCCGGGGGGCAACAGCCCACGTCCGAGCCCGGTGAGGACGGTCGGAAGGTCGAACTCGACGACCAGGTCAGCCGCCGCGTACTCGGCGTACCCGGCCCAGACGTCGCTGGACAGCACCACGACCGGAGTCCGCGCCGTGGCCAGGAGCGCGGCTGCCTGATCCAGCGCTGCCGGGTCCGGCGGATGGACGGCTGCTTCCTGCACGGGAGTCGGCGACGCCGTGGCCGGGGTGTAGAACAGGTCCATCGGGATGTCGAGGAACACCGGACCACGGTGCGCTGTGCGGGCCAGCAGGAACGCATCGGAGGCCTGCTGGCCGATTGTCTGCGGATCCCGCAGGGTCGAGGCGGCCTTGGTCACGGTCGTCAGCAGTGCGGGGTGGTCGAACTCCTGCAGGGAACCTGAGCCCCAGCGGGCCTCCGGCGCCCGACCCCCCACCACGACCATCGGGGCACCGTTGAACAACCCCGTGGCCAGGGCGGACACGGCGTTGGTCACGCCCGGGCCGGCGGTCACCCCGGCGAACCCGGGGGTTCGGGTCAGCCGACCAGTTGCCTCGGCCGCGAACACGGCGGTGGACTCGTGGCGCACGTCGACCAGCCGCAGCCCCCCGCCTCGTGCGGCGGCCCGCGCGTCACCCGCGGCATCGAAACCCGCCTTGCCCCCGACAGCCGCGTCGTAGAGCGGGAAGATGTGCGCGCCAGACAGGGTGAACAGCGTTCGGGCGCCGTGTGCCCGGGCTGCGCTGACGACGTGGTGACCACCGTGGCCGGTGACCTCAGGAGCGCTCATGGGAGGGATGCTGTCATCCGGGGAGGCGGGCGCGCCCGTCGGCGGGTGCGGGGCCGCGCTGTCGTCACCCAGCGGTGGGGGCCTCGGTCACCTCAGGCCGGTCCCCCGCCGCAACGCGTCCGTGATCAGGTGGTCCACGAGTTCCGGATAGCTCATCCCGGACTCCTGCCAGACCCGCGGGAACATCGAGATCGAGGTGAAGCCGGGCATGGTGTTCACCTCGTTGACGATCGCCGCTCCGTCCGGCGTGACGAAGAAGTCGACCCGCGCCAGTCCCTCGCACCCCAGCGACTCGAAGGCGGTGACGGCCTGCTCCCGCACGGAGTCCTCGACCTCGGCGGGAAGGTCGGCCGGGACGATGAGGTCCACGGCGTCCTCGAGGTACTTGGCCTCGAAGTCGTAGAAGTCGTGGCCGGGTCGGACCACGATCTCGGCACATGCACTCGCCTGTGGTCCGTCGGCGCCGTCGAGCACGCCGCACTCGATCTCCCGGACTCCGAGGAACCCGGCCTCGACGATCACCCGGGGATCGTGGGCCCGCGCCTCGTCGATCGCCGCAGGCAGGTCGGCCGCATCGGTCACCCGGGTGATCCCGACGCTGGAGCCGGCCCGTGCGGGCTTGACGAACAGCGGCAGGCCCAGGGGCACCAGTCGTGCGAGCACGGCATCGGGATCGCGCTGCCACTGGGCCGCGGTGAGGACCTGGAACGGCCCGACCGCCAACCCCGCGGAGAGCAGGACCGCCTTCATGTGGCCCTTGTCCATGGCTGCGGAGGAGGCGAAGACTCCGGATCCCACGTAGGGGATGCCAGCCAGTTCCAACAGGCCCTGGATCGTGCCATCCTCACCCCAGGGGCCGTGCAGGACCGGGAACACCACGTCGACGTCGTGGAGCACGGCCACGGCCTCGTCGGCCGGGCGATCCAGGGCCCGGGAATGCGTCGGATCACCTGCCAGCACGACATGGGCGCCGGTGGGGTCCACCGCAGGGAGGTGACCACCGATGATCTGCAGGCGCTGCGGATCGTCGCTCTCGACGACCCAGCGCCCCGCCGGGGTGATCCCGATCGGCACCACGTCGTACCTGCTGCGATCGATGGCGGCCAGGACGCTCCCGGCGCTTATGCACGAGATTGCGTGCTCGCTGCTGCGTCCGCCGAAGACGACTGCCACCCGGATCCGCTGCCTGTCATCCACGCACCAGACCCTAGTGCGCAGCCGCCGGTAGAGTGCGTCGGCATGGCCGAGGAATCCCACCGCGAGCGCGAAGCCCACCTCCCGCTGGGCCTGTCGGACGCCAGCCTCGCGGTCGCCTCCGGACGCCCCTCTCGGGACCCCGGGGCACCCATGAACGAACCCATCACCCTCACCTCGACCTTCACCGCCGGTGGGCCGATCAGCTACGGGCGGGTCGGCAACCCGACCTGGACGGCACTTGAGGACGTCCTGGCCGCCCTCGAGGGCCCGGGCGCCCGGGCCATCAGCTTCGCCAGTGGGATGGCGGCGATCACGGCGGTCGCCGATCTCGCGCCGGTCGGGTCCCTGGTGGTCGCGCAGTCAGTCGCCTACAGCGGTACCCGGACCCAATTGGCCCGGTGGGACGGGTCGGGACGCATCCGGCTGCAGCAGGTCGCTGCCCGCACCGAGGACCTGGTGGCAGCGGCGGCTGGAGCTGACCTGGTCTGGGTTGAGACCCCGACGAACCCGACGCTGGAGGTGGTGGACATCGCAGCGGTCGCTGCGGCCGCCCAGGCCACCGGCGCGCTCGTCGTGGTGGACTCAACCTTCGCCACACCGTTGGGTCAGAAGCCCCTAGATCTCGGCGCAGACGTCGTGGTGCACAGCGCAACCAAATACCTCGCCGGGCACTCCGACGTGCTGCTCGGCGCCGCCATCGTCCGCGATGGCTCCCTGTACGAGCGGATCAGCCAGAACCGCGTCCTCGGCGGCGGCATCCCCGGACCGATGGAGGCCTGGATCGCGCTTCGTGGCCTGCGCACGCTGCCGCTGCGATGGCAGCGATCGTGCGACAGCGCTGCAGAGATCGCGCGCCACTGCCAGGCCCATCCGGCCGTCGCGCGCGTTCGGCACCTGAGCCTCCCCGACGATCCGGGACACGCGCTGGCTGGCACTCAGATGTCGACCTTCGGCGCCATCGTGGGCCTGGAACTGCATGGCGGCGCCGAGGCTGCCGAGGCCCTGGCTGCGTCGACCCGGCTCTGGGTGCACGCAACCAGTCTCGGCGGGGTGGAGTCCACCCTCGAGCGCCGACGGCGGTGGCCGGAGGAGAGCGCCGACGTGCCTGAAGGGCTTCTTCGGCTGTCAGTCGGGATCGAGGACGTCGGCGACCTGTGGGCTGATCTGCGAATGGCTCTCGACGCCGTTGCGCCGATCAGCAGCTGAGCAGCCCCATTCGGGAGCCGCCCAACGGCTTGATCGCCGCCCCGCAGGGTGGTCCTACTCCGCGCCCATCTCCGGCTTCGTCTGGCGGCCCATCAGGGCGCCGAGCATGTCGGCAGGTGCCATGCCGTGGTGCACGACCTGCACGACCTGCTCCGTGATCGGCATGTCGACACCATGCTCACGGCCGAGCTCAAGGATCGGCAGGCAGGACTTGACGCCCTCGCAGGTCTGCTTGGTCACGGCAACGGTCTCCTCGACGGTCAGCCCCTTGCCCAGGTTCTCGCCGAACGTCCGGTTGCGTGACAAGGGTGAGGAGCACGTGGCGATCAGGTCACCCATACCTGCCAGCCCGAGGAAGGTCATCGGATTGGCACCCAGGGCGACTCCGAGCCGAGACATCTCAGCGAGCCCGCGAGTGATCAGCGATGCCTGTGAGTTGGCGCCGTAGCCCAGCCCGACCGCCATGCCGTTCGCGAGGGCGATCACGTTCTTGACCGAGCCGCCGATCTCCGAGCCGACGACATCCGTGGTCCAGTAGGGCCGGAAGTAGTTGGTGTTGCACGCGTCCTGGAGCCGGCGGGCCGAACTCTCATCGGGACAGGCCACGGTGGTCGCCGCTGGGGCCCGCTGGGCGATCTCGCGGGCGAGGTTGGGACCGGACACCACAGCCACCCGATCGGCCGGGATGCCGCCGTCCTCAGAGATGATCTGGCTCATCCGGCGCATCGTGCCCAGTTCGATGCCCTTCATCAGCGAGACCACGACGGCGTCGGGCTCCATGAGTTCACGCCACGCGGTCAGGTTCATCGCCAACGTCTGGGCCGGGATGGCCAGGATCACCAGCGAGGCGCCAGCCAGCGCCTCGGCCGGATCACCGGTCGCCCGCATCTGCTCGGGCAGGATCACTCCGGGGTGGAACAGCTCGTTCGTGTGGGTCGTGTTGATGCTCTCCTGGACCTCCGGCTCACGGGCCCACATCACCACATCGCCGCCTGCGTCGCACAGCACCATTCCGAATGCCGTGCCCCACGACCCTGCTCCCATAACTGCCACGCGTGCCATCAGTTCTCCTCCTCGGTCTGCTGAGCGGCACGGCGCTTCTGCTCGGCCGTCCAGTCCAGTCGGTCTGCGGGTGCCATCTCCCCGCGAATCTGCTCCAACAACACGGTAATGGCGTCCATCAACCGTTCCGTGCCCTCTTCCAGCACTGCCTTCGTGATCGGCTGCTCACGAAGGTCGTCGATGTCCAGCGCCGGTCCGGCCGTGACGCGCATCGTCTTGGGCGGCAGGACGTTCATCTGCTTCGTGTACGGCGGCATGATCTCATTGGCCCCCCACTGGGCGATGGGGATCAGCGGGGCACCGGTCTCCAGGGCGATCCGGAGCGCGCCCGTCTTGCCCTTCATCGGCCAGACGTCGGGATCGCGGGTGATCGTCCCCTCCGGATACACGATCAGGCACTCGCCGCTGCCCACCGCGGCCACTGCCTCAGCCAGCGCCAGGTGCGGGTCCCTGTCACGGGAGACCGGGATCTGGTTGGTGTTGCGCACGATCTGACCAACCAGCGGCACCTGGAACATCGACTGCTTGGCCATGAATCGCGGCGGTCGGCCGTTGTCATGCAGGAAGTGCGCCATGATCAGTGGATCGATGAAGGAGATGTGGTTGGGGGCTACGATGATCCCCTCGCCGTGCGTGCCCAGGTTCTCCGTGCCACGCCAGTCGCGCCGGGTCATGGCCATGAACGGGGGCCACAGCATGACCTCAGCCGCACGGTAGGTGACGCCCAGGTTCATGAAGAGCGTCTTGGTGCCCACCATCCACCTCTCGCCGACCGAACGCAGGCCGCAACCGTATAACGGATGAGGTCCCGGGCGCCGGATCAGCCGAGGTCAGCCGGCCGCGCCGTTCACAGCTGGCGACGGAAGGCGACCAGGTGGCGTTGGGAACCGGCCAACAGGTTCTCGGCCACCTGCTCGACGTCGGCCGGCAGGTCGTTGGCGAGCAGCTCCTTCAGGTCGGCGATGTCAGTCCTCTCGATCAGGATCGCGGCCTTCACTGCCTTCTCGCGGCTCTTCATGACCCGGGCGGCGAGCCGGTCGTAGAGGCGTTGGAGGTCCTTGTCCCGGAACTCACCCGCCTCCCGAGTCGCGCTCGGGTCGTTGACGTCGTACCGGTCCAGCAGCAGGCGCACGAGATCGGCATGATTGTCCTCAGCCCGGGCGATGTTGGCGAAGACGCGGGCGCCGTACAACGACTCGGCCAGGTCGTAGATGTCGCCAGCGAGCTTTTCCTCCTCGACGAGGTACTTCAGCTGCTTGCGGATCGTCCTCGTGAGGGTCACCCCATCGACGGCGTCGGGCAGGTCGGCGTGCTCACCGGCACCGGCACCCGCCCGCCGCTGCGTGCCGTGGCCCGGGCCGGACCCCGAACCCGCGCCCAGCCCCTGCCCACGACCGCGCGCGCCCTCGGATCCGCCCCCTGCCCCGGACCGTTGACGCCAGCCCTGCGTGCCGG
>JAQBEX010000070.1:0-21988 GCA_032123675.1 Actinomycetes bacterium
CTGAGCACCTGCTCACCCAGCCCGGCCTCGGCCAGCAACTCCCCCTGGGGGTCGATGACCATCGAGCCCCCCGCGATCGGGACACCGCCGTGTGTTCCGGTCTGGTTGCAGGCCAGCACGTACGCCTGGTTCTCGATCGCGCGGGCCCGAGCCAGGACCTGCCAGTGCGTGACCCGGCGCTCAGGCCACCCGGCCGGGATGACGAATGCCTCGGCGCCGCGGTCCACCAGCGCCCGGAAGAGCTCGGGGAAGCGCAGGTCGTAGCACGTGGCCAGGCCTGTGCGCCCCAGCGGACCGGGTAGGACGACCATCTCACCACCGCTGGACATCACGGTGGTCTCGCCCCCGTTGAAGCCGAACAGGTGGACCTTCCGGTAGGAGCCAGCCAGCGATCCGTCCGAGGCGAAGACCACCTGGGTGTTGTAGTAGCCGGTACCGCCGGGCTCGGACTGAACCTGCTCGGCGAACGAGCCCCCGAACACCCAGGCGCCTGTCTGGGCAGCCACCCTGGAGAGCTCCTGGCACAAGGGCCCACCCAACGGCTCGGCATGCACGGGCATCAGGTCGATGGCGAAGGCCCCGATCGGCCAGAGCTCGGGCAGGACGACGACGTCATGGGTCGCGGCCGCATCGGCGGTCAACGACAGCACCCGGGCGATCCGCGCCGGCACGGCCTCGTCATCGGTGATCGCCACCTGGATGAGGGCCACACGCACGGACATGGTCTCAGGCTAGCCCGCTGGCCGCGAAGCCGCCGACCAGCCCCTGATCAGGAGACGGAGAGCGCAGCGCGCAGGCGCGCCTCCTCGAGGTGCCAGACACCCACGACCTGACCGTCGACCACGGTCACCGGGATCTGCTCCCAGTACAGGTCAGCGAGGCTCGGATCGTCGAGGATGCTCAGTTCCTCCCATGGCTCGCCGACCTCGGCGCACACCTTGACCAGCACCAACCGGGCCTGGTCGCACAGATGACAGCCGGGCTTGCCGATCAACTGGACCCGCGCAGTCACTCCCGGACGTCCTTGAGCCGGCCCTTCGTGACCTTCCCGGTGGCCGCCCGGGGCAGCTTCGGGACGAACTCGATCAGGGACGGGCACTTGAACCGGGCCAGCCGCGCCTCGCAGTACGCACGCAGGTCATCGGGCTCCCGCATCCCCTTGTTGAGGACCACCACCGCCCGCACGGACTCGCCGGTCAGGGGATGTGGCGTGCCGATCACCGCCACCTCGGCCACGGCCGGATGCGCTGCGATGACTGCCTCGACCTCACGGGGGTAGACGTTGAACCCGGACACGATGATGAGGTCCCGACGCCGATCCACCAGCCGGTAGTCGCCGTCCTCATCAAGGATGGCGACGTCGCCGGTATGGAACCAGCCCTCCGAATCGACACCGGCGGAGCCATCGGGCCAGTACCCGGACAGCAACGACTTGGCCTTGACCCACAACTCGCCGGGGTCCCCCTCGTAGACCTCCTGGCCCGACTCGTCGCGCAGGGACACCTGGATCCCCGCCAGCGGCCGACCCACGGAACCGGGCTTGGCCCGATGCGTGACGAGCGTCGAGGTGACCACAGGGCAGCACTCGGTGAGCCCGTAGCCCTCCCAGATCGTCTTGCCCGTGATCGTGCGGAACTGCGCGAAGACGTCCGGGGGCAGCGCCGAGGCACCGCTGACCAGGATCCGGACCCCGTCCATCGACTCGCGCAGCGACCCCTCGGCACTCCATGAGACGAACATCGGTGGCGCACCGGCGATGTTGGTCACGCCCAGTTCGCGCACGGCCGCCAGCGATGACCGCGGCTCGAAACGATCGAGCAGGACACACGTGGCAGCCCGTTTGGCCACCAGCCCCAGGCCGGCGTTCAAGCCGTAGATGTGGAACATCGGCAGCACCAGCAGCAGCCGGTCGTCAGGCTCCAGCGCCGCGGGCCGACGGATCTTGGCAAGAGCGTCGATGTTGGCCTTCATCGCGCCGTGGCTGAGCATCGCGCCCTTGGGCTGGCCCTCGCTGCCAGAGGTGTACATGAGCACAGCAACGTCACGGCCTGTGGTTCGCGGCTGCGAGAAGGCCCCCCGGCCGCCCGCGCCCGCCCCGATCAGAGCCGCGCCCTCATCCGAGTCGATGGCCATGACCTGCGTGTCCTGCGCGCGCTTGGCCACCGAGATACCGACCTTTGCGGCCTTCGCATCGTGCAGCAGGATCTCCGCGCCGGCATCAGTGCACAGCCGCAGGACCTCCGTGGCCGTGTAGCCCGTATTCAGCGGGACGGCCACCAGACCCGCACGCAGCACGGCGAAGTAGGCGATCGCGAACTCAGGTCGGTTGCCGATCATGAGCGCGACGCGCGCACCCTTGCTCAGGCCGGCCTCGCTCAGGGCCCGAGCGCCCCGATCAACCCGACGATCGACCTCGGCCCACGTGAACTCGCTGGTCCGGGTCACGAGCGCTGGATGGTCCGGACGAGATGCCGCTGCATCCCGCACCAGGTCAGCGAGGTTCGTCACACGGCCAGTGTGGCATGTCGAATCCGGCTAGGCTCGCCCCGTGGCCGATTCGCAGAACGCCCCCGAGGGCCTGGCGATCCCTGATGATGCTGCTGCCGACGAGGCGGTCCTGAACGACCCCACGGATACCCCGCCCACCGTGGATGAGCATGCGGCGGCTGAGGCGGCCGAAGCGTCCGGCGACTCCTGGATCACCGAGGGACTCGGAGCCCTGGACCCGGACAATGCTGGCCCGGGAGCTGCGGCGTTCTTCGACGTCGACAACACGATCATGCGTGGCTCGAGCATCGTCGCCCTCGCTCGGGGCATGGCCGACCGCGACTACTTCACGACCGGCGAGGTCATGGACTTCACCTGGAAGCAGCTGAAGTTCGTCATGTCGGGTCGGGAGAACCTGGACGACATGGCTGAGGCCACGGAGAACGGACTGCAGTTCGTCAAGGGCCGCGCGCCGGGCGAGATCCGGGAGATGGCCGAGCAGGCCTACGACGAGCGAATGGTCGGCCGGCTGTGGGCCGGCACGGTCGAGCTCGCTGAGGCGCACAAGGCGCTGGGCCACGACGTGTGGCTGATCAGCGCCACCCCCGTGGAGGTCGCCGAGGTCATCGCCCGACGACTGGACCTGACCGGTGGGCTGGGGACCATCGCCGAGATCGAGGACGATCGGTACACCGGCAAGCTCAGCGGGGTGCCGCTGCACGGCGAGGCGAAGGCCGCAGCAATCGAGCAGATCGCGGCCGAGCACGACCTCGACATGAGCAGGTGCGCTGCCTACTCGGACTCGGCCAACGACATCCCCATGCTGTCCGCGGTCGGGTACCCCGTGGCGATCAACCCCGACGGTGCGCTGCGCTCGCACGCGAAGTCGGAAGGATGGCCGATCCGCGACTACCGGATCCGCGGCAAGGAGTCGGTTCGCCGGGGCGTCCCGGCCGCTGCTGCCGCCGGGCTCGCAGCCGGCGCGGCGGTCGGTGTGGCCAAGGCGATCTCGGTGATCCGCGGGCGGGCCTGAGCCAATCAGGCATCACGTCGGGGCCGCGCTCAGCATCACGTCGGCGCCGCGCTTGGGGCCGCGCTTTGGGGCCGCGCTTGGGGCCGCGCTTGGGGCCGCAAGGGGGCCGCGCTGGGCGCCGCACTGGGCCCGGCCGCCGGGACGCGGGCGCCTCAGCGGAAGATGCCGCGCCGGCGCACGAGCATCCGATACAGGTTGTGCTGGATCGTCTCGCGCACCCGGTCGGTGATCTCGAAGACCAGCATCGGATCGTCGGGGGCGGACTCCCCGAAGCCCTCAGCATCAATCGGTTCGCCGAACTCGATGACCCACTTGGAGGGCAGCGGAACCAGACCCAGCGGCCCGAGCCACGGGAACGTCGGCGTCACCGGGAAGTAGGGAAGGCCAAGCATGCGGGCCAGCACCTTGACGTTGCCCAGCATCGGGTAGATCTCCTCGGACCCGACAACCGAGCACGGCACGATCGGCACACCGACCTTCAGTGCTGCAGCCACGAAACCGCCCCGACCGAAGCGCTGCAGGCGGTAGCGCTCCGAGAACGGCTTGCCGGTGCCCTTGTAGCCCTCCGGCCAGACCCCGACCAACTCCCCGGAGCGCAGCAGGCGCTCCGCGTCCGGGTTGCAGGCCAGCGTGGCTCCGGCCTTTCGTGCGAGCATCCCCACGAACGGCATCTCGAAGACCACGTCGGCGCCAAGCGGGCGCAGGTGCCGGTTGTTGGGGTGCGCGTCATGGATGGCCAGTTGGACCATGGCGGCGTCGAGGCCGATGGTGCCGGCGTGGTTGCCGACGACAAGTGCGCCGCCGTCGGCCGGGATGTTCTCGATCCCGTGCACCTCGACCCGGAACCAGAGCCGGTACAGCGGACGAAGTGCCGCCAGCAGCACGCTGTCGGTGAGCTCGCGGTCGAAGCCGAAATCGTCGACCTCATACTCCCCGAGAGCGCGGCGCCTCAGGAACTCAAGGGCCCGATCGACATGGTCGGCCCAGCGGGTCGGCTCGTCGGCCACCGCCACCTCAACGCCGGGCTCCTGACCTGCCAGGCGCAGCGCGCGCGCATCGCTCATGTCGACCACCCTGAGAGGATCCGGCCCGCGACCGTTTCTGCTCCGGTCACCAGTTCCGGCGAGAGCATGTTGTTCAGCCGCCTGGACACGACGAAGTCCTCGAAAGCGGCTGCGGTGCTGAACTTCGGGGAGAAGCCGTACTCCTCCTTGAGCCGCGCGGTATCGACGGCCCGGCCATGGGTCAGCAGCCGGATCTGCTCCGGGCTGAAGTCAGCGAACCCACCACGCCGCACCCAGCGGCCGACGAGGCCGACGAAGGGCGACCACACGGGAACCTCCACCCGGCCGGCGCGCCGGATGGCCTGGGAGAGGGCCAGCACCCCGTCACCGGCAACGTTGTAGATGCCGGGGTGGTCCTGCACCGTGGCCCGACGCATCACCTCAAGGCCATCGTCCTCGTGAACGAACTGCAGGCGGGCGTCGTAGCCGAGAACGGTCGGGATCACGGGCAGCGAGAAGTACTGGGCCATGGGGGTGTTGGCCGTCGGCCCGAGGAAGTTGGCGAAACGCAACGTGGTCACAGCCATGTCGGGGCGTCGGCGGGCAAGGCCGCGCACGTAGGACTCGACCTCGACTGAATCCTTGGCCCACCCGGATCCGGGCAAGTGGCTCGGCTCCATGTCCTCGGTCATCAGGGCAGCGTCGCCCGCGCCTGACCCGTACACGGTCGTCGAGGACTTCACGACGAGCTTCTCCACCGACGACGCCTTCTGGCACGCCGCCAACAACTGCATCGTCCCGATGACGTTGATCTCCTTCATCGGTGTCCGCCCGCCAGCCTGGCGCGGCGTGGCGATGACTCCCATGTGCACCACGGTGTCGACCCCCGCAGTGGAGATCACCTTGCCGATGATGGGGTTGCGGATGTCGGCTCGGACGAAGTCCGCCCCGCCGATGTCCGCGGTGGGGGTGACGACGTCAACACCGATGACCCTCTCGATCGAGGGGTCATCGGTGAGCAGGCGCGCCATCCTGCCGCCCAAGTACCGGGAGGCTCCGGTGACCAGAACGACGCGCGCCACGGTGCTACTTCGCGTTACGCCGCTGGACCCGCGTGCGCTTCAGCAACTTGCGGTGCTTCTTCTTCGCCATCCGCTTGCGACGCTTCTTGATGACAGAACCCACAGGTGAACCTCACTGACTTGCCGGAAATTACCGCCATCGTACCGCTCGGGCCGGTGGCCCGGAAACCGGTCGGCCGGCGCCTGCCGGCACCCCGTCAGGCAGTGTCGACGAACGAGTTTCGCAGGTACTCATCCACCACGTACTCGGGGATCCGCACAGAGCGCCCGACCTTCAGGGCGGGCAGGGTGCCGGCGTTCACCATCCGGTACACGGTCATCTTGGACAACCGAAGGATCGCCGCCACCTCGGCGACAGTCAGGAGCCGCACCTCAGCCAGAGGCCGATCAGTCACGGCGCACCTCCCAACGCGTGTCAATGAGCCGAGGATACGCTCGCTCGCCCGCAGATGGAATGGCTCCGGCGCATCGACCCCGGGGCGCAATCGGTCAGAACGCCCCGAACGGGTCCGCGACCAGCCCCCAGTGCGGGAACACCGCACGGCGGGTGTCCATGATCGCCCGGTCCAACGGATCCTCGGGATGGTAGCTGCGCTCGAAGGGCAGCCCCCACGGGTCGTTGCCGTCGGTCATCCGGCCCGGGCCGGGCCGTCCGAGCAGGTCCTGGACGAACACCCGGAACGCCTCCGGTGTGGCCGTCTGCGGGGCGATCGGCTGGTGCAGTGCCTCGGCGATCAGGTGCGTCCATGCCCTGGGAACAACGTCAACCACCTCGTAGCCACCACCGCCGACCGCCACCCAGCGTCCACCCGCGAGTCGGTGGGCCAACCTGTGCACGGCGGAGTAGGAGGCGCGCTGCCCATCGACGCTGAGCAGCAGGTGGGCCATGGAGTCATCGAAGTGTGAGTCGCACCCGTGCTGGCTGACCAGGAACTCCGCCCCGAACTCCTCCAGGACCGGTGGCACGACAGCGTTGAAGGCTCGCAGCCACTGGTTGTCCGAGGTCCCGGCGGGCAGTGCCACGTTCACAGCGGTCCCGAGCGCATGCGACCCGCCGATGTCCGTCGGCCAACCCGTGCCCGGGAACAGGGTCCGACCGCTCTCGTGCAGGCTCATCGTCAGCACTCGCGGGTCGTCGTAGAACATCGCCTCCACACCGTCGCCATGGTGGGCATCCACGTCGATGTAGGCGACCCGCTGCACCCCACGGTCGAGCAACCAGCGGATCGCCACCCCCACGTCGTTGTAGACGCAGAAGCCCGCAGCACGGTCAGCCATCGCGTGGTGCATTCCCCCGAAGAGGTTGACGGCATGCTCGGTCCGACCGGAGTGGACCTCATCCACGGCTCGGATGGTGGCACCGCACAGGTGCGCGGCCGCCTCGTGCATCCGCGGGAAGACCGGGACGTCGTCAGTGCCCATCCCGAAGCGCGGCGCACCCGGGTCGCCGGTGTGCCCGGCCGTGCGAACAGCGGTCAGGAAGTCGGGCACATGCACCTTGACCAGGTCGTGCACCCCAGCCGGTGCCACATCGCGGATCACCTGGGCGTCGGGCTGGTCGAGCAACCCGAAGTCCTCAGCCAGCCGCATGGCCAGTTGCACCCGGATGGGCGCCATGGGATGCCCCAGCCCGAAGTTGTACGCAGACAACGAGGGGTCGGCGATGACGGCCACCCGATCGCTCACACACCCCACCGTAGCCGCAGTTCGGGCCGGGACGGCGCAGGGAGGGGGTGGCAACGGGCATGGCGCCTCAGGAGTCAATAGCCTCAGCGGCATGGTCCCGCGTCGCGCCCGCAACGAGCCGCGACGCCGGATGCTTCGAGCACGGCGCCTGCACGAGGACAGTCCGAGCGCCGACATGTTGCGGTCGTTCGCCGCCGGCGATGCGGGCTCCTCGGAGGTCGTTGCCCGCTCGCAGGCCCAGCAGGCCGCAATCGCCCGCCGATCCCCGACCCGCACCATCGTCACGTCATTCGCGATGCTCTGTGGTGCGGGGGCGCTGCTGCTGATGCTGCCGGTGATGCGCGCCGGCGACGGGGCCGCAAGCCTCGGCGACGCGCTGTTCACCGCCGTCAGCGCAACGTGCGTGACGGGCCTGAGCGTGGTGGATACCGCCAGCTACTGGAGCCCGGCCGGCCAGGTCACGATCCTGCTGCTCATCCAGATCGGTGGCTTCGGCATCCAGGCGCTGGGGACCCTGTGGATCCTGCTGCTGAACCGCAAGCTCGGAGCGGCCTCACGACTTGCCGCCCAGGCGGAGACCGGAGCATTGACCCAGGGCGACGTCCGGCAGGTCCTCAAGGCGCTTGCGGCGATCACCCTGACCGTCGAGGCAGTGGTGGCCCTCCTGCTCAGTGCGCGGTTCTGGCTGTCCTACGACCTGACCTGGGCCGAGGCGGGGTGGCGGGGCGTCTTCCACAGCATCAGCGCGTTCAACAACGCCGGGTTCGCGCTGGCCTCGGACTCCCTGGTCTCCTATGGCCAGGATCCGCTGATCCTCGTTCCGATCGCCCTGGCCATCGTCATCGGCGGCCTGGGCTTCCTCGTCGTCTTCGAGCTCTTCCGGCGGGGCACGGGTGCCCGCGGGCTGCTGCCGCACCGCTCCGCGCCGCCGATGAGCCGCGACGATGTGATCGCCCGTGGACGCGAGCTGTCCCGCCGTTCGCGCTACCGGCTCGGCGACTTCCATCCGGAGAAGCTCGGATTCCGCAACCCGATCCCCCTGTCGCTGCACACGCGGCTGATGCTGATCGGCACCGCCATCATCATGATCGTCGGGACCCTCGGGTTCGCCCTCTTCGAGTGGCGCAACCCGGGAACCCTCGGGGCCATGTCGTGGTGGGAGAAGGTGATGCAGTCGATCTTCTCCGGCGGCATCACGCCACGCACGGCCGGCTTCAACACCGTCGACTACGGCGTGGTTGTCCCCGAGACCCGGCTGCTGACCGACGTGCTGATGTTCATCGGGGCGGGCAGCGGCAGCACCGCCGGCGGGATCAAGGTGACCACCATCATGATCCTGATCGTGGCGGCTCGTGCCGAGGTCCGCGGCCACCACGACGTCAACGTGCTCGACCGCCGGATCCCGAACTCGACAGTGCGGGTGGCCATCTCCGTGGCCATGATCAGCCTCGGGGCCGTGCTCGTCGGGACCATGGCCCTGCAGGCCATGACCGAGCTGGCCCTGGACCGGACGCTGTTCGAGGCCACCTCGGCCCTGGCCACGGTGGGGCTGAGCGCCAACGTCACCCCCGGCCTGCCCGAGCCGGCGCAGCTGCTGCTGGTCGGGCTCATGTTCCTGGGCAGGGTGGGTCCCATCACCCTGGCCTCATCGTTGTCCCTGCGGTCCACGGTGCGTGAGTACCGGCTGCCCGAGGGCCGGCCGATGATCGGCTGATGTCCATGAGAGGAGAGGCAGATGCCTGCTCGCGAAGTTGAGCCGGTCGTGGTCCTGGGCCTGGGCCGGTTCGGCCAGTCCCTGGCGGTTGCCCTGACCCGGGAGGGCTGCGAGGTCCTGGCCATCGATCGCGATCCCGAGCTGGTCCGCCAGGTGAGCAAGAAGGTGACCATGGCGGTCGAGGCTGACGTCACGAGCAAGGAGGCCCTCGAGCAGCTCGGCGTCGGGGAGTACACACGTGCTGTGGTGGCCATCGGGGATGCGGTGGAGTCCTCCTTGGTCTGCGCGCTCGTGCTCAAGGAGAACTTCAAGATCCCGGTCATCTGGGCCAAGGCGATCAACGCCCAGCAGGCCAAGATCCTGCGCAAGATCGGCGTCACGGAGGTCGTGTACCCCGAGCTCGAGGTGGGTCGACGAGTCGCCCATTCCCTGCTGGGGCACCGGACCGAGTACATCCCCACGGTGGATGGACTCGCCTACGCCGCTCTGCCGGTCAGCGCGGCGCAGGAGGGCCACCCGCTCGCCGAGGCCCGGGAGCTCAACGAGAAGGGGATCCTCGTCCTGGCCGTCAGCCGCGGGGGGCTGGGGATGCCGGAGCTGCCCAGCCCGGACCTGATCCTGCACAAGGATGACGTGCTCGTGGTCTGCGGGCCGGAGGACGAGGTGTCGCCCCTCCTGCTGTGATCGGACTGCTGCGACCGCGCTCTCAGGAGCGGCCCAACTCGGCCGAGCGGTCCCGGGCCGCGCGGATGGCGTCCGCGACGGTGGCCCTGACCGAAGCATCATCGAGCACCTGCACCGCTGCGGCGGTCGTTCCCCCCGGGGACGTGACGTTCGCACGGAGGACCGCGGGGCTCGCGTCGGCGTCGCGGAGCATCGTGGCGGCGCCGAGCAGGGTCTGGACCGTCAGGTCCCGGGCCAGCTCGGGCGGCAGCCCGACTTGCGCGCCGGCATCGATCATGGCCTCGGCGAGGTAGAACACGTAGGCCGGACCGGAACCGCTCACAGCCGTGACTGCATCCTGCTGCGATTCGGGGACCATGCGGACCTCGCCGACCGCCGCCAGGATCCGCTCAGCCAGCTCCAGGGACTCCGGGGGGCACCCCGGGCCGGGCGACATCACCGACATGCCCACACCCACGAGTGCCGGCGTGTTGGGCATCACCCGCACCACAGGCGTCCCGGGCGGGAGATGCGCGGCCAGCGTGGCGGTGGAGATCCCGGCGGCCAGGGAGACCACTGTGGCACCGGGAGGCAGGGACGCGGCAACCGCGTCGAGGGCACCGGCGACATGATGCGGCTTGACGGCGACGACGACGACCGCCGCACCGGAAACGGCCTCGACCGCGGGGCGGAACTCAATACCGCGGCGTTCATGGACCGCGCGGGCGGTCGGCTCATGCGCCTCGGCCCCCATGATCAGGGCGGGATCCCAGCCCGCCTGGATCATCCCCGCCAGGACAGCCTCGCCCATCCGGCCGGTCCCGAGCATGGCGATCCGGGGGTGCGAGGACACCCGGGTCACCGGCCGAGTGCGGCACGGGCCGCCTGGAACACGGAGTTCGGCCGCAGCGCGATCCGGGTGGATACGTAGGAGGCCCAATTCGGCCCGAATGGCACGAGGATCCCGACCCGAGCGCCGGTGGAGACCAGCTCCTCGGCGGCTTCTGGACGAACTCCGAGCCGGAACTGGAACGAGAAGCCCGCGGGGTCACGATCCGAGCGCACAGCAAGTGCTGAGGCGATCTCGATCAACTGCGGGTCATGGGTGGCCACGATGATCCGGCTGTCCATCGCCATCAGCAGTCGGGTGCAGCGCACGTAGGCCTTGTCGATCTCGTGGGCATCGGTGAAGGCAAGCCCCTCGGGCTCGGCCGTCTCCGCCCGGACCAAGCGCACCCGGGAACCTCGTCGGGCCAGATCACCGCAGTCCGCCTCCGAGCGCACCAGGTTCGCCGACACGGTCATGCCGAGATCCGGATGCTCGGCGGCAACAGCGGAATGGACCGCCAGAGCGGCGTCGAGGTGCTCGTGCGCCAAGCCGGCGACGGTCACGGTCATGCCCACCTGCTCAGCGGCTGCGCACAGGGCCGCCAGGTCAGCGACGATCTGGGCCTGATCCACCCCCCGGGACAGGCCCAGCGCAGCCAGGTCGACCATCAGGTCCGAGCCCTCGGCCACATGGGCCGAGTCCAGGGCATCGATCGTGGCCATGTGGACCAACCGCGCTGACGCTGTGGAGTCGGTGGCGGGCAGGTAGGCGATCGAGGCCGACATGCCCGCCAGGATCACGTCCTCCACGACGGGCACAGCCGCCCCCACCGTCTCCCCCGGCACGAACGGGCTGATCGCCCCCTGGGCGGCCGGGAGACCATCGAGCGCCGCGACGATCGAGTCCCGGGTCGGTACGAGCTTGATGACGCCACTCACATCCACCATGGCTGAACACACCTCCGCCGCGAAGGCTACGCGGGGGCAGGTGCGCTCGTCGCACCGGAGCACGCTCGGGAGCAGCAGGCACTGCGTGCTCGCCAGCAGCGCGCTCCGGCCGGTAGCCTTGCCGTGACCACAGGAGAGGCAGGGCATGTGAACATCCCCGAGCTGTCCGGACTTCCGGGCGCGTCCACATTCGCTGCAGCGTTCCGCGGAGCTGAGGCGAAAGTGGCCGGTGCGATCGAGGACGTTGATTGGGTCGCCGTCGCTCAGAACGTCGACAAGTCGCTGAACACGGGGCGGATCCAGTACAAGACCCGCCGCCAGGCCCTGCGCCCAACCGTCGTCGTGCCCTACCGGGGATGGTACGCAGACGGCGTGGCGCACCTGACGGCTCGCACGATCGAGAAGCCGCTGTTCACGGTCGGCGACATGCCGATGGGCATGGGCCGCACGCTGCGCGCCAACCTGCGCCGGTTCACGGTGCTGACCATCGCCGACGTGACGGTCAGCGCCTCCATCGGCGAGGTGTCCGGGGAGTTCACCAGCGATGCCGACGGCTACCTGCACATCGAGCTCGCCGTCGGGCCGCTGTCGCCCGGCTGGCACGTCATGGACCTGGACCCCGTTTCGGGATCCGTGACGCACACCACCGGGCGGGTGCTCGTCCCGGACCCCCGTGGGGGCCTGGCTGTCGTCTCCGACATCGATGACACCATCATGAAGACCGGGTTGACCCAGAGGTGGATGGCAGCCGGCCGGACGCTGCTGCGCGACGTCGCCGATCGCAAGCCGGTGCCAGGCATGTCCACTCTCTACGCCGGGTTGGCCCGCGCGAACGGACCCGGGCACGGGGTGCCGTTCTTCTACGTGTCGACAGGATCGTGGAACCTCTACGACTACCTGGTCGCCTTCACCACCATGCATGGATTCCCCCGAGGTCCACTGTTCCTCACGGACTGGGGGCCCACCTCGGACCGGATCATGCGAGACGGCCGCGAGCACAAGCGCAGCACCATCCGAGCACTCCTGGACGGTATGCCCGAGTACTCGTTCATCCTGATCGGCGACGTCGGACAGGGAGACCCGGAGACCTACGAGATCATGGCCCGGGAGTACCCGGGCCGGATCCGGGCCATGATCCTCGTGTACGTCGGATCCCACCTGCCCGAGCGCACCGCGGAGGTCTCCGAGCGGGCAGCGGCCCTGCGCGAGGAGGGCCTGCCCATGTACTACGTGGACAACGCCGTCGAGGCGGTGACCGTGGCCTGGCAGCTCGGACTCGTCGACCAGGCCGCCACCGCGGAGGTCGCCCGAGAGTTCGAGGGCCGCTGAGGGACCCGGCGCCTTCCCTACTTCGCGTGCTTCGGGCCGTCCTGGGCCGGTGCGGAACGTGCTGAACCGGCCGCCTTCTTGGTGGCCGCCTTCTTGGTGGCCGCCTTCTTCGTGCCCGCCGGCGTCTTCGGGGCCGGCGTGGCGGCCGCGGACTCGGCAGTGGCCGGCGTTGTGCCGGCTGGCTTCTTCGCGGCCGACCTCGTGGCTGCGGGCTGCTCCTGGGCCCGCTTGGCCGGGGCCGCCGCTGTGTCGGGTTGGGCCCCGGCAGCCGCACCCGTGCGGCCTGCTGGGGACTTGCCCGCCGTCTGCGACGTCGACGTCGTCCCGGTCGTGCTGGTCGAGCGGGCCCTGGAACTCGGCTTCGACGCCTCCGTGCGACGGGATCGGCCTGCCTCGGGGCGCGACTGCTCGCCCCGTCGGAGCGCGTCCACCTCCTGGGCGATCCGTGCGGCCTGGGCGGCGCGGGTGGCGGCAGGATCGGGATCGAAGCTCCGAACCGGCGGGGCCGCACCAGCGCCCGACTGCTCATCGGAGGTCCGGGAACGGGCCCGGGCACGATCCGATCCGGCGATCGGCCGGCGCGGGTCGAGCAGGTCCTGGATGACGGGGGCGACCATGCGGATCACCTCTTCATCGCTGGCGGAGGACAGCGGCTCCAGACGCACTCCGTAGCGCATCGTCGCGACCCCGACGAGGTAGCTGGTGATGAGCGCCGAGCGCATCCGGGCGTCCGGGATGCCGATCATCCCGGCGACTCGGTCGACGACGCCGATCTCGATGAAGTCCTGCAAGCCGGCGACGGCGTGTCCGGCCGTGGAGCCGGTGCGGGCCAGCGAGATCAACTCGTCGCGGACATCCGGGTCCCGCAGCGTGTCGAGGGTGAAACGGACGAGTCGCTCGCCCATCCCCTCGATTCCGGGCGCGACCAGCGCCGGGATGGCCGAGACCGGGTCCGTCGGCAGGCGCATCGCCGCGGCGAACAGCGAGTCGCGGTTGCGGTAGTAGCGTCGGGCGACATCCTCGGTCATCCCCGCTGCTCCGGCTGCCGCGTGCATCGACAGCCCCACATAGCCACGTCTGGCCACGATGTCGCGCGCCACTGAGATCAGTGCGTCCCGCGGATCCTCGCTCACAGGCCCCAGACTAGGGCCGGACCCCATCCACGGGCACGGCGAGTGGCGCGGCCAGGTGCAGGCGTGCGAATGCCAGCGCCTCAGCCAGATCGGCCTCGCGCTCGGCCCGGTTGGCCGCCCTGCGGGTGCTGACCTCGAGGACGACGGTCCCGGCGAATCCCTGCTGGGCGAGACCCTCGAGCAGACCGGCACACTCCTGGTCGCCCCGCCCGGGGACCAGGTGCTCGTCGCGGGCAAGCCCCGTGCCGTCGGCGAGGTGGATGTGGGCGAGCCGGTCGCCGAGGTCCCCGGCCATCGTGAGCGCGGAGGTCCCTGACACGGACGTGTGCGACAGGTCCAGCGTCACGTTCGGGTAGTCCTGATTGCGTGGATCCCAGTCCGGTTGGTAGGCCGCCCATTCGCGGTTGCGCGCCCGCCACGGATACATGTTCTCCACAGCGAAGACGACATCGGTCTCGTCGTACATCCTGGCCAGGCCGATTTCGAACTCCCGGGCGTAGTCACGCTGCCACCGGAACGGCGGGTGCACCACGACCGTCGATGCGCCCAGCCGCTCGGCGGCCTGCTGGGAGCGCTGCAGCTTGGCCCACGGGTCGGTGCTCCACACCCGTTGGGTCACCAGCAGGCAGGGCGAGTGCACGGCCAGGATCGGCACGCCGTAGTAGTCCGACAGTGCGTGAACAGCCTCGGGGTCCTGGCTGACGGCATCGGTGAAGACCATCAGCTCGATCCCGTCGTACCCCAGCCGACGGGCGATCTCGAACGCCGCCGCCGTGGACTCCGGATAGACCGACGCCGTGGACAGGGCGACCTTGGCCGCTGGTACCCGGACGACGGGACGTTCGCGTGCGGGTTCGGGTTCGGGTTCGGGTTCGGTGATCGTCAGCGATGCCCGGGCCGGGGGCTTGCGACGAGCCGGCTTCTTCTTGGGCACAGTCGACTTTGAGCTCGTGCGGCCCTGGGTCGGACGCGGTCGGGGCGCTCCGGCGGGTTCAACGACCGTCGCATCGTCAGCCGGTTCTGGCTCAGGCTTCACCTTCGCGGCCGATCGACCTCGGCGGCGAGCGGGGGCCGGCCCCGGGACCGACTCCGGCAGTCCGGGCGCCTCCGGGGTCTTCCCCTCGGGGTCCTTCCCCTGACGTGCTGGCACCCTCCCAGCCTAAGCCCTGAATCCCGAGCCGGAGAGCACGCCCGCAGGTTGAGGTCCCGCGGACGCCCTACGCTGAGCCCATGGTGGAAGTGCCCTTGGGTGGTGCGCGGCATTGGGTCGAGTTTCCGGACCCCGACGCCTCGGATTCGGACGTAGAGGTGGTCTTCCGGGCCGACCTCACGTGGTTGACCTCGAACTGGACGTGCATCTTCGGCAACGGCTGCCAGGGCATCTACTCCGACCGGCCTGATGACGGCTGCTGCACCCTGGGCGCTCACTTCTCCGATGAGGAGGACCGTGATCGCACCACCCGGTTGGCTCAGGACCTGAGTTCAGCCCAGTGGCAACTGCGTCCCACGGGACGTGCCGATGGGGTGATCGAGATTGATGCCGACGGCGAGGCCAAGACGCGCGTCGTCGACGGTGCCTGCATCTTCCTCAACCGACCCGGATTCGCCGGTGGCTCTGGATGCGCCCTGCATCGGATGGCCCTCGACGACGGGGTCCCGATCACGATGACCAAGCCGGAGGTCTGCTGGCAGCTGCCGATCCGGCGCACCTACGAGGAGGTGGCGCGCCCTGATGGGACGTCGCTGCATGTGGTCGTCATCGCCGAGTACGACCGACGGGGCTGGGGTGAGGGTGGCCACGACCTCGACTGGTACTGCACGACCGCCCCGACCGCCCATGTGGGCAGCGAGCCGGTGTACCTCTCCTGCCGTGATGAGCTCGTGGAGTTGATGGGACCGGCGGCCTACGAGGTGCTCAGTGAGCACTGCGCGGCCCGATCCATGGCCCTGCAGGTCCTGGCCGACCGGAGCCTGCCGATCGTTGGCCTGGCGCCACACCCCGCTGCCGGCGCCGACCGCGACCGTGGGTAGCCGCACGCGTCGAGCCGGCACATCCCGGCCCTGATCGGGCTACAGCTCAGGGACCACGGCCAACGCCCTGGGCCCGGATCCCGCGGGTTGACGCACGAGGTCCGGCCGCGACCAGGGCATCAGACGCACCGCCTCGGACAGGTCCTCGACAGGATGCAGCCGAACCCCCACGTCGCGCAGGGTCCCGACGTCCGCCCGTGGCAGGATCACATCGGTCATCCCCAACCTGGCCGCCTCGAGGACCCGCTGGCGTGCTCCGGGCACGCGGCGCACGTCGCCAGCCAGGCCCACTTCGCCGATGGCCACCCATCCCACCGGAACCGACATGTCACGCACCGACCCATGCACGGCCAGGGCGACGGCCGCGTCGCACGCAGGTTCGACCAGCCGTGCACCCCCCACCGGTGCGATGTAGGTGTCCAGCCTGGACAACGCAACGGCCTCGCGGCGCTCAAGGACTGCCAGCACCATGGCGATCCGGGAGGAATCCATCCCCGAGGTGGTTCGGCGGGGGACCGATCCTGCCGCTGGGACCACCAGGGCCTGGATCTCGGCCAGCAGGGGGCGCCGGCCCTCAAGTGCGACGGTCACGCAGGTCCCGGGCACGGGTTCGGTCCGGTCGCTGACGAACAGACCGCTCGGGTCGGCGAGCCCGATCAGCCCCTCATCCCCGAGCTCGAAGCAGCCCACCTCGTCGGTGGGCCCGTAGCGGTTCTTCACTGCCCGGACCATCCGCAGCCGCGCGTGCCTGTCACCCTCAAACGAGAGCACGACGTCGACGAGGTGCTCAAGCGTGCGCGGCCCGGCGATGCCACCGTCCTTCGTGACGTGCCCGACGACGATGCAGGCCATGTCGCGCTCCTTGGCCAGGCGGATCAGGGCCGAGGTGGCCTCGCGCACCTGGCTGACCCCGGACACGACGCCGTCCACGCCAGCCGAGGTCATGGTCTGGATCGAGTCGACGACCATCAGGCTCGGCGCGACCTGCTCGACGTGGGAGACGACGGCGGAGACCTCGGACTCGGCGGCCAGAAAGACCTCCGGGCTCACCGAGCCCACCCGCTCTGCCCGGGCGCGCACCTGCTCGATGCTCTCCTCGCCGGTGACGTACAGCGCCCGGGTGCCGCGAGCCGCGACCGCCGCCACCACCTGCAGCAGCAGGGTCGACTTGCCCACCCCCGGCTCGCCTGCCAACAGGATGACCGCTCCGGGCACCACCCCGCCGCCCAGGACTCGGTCCAGCTCCGCGATGCCAGTCGGGCTGGCGGCCGACCGTCTCAGGTCGACGTCGGTCATGGGCTGTGCGGCCGCAGTGACCGCACCGGCCCGCGGGCCACGACCGGTGCCGCCGGCCTCTGACACGGTTCCCCACGACTGGCACTCGCCACACCGACCCACCCATTTGGTCGCCCGCCACCCACACTCCGTACACCTGAAGGTCGACCGCAACGCACTGCTGGGAGCCATGGTCGCGACGCTACCCCGGCCAGCTGACATCGCTGCCCAGCGACCAGAACTCTCGCACGCCGCCACCCGGTCCCAATTCACCTACACTCCTCTGGGGAGCACACGAACACGGAGCATTCATGGCAGCAATCGACCCAGAGCTGGCGGCAGCGCTGGCCCGGGTGGCACCGGGCACCGAGCTGCGCGACGGCCTGGAGCGCATCATGCGTGGCCGGACCGGGGCGCTCATCGTCCTGGGCCATGACAAGAGCATCGATGCCATCGCCAGCGGGGGGTTCCCGCTGAGCATCGACTTCACGGCGACCCGGCTGCGGGAGCTGTCCAAGATGGACGGCGCCGTGGTCATCGATTCGTCGACCTCCACCATCGTGCGAGCCGCCACACAGCTGGTCCCCGACCCGGCGATCCCGACGTCGGAGACCGGCACCCGCCACCGGACCGCCGACCGGGTCGCACGGCAGACCAGCTTCCCGGTGATCAGCGTCAGCCAGTCGATGCACATCATCGCCCTGTACCTCAAGGGTCGCCGATACGTCCTGGAGGATCCTGCGGCGATCCTGTCCCGGGCCAATCAGGCCCTGGCCACCCTGGAGCGCTACAAGCAGCGCCTCGATGAGGTCTCGCGCAGCCTGTCCGCGCTCGAGATCGAGGACCTGGTCACCGTGCGCGAGGTGTGCGCAACGCTCCAGCGGCTGGAGATGGTGCGGCACATCGCCAGCGAGATCCGGGCCTACCTCCTTGAGCTGGGCACCGAGGGGCGGCTCGTGTCGCTGCAGCTGGCGGAGCTGGTGGCGGGGGTGGAGAGCGATCGGGAGCTGGTCGTCCGCGACTACCAGCCGCGCCGGAAGTCCTCGCGGCGCACTCGCACCGTGTCGGACACGATGGACGCCCTGGACCTGATCGGACCGACCGACCTGCTGGACCTCTCCTCCGTGGCCCGCGCGCTGGGGTACCCGGCGAGCACCGACGGGCTGGAGACGAACGTCAGCCCACGGGGGCACCGCGTGCTGTCCCGCGTGCCGCGGGTACCCGAGTCCGTCCGACACCGACTCGTGGACCACTTCGGAACCCTGCAGGCGCTCCTCGGCGCCACGGTGGAGGACCTGCAACAGGTCGAGGGGATCGGCGAGAACCGTGCGCGCTACATCCGCGAGGGCCTGTCCCGGCTCGCGGAATCCTCGATCCTCGAGCGCTACGTCTGACCCGGTACGGCCCGCGGGGTTCGGCCGGGACCGCGTGCCCACGTCAGCGGGTCGCCCGTCTGGACCGGCCCTGCACCGCGAAGGTCCGCTACCCGACCGTGAAGGTCACCAATTCGGAGGTCACGTCCCCATTGCGGGCCTGCGCCTTGTAGGTCCCGGGCTGGGCCAGCGGCTGGTCGGCCGGACAGTCCTCCGCCGTGACCGTGCCGGACCACGTGACCGAGGTCGTGAACGGCTCGCCGGGCATCAGGGCAACGACGTCGGACTTGCTCGACGGACGGCAGAAGTCCGAGGACCAGACGAGCGCTGCACCCGAGGTGATCCGCAACTCGTTGGCGCCCGCGCCGACGTCGCGGTTGCAGGCTGCGTCCCCGGTGTTCGTGACCGTCATGGTCAGCCCCATGCCGGCCCCGACGCTCGTCGAGGACGCCGACGTTGCGGCCCCGACCTCGACATCGGCCTCCGAGCACGTCGAACTTGCGGTCGGACTGGGGCTCGCGGGCGTGTCCGGCGAGGCCGACGCGCGCGGTGACGCGTCGGCGGAGGCCTCTGGTGCGGCCGACGCTGTCGAGACGGCGCTCGGCGACGCGCTGGGGGCCTGGGCCTCCGGTTCGGCGCTCGAGCCGAACACCGCGCGCAGGAGCAGCCATCCGAGCAGCAGGATGACCACCAGCACCCCGAGGACGGCTGCACGACGACGCCAGTAGGTGTTGGGCGGCTCAGGCCCGACGGGGTTCTTGACCGTGCTCACGGGGACAACGGTAGCGCCCCGCCGGACGTGCTTCGGCCCGCACACCCCGAATCCTGGGGGTATGCGGGCCGATGCACGTCAGATCAACTCTCCGGTTGGTCGCCGGGGGCGCCTGCCGCCTCCACCGGAGGGGCATCGGGGAGCACCACCTTGTCAGCGCCCGTGAGCGTGAACGTCGCGCTCGGGCCGGAGCCCTCAACGTCAACCACGACGATCTGGCCCGGCCGCAGCTCGCCGAAGAGGATCTTCTCGCTCAGGGCGTCCTCGACCTCACGCTGCAGGGTGCGACGCAGCGGTCGAGCGCCCAGCGCCGGGTCGTATCCACGCTCAGCGAGGAGCTCCTTGGCGGCCTGGGTCAGCTCGATGCCCATGTCGCGCTCCCTGAGCCGCTCCTCCAGGTGGTTGGCCATCAGGTCCACGATCTGGATGATCTCGAGGCGCGTGAGCTGGTGGAACACGACGATGTCGTCGATCCGGTTGAGGAACTCGGGGCGGAAGTGCGACTTGAGCTCCTGCTGGACCTTCGCCTTCATCCGCTCGTACTCGTCGTCCTCGTTGCCGCCGGCGAAGCCCAGCATCTGGCCCTTGCTGACGTCGCGGCTGCCGAGGTTGGTCGTCATGATGATCACGGTGTTCTTGAAATCGACCACCCGACCCTGGGCGTCGGTGAGACGACCCTCCTCGAGGACCTGCAGCAACGAATTGAAGATGTCCGGGTGGGCTTTTTCGACCTCGTCGAACAGAACGACTGAGAAGGGCCGGCGGCGCACCTTTTCGGTGAGCTGTCCACCCTCCTCGTAGCCGACATATCCGGGCGGCGATCCGAATAGCCGTGAGGCCGTGTGCTTCTCGGAGTACTCGCTCATATCCAGGGCGATCAGGGCCTCCTCATCACCGAAGAGGAATTCCGCCAGGGTCTTGCTCAACTCGGTCTTGCCGACGCCTGAGGGCCCGGCGAAGATGAACGATCCACCAGGGCGCTTGGGGTCCTTCAGCCCAGCGCGGGTGCGCCGGATCGCCTGGCTGAGCGCGTGGATCGCGTCCTGCTGGCCGATGACCCGCTTGTGCAGCTCGTCCTCCATGCGCAGCAGACGTTGGGCGTCGTCCTCGGACAGGTCGGTCACGGGGATGCCGGTCATCAGGGCCAGCACCTCGGCCACGAGCTTGTCATCGACCTCGGCCACGACGTCCATGTCGCCGGCCTTCCACTCCTTCTCGCGCTGCGCCTTCTCGACCTGCAGGACCTTCTCGCGGTCGCGCAGCGACGCCGCCTTCTCGAAGTCCTGGGCGTCGATCGCGGATTCCTTCTCCCGACGAACCGTGGCGATGCGCTCGTCGAACTCCCGCAGGTCCGGCGGGGCGGTCATCCGGCGGATCCGCAACCGGGAGCCGGCCTCATCGATGAGGTCGATGGCCTTGTCGGGCAGCTGGCGGTCCGACACGTACCGATCGGACAGCCGCGCAGCCGCCGCCAGCGCAGCATCGGTGATCGAGACCCGGTGGTGGGCCTCGTACCTGTCGCGCAGGCCCTTGAGGATCTCGATGGTGTGCGCGACGCTGGGCGCCTGCACCTGGATCGGCTGGAAGCGGCGCTCGAGGGCGGCGTCCTTCTCGACATGCTTGCGGTACTCGTCAAGGGTGGTCGCGCCGATGGTCTGCAGCTCGCCGCGGGCGAGCATCGGCTTGAGGATGCTCGCTGCGTCGATGGCCCCCTCAGCGGCGCCGGCCCCCACGAGCGTGTGCATCTCGTCGATGAACAGGATGATGTCGCCGCGCGTCTTGATCTCCTTGAGGACCTTCTTGAGGCGCTCTTCGAAATCACCGCGGTAGCGCGACCCGGCCACGAGGGCGCCGAGATCCAGCGTGTAGAGGTGCTTGTCCTTGAGCGTCTCGGGGACCTCGCCACGGACGATCATCTGAGCCAGGCCCTCGACGACGGCCGTCTTCCCGACGCCCGGCTCGCCGATCAGGACAGGGTTGTTCTTGGTGCGCCGGGACAGCACCTGCATGACCCGCTCGATCTCGGTCTCGCGGCCGATCACCGGGTCAAGCTTGCTCTCCCGGGCATCCTTGGTGAGATTGCGCCCGAACTGGTCGAGGACCAACGAGGTGGACGGCGTGCCCTCCTGGGGGCCGCCTCCGGGGCCGGCCGCCGCGGGCTCCTTGCCCTGGAAGCCCGACAGGAGCTGGATGACCTGCTGGCGGACCTTGTTCAGGTCCGCGCCCAGCTTGACCAGCACCTGGGCAGCGACACCCTCGCCCTCGCGGATCAGCCCGAGCAGGATGTGCTCGGTACCGATGTAGTTGTGGCCCAGCTGCAGCGCCTCGCGCAGCGACACCTCGAGGACCTTCTTGGCGCGCGGGGTGAAGGGGATGTGACCGCTCGGAGCCTGCTGGCCCTGTCCGATGATCTCCTCGACCTGCTGGCGCACGGACTCCAGGGAGATCCCCATGCTCTCGAGGGCCTTCGCGGCAACGCCCTCGCCCTCATGGATCAGCCCGAGCAGGATGTGCTCAGTGCCGATGTAGTTGTGGTTGAGCATCCGCGCCTCTTCTTGCGCGAGCACCACAACACGTCGGGCACGATCGGTGAACCGTTCGAACATTGGGCTCTCCACTCCGTTCGTCAT